>JBOHEO010000023.1:0-38636 GCA_050701055.1 Pseudonocardia sp. | reverse complement strand
GCACCGTCCCGGACGGTGCCGCCCCCCTGATCGCCTCGCTCACCGAGCGGATCGCCGCCGTCGGACTCCGCGATGCAGACCAACTGCGTCGCCGCCTCGACGGCGCCCGCGACATCGACGCCCTCGCCCGGCTCGGGTCCGCGGTAGCCGCCGCCGAGGGGCGGCTCGAGCGCCGCCGCGCGGCCGTCCCCGTGATCAACTACCCGGAAGCGCTCCCGGTCAGCACGCGCCGGGACGACATCGCGGCCGCGATCCGCGACCACCAGGTGGTGATCGTGGCCGGCGAGACCGGCTCCGGCAAGACGACCCAGATCCCCAAGATCTGCCTCGAGCTCGGCCGCGGCGTGCGCGCCATGATCGGGCACACCCAGCCCCGGCGGCTCGCGGCGCGCACCGTCGCCGCCCGGATCGCCGAGGAGCTGGGCACCGAGATCGGCCATGCCGTCGGGTGGAAGGTGCGCTTCACCGATCAGGTCGGCGACCAGACGCTGGTCAAGCTCATGACCGACGGCATCCTGCTCGCCGAGTTGACCGGCGACCGGATGCTCCGCCAGTACGACACGCTGATCATCGACGAGGCCCACGAGCGCAGCCTCAACATTGACTTCATCCTCGGCTACCTCACGCAGCTGCTCCCCCGCCGTCCCGACCTCAAAGTGATCATCACCTCGGCCACGATCGATCCCGAGCGGTTCGCCGAGCACTTCTCCCGCGCCATCGGGCACCCCGTCCCCATCGTCGAGGTCTCCGGCCGCAGCTATCCCGTGGAGGTCCGCTACCGCCCGGTCGTCGACCCCGATGATCCGGACGCCGATCCCGACCGCGACCAGCTCGACGCCATCGGCGACGCGATCGCCGAGCTCCGCCGCGAGGGCTCCGGCGACGTGCTGGTGTTCCTGCCCGGCGAGCGCGAGATCCGCGACACCGCCGAGGCGCTGGGCAAACGGGAGTGGCCCGGCACCGAGATCCTGCCGCTCTACTCCCGGCTCTCGACGGCCGAGCAGCAGCGCATCTTCGCCCCACACCGGGGCCGTCGCGTCGTGCTCGCCACGAACGTGGCCGAGACGTCGCTGACCGTGCCCGGCATCGGATACGTCGTCGACCCCGGCACAGCGCGCATCTCCCGGTTCTCCCGCCGGCTCAAGGTGCAGCGGCTGCCGATCGAGAAGGTCTCCCAGGCGAGCGCCAACCAGCGCGCCGGCCGCTGCGGGCGCACGAGCGACGGCATCTGCATCCGGCTCTACAGCGAGGACGACTTCGACGCCCGCCCGGAGTTCACCGAGCCGGAGATCCTGCGCACCAACCTCGCCTCGGTCGTTCTCCAGATGATCTCACTCGACCTCGGCGAGCTGAGCGAGTTCCCGTTCGTCGAGCCGCCCGACGCCCGCAGCATCGGCGACGGGCTCGCGCTGCTGCACGAGCTCGGCGCGCTCAGCGAGGGACCCAAGGCGGGGCAGCGGAGCCTCACCGAGGTCGGTCGGGCGCTCGCCGCGCTGCCCGTCGACCCGCGGCTGGGCCGGATGCTGGTCGAGGCCGACCGCACCGGCTGCCTGCGCGAGGTGCTCGTGATCGCCGCGGCACTGTCGGTGCAGGACCCGCGCGAACGTCCCACCGAGCAGCGCCAGGCCGCGGACGAACGCCACACCCGGTTCGCCGAGGACGGCTCGGACTTCCTCGCCTTCCGTAACCTGTGGACCTATCTCGCCGAGCAGCGCGACGCGCTGTCCGGCAACCGGTTCCGCCGGCTGTGCCGCGACGAGTTCCTGCACTACCTGCGCATCCGCGAGTGGCAGGACCTGCACGCCCAGCTCCGCTCCGCGGTCCGCAATGCGGGGATGACCCCGAACGATGTCGACGCCGCACCCGACCGCATCCACACCGCGGTGCTGGCGGGCCTGCTGTCCCAGGTCGGCCTGCGCGAGGCCGGGGCTGATGCCGCCGGCGCTGCGCGTGGCGGGGCGAACCGCGAGTACCTCGGTGCCCGCGGTGCCAAGTTCATGATCTTCCCCGGATCCTCGCTGGCGCGCAAGCTTCCGCGCTGGGTGATGGCGGCCGAGCTCGTGGAGACGTCCAGGCTCTGGGCCCGCACGGTCGCCCGCATCCAGCCGGAGTGGATCGAGCCGCTCGCCGGCCACCTGATCAGGCGCACCTACTCCGAGCCGCACTGGTCGCGCAAGCGCGCCGCGGCCGTGGCGACCGAGCGGGTCACGCTGCACGGCATCCCGATCGTCGTCGGCCGGACCGTGGACTACGGCCGGATCGACCCCGAGGTCTCGCGCGAGCTATTCATCCGGCACGCGCTCGTCGAGGGTGACTGGGACACCCGCCACCGCTTCTTCCACGCCAACCGGGAGCTGCTCGACGACGTCGAGGAGCTGGAGCACCGCGCGCGCCGCCGCGACCTGGTGGTCGACGAGGAGACCCTTGTCGCGTTCTACGAGGCCCGGATCCCGGCCGACGTCGGGTCGGGACGGCACTTCGACTCGTGGTGGAAGAAGGTCAGCAGGCGGCAGCCCGCGGTCCTGGACTTCACCGCGGAACTCCTGACCACGGCCGCGGCCGGCACCGTCGACCGTGGCGCCTACCCCGACCACGTCGACGCCGGCGGGCTCACCCTTCCGTTGTCCTACGCCTTCGCGCCGGGCCACCACACCGACGGCGTCACCGTCGACGTCCCGGTCGCGGCACTGCACCAGATCGACCCGACGCCGTTCACCTGGCAGGTCCCCGGCCTGCGCGAGGAGCTGGTCACCGCGCTGATCAAGACCCTGCCCAAGCAGCTGCGCCGCAACTTCGCCCCCGCACCCGACCATGCCCGCGCCGTGCTCGCCCGGCTCCGGACCGGGGACGAACCGCTGCTCGACGGCCTGGAGCGCGAGCTCAGCCGGATGCGCGGGGTGCACATCCCCCGGGAGGCGTGGGAGCTGGACCGGCTCCCCGAGCACCTGAGCGTCACGTTCCGGGTCGTCGACGAGACCGGCTGTGAGATCGCCCGGGGCACCGACCTGGAGGCGTTGCGGCGCGAGCTGGCTCCGAAGGTCCGGGCGGAGCTGGCCGCCGCCGGCGTCGAGCTGGAGCGTAGGGGCCTCACGACCTGGTCCGTCGGCCGCCCCGGAGATCGGGCACTGCCGCGCGAGCACCGGATCCGCCGCGGAACCCATGTCGTCACCGGTCATCCGGGGCTTATCGACCGGGGCAGCTCCGTGGACGTCCGGGTCTTCCCGACCGCGGCCGAGCGCGATCCCGCCATGTGGCGCGGCACGCGGCGACTGCTGTTGCTGGAGACGCCGTCGCCGGCCAAGCAGGTGCAACGCGGGTTGGACAACGCGGCCAAGCTCGCGCTCTCCCGCAACCCGCACGGCTCCGTCGCGGCACTGCTCGAGGACTGCATCACGGCCGCCGCCGACGCGCTGATCACCGCGGGCGGCGGGCCGGCCTGGGACGAGCCGGACTACCTCCGGCTCCGGGCGCTGTTCCAGAAGCAACTGGCCTCCACGACCCTCGACGTGCTGCACGGCGTCCGCGCGGTGCTCGTCGGCTGGCACCGGGTGCAGGCCCAGCTCGGCGAACTCACCGCCCCGGTGTTGGCTGCCGCCCGGGCCGACATCACCGCCCCGGTCGACGCGCTCGTCGGGCCCGGCTTCGCCACCGCGGCCGGTGCGTCGCGGCTCGGTGACGTCGTCCGCTACCTGGAGGCCGTCGAGCGCCGGATCGAGAAGCTACGCGCCGACCCGGCACGCGATGGCGGCTGGACCGCGCAGGTGCGCGTGGTCGCCGACGAGTACGACGCCGAGATCGCCGCCCTGCCGCCCGGGGTGGAGCCGTCGCCCGCACTGCGCCAGATCCGGTGGATGATCGAGGAGCTACGCGTCAGCCTCTACGCACACCCGATGCGCACCCGCTACCCGGTATCGATCAAGCGCATCCAGAAGGCGATCGACGAGCTGCCGCGCGGCTGACACCGGCCCGGGCCTCGAGCTGTTCGTCGTCGAGTCCGCCATCGCCGACTCCCCGCCTGACCGGGCAATGGCTCCTCCTCAGCGCAGCGGCGCCACACCCGGCGAGGCAGCGTCGGGCAACCCTCCCGGCCGGATCCGCAGCGCGTGCTCGACCAGGTCCGCGTTGCCCCGGGTGGGCGATCCATCCGGGCGGGCCAGCACGTCCTCCAACCCGATCCGGCTGCCCAGACCCGTCTCGGTGGCGTAGCGCCACACCGACCAGGCACTGCTGTCCTCGCCGTGCAGCAACACCGGCACCCCCACCGGGCCCAACGCGCGCAGGATCCGGACCGCCTCGGCGATCGCGACCACCGGGTCGCCCACGGTCACATCCACGACCACCCGCACCACCCCGGCCGGGACCCCGGCCAGACGCAGCCGCACCGCGTCGCCCGGCGTCCACACCCCGAGCTCCAGGCCGATACCCTGAGCGCAGGCCGCCGCGCAGATCTCCCACCAGCCTTGCTCACCTACGCTGACCGCAACCACGTCCGGCTTGGCCAGCCCCAACCGGCCCCACCCGGTCACGGCCTCGACGCGCCGGCGGGGATCGGGTGCGACCCACCGCGCCGAGGGCACCACGACCTCCATCGCCGCCACGCTGGAGCGGATTGCGGCGACCACCTCACCGACATGGTGCGCCTCGATCGTCTCCAGGCCCTGGCCGCAACGCGGGTGTACGTGCACCGACCGCACCCCCAACTCGGCCACCGCGCGCGCGTACCGCGCCAGCTGGTACGGCGAGATCGGCACCGAAGGGTGGGCGTCGGCGAGGCGAGTGCCGTTCAAACACGCCTGCAACATAAGATCACCCCCCGCCTCGCGCAAGCTGGCCTCGTCGTCGAGGGTGGCGGCGAGGTCGATGATCAGGTGGCGGTGCTGGGCGTCCAGGGCAACGTCCGGGCGGAAAGCGACGCTGTTCATCGTTCGTCCTCTTGTCGTGGCGAGGTATGCGACGAGAGCACGGCGAGCTTTCATGCCGTCGGCGTCGTGGCTGCTCTGCGCTGCTCGGTCATTGCGTCCCCGAATGGGATTGGGAGACGGCGACCCGGCAGGTCGGGGGACACCGCCGGGCCGCCGTCGGCTCTGCGGATCACCGGGTATGTCGCTGCGGAATGCGATCGGCGGTCGGAGAGTTGCGCCCAGCGCGATGTCGTCCGGCGCGCGACCAGCGAGCCAATATCCAGCCCTGTTGCAGGCCCGCAGGGTTGCCGGTCTGCCGGGCGCGCGAACGCTCCGCGGGAATCCTGGCTCGTCGCCATGGAGCGCCACAACACGGACCTTCGCTCCGGGTTCGGGATCACGGTACGACCACCCGGTGCCGACCACCCGGCGGGCGCGAGGGCCGTACGAAGCCAGATCGACCAGTAGTGATCCAGAAAAGCTCACGATAACTATCGTACTATACTGATAGTTATCACGCCAAGACGGCCCCGGAAGGGTGGCCTGCGAACCGCCCCCTGTCGTCCGCGGCCGGGCAGAATTCCCGCGAGTGCTCATGTGACTTCGGGAAGGAGCCCAGCGCGTATGGCCACCAGCACGACGTCCAGCGTGGTTCAGGCATGGGAGCTGGGTCTGCGGCTGCGCGAACGCCGCGAGCAGCTCGGGCTCACCGCGACGGTCGTCGGCAAGACCACCGGGATCGGCGGGACGAACCTCTCGGTGATCGAGGGCGGCAAGCGGCGCCTCACCGCCGCCAAGCTCACCGACCTGGCCCAGGTCTACGAAATGTCCACCGACGAGCTGGCGGAGTTGGACACGATCCGAGCCCGAGCCGACCAGCGCGAGTGGTACCACGACTACTCCACCCTCCACTCCGAGGAGTTCCTGCGCTTCCTCGGTTTGGAGGCCGGAGCCACCAGCGCCCGCAGCTATCAGGCAGAGCTCATCCCCGGCCTGCTCCAGACCGCCGACTACGCCCGAGCCACGTTCAAAGGGGGCTCGCCCTACATCCGCTCGGTGGACGTCGGGCCCCGGCTGGAGTCCCGGCTGGCCCGCCAAGCACGGCTGGACGCTGACACCCCGCTACGCCTCGCGGCCATAATCAACCAGGCCGCCCTACTGCAGGAGATCGGCAGCCGTGCCGTGCAAGCGCGCCAGCTCGAACACCTCGCCACGATCATCGAAGGCAAGTACGACCACGTCGAGGTCCGCATCTTGCCCTTCGCCGCCGGTGCCCACCCGCTGACCGGATATCCCCTGACGATCCTGAGCTTCGACTCGCCGCGACTGCCCGACCTGCTCTGGCAGGAGACCATCAGCTCGCACACGATCATCGATCGCCGCGCTACAGTCCGGGAGTGCACCGCGAGCTTCGTGGAGACGATGGACCAAACCCTGACCAGGGAAGACTCACTGGCACTGATCCGCCACACCCGCAAGGAGACCGCATGAACACCACCATCACGCAGAAGCCGGGTACCCCCGGGACCAGTGGGTGGTTCAAGTCGAGCTTGAGCGGGCCCGCGGGGGAGTGCGTCGAGATCAACTTCGATCAGCCCGGCGGCCTCGTCCGTATCCGGGACACCAAGGACCGCGGCGAAGGCCCGATGATCAGCGTCACCGGCGAGCAGTGGGCCATCATGCTCGCCGAGTTCGCGGGCAGTGTTCCTGCCGCGAGCAACGACGCGGTGACCGTGGAAATCAGCGGGAGCGGAACCACCCTCCTACGAGCGATCAGCGACGGTACGACTCTCAGGTTCACCAAGGCCGAGTGGAGGGCGTTCCTCGCGGGCGTCCGCGTCCGCGAGTTCGACTATCCAGGCCGGTCCATGACACTCAGCTAGACCTTGCGTCCGCGTCGAGAATGCCTGGAAACTCACGGCTCTCGACGCCGCCGAGCTTCATTACAGTATGCGCTCGGAAGAGCTTGTTTCTGCGATCCGTCAGGCGCCACCGAGGACGTCTACGGGCAGGAGATCGACGAGCTGCCCCGCGGCTGACGCCGCCGGCCGCGAGCTGCTTTTCGTCGCCGAGTCTGCCATCACCGATTCCCCGCCTGCCCGGGCGCCTCGGCGACCGCGACCACCGGATCACCCACGGTCACTTCCGCGACCACCCCGGCGCGGTGCCGTACTCGCCTGATTTGGTCCATGGTGTCAGCGACATCCCCAAGGCGCCAGACAGCACCTCGTGGTCCGGATCGTCAGCTGGTGCGGTGTTCATCGTGCCGGTCGGGTGCTGGCCGGGTGGCGATTGAGGGGTGCGGGTGAGTACCGCTTCGCTGGTGTCGAGTGCTGCTGAGAGGTCGGCTCGCAGCGGTGCGGGGATGGCGCGGCTTCCCAGCGCGCAGGCGTTCACCGTCTCGGTAAGGTCGTGGGCTTGGCGGTCGTTCAGCACGCTGCGGGCGGCGGGCCGATCGGCCCGCCGCCGTGTCGACTTGCCGTGCTGCGGCCGTGAAGTCGGCACAGAAACAGGCCCGAACTCCCCCGGTGGCTGGTTACTCTCAGAGCCCGGTTGTGGTCATTCGGCTAGGGGAGAGCGGTATGGGGGATAATCAGCGGGGCAATGCGGTGTTGGGGACGCTGCTGGCCGAACTCGGCTGGTCGCCGAACCAGTTGGCCGGGGCGGTCAACGGCCTGTTCGGGCCGGGCTCGGTGGGGCGCAGCACGGCCTCGGAATGGCTGAACCAGGATCGGCTGCCCCGGGGTCCGCTGCCCACCGTGGTGGCGCACCTGATCTCCGATGCGCTGGACCGTGAGATCTCCGTGGTCGAGTTGTGGTCGGGTCGGGCGCAACCCGCCGAGTTCTGGGTACCCGCCGATCATGGTCTGCAGCTGCCGTGGAGCGCCGCAGGTACGGTGGGGGTCCTGGACGACTGGCTCCGCCACACCGGAGGTTCGATCGGGATGGACCGACGCATCTTCCTCGCCGTCAGCGGGGCCTCGCTCACCGCACCCGCATGGGGTTACGTCGAGCGTCTGGGCATCCGGGGTGACTCCTTCGCCGCGCTGGCCAACACACGGCGCAGCATCACCGTCACCTCCGCCACGGTGGACGCGGTGGCCGCCACCACCGCCGGGCTCCGCAACCTGGGCAACACCGAGGGCGGCAACGAGGACAACCTGCGGTTCGTGCACCACCATCTGATCTGGGTCGCCAAGCTGCTGCGCCAAGCCCGGTTCACCAGCAGCGCGGTGGCCAACCGGCTGCTCGCCGAATGGGCGCAACTGGCGCAACTGGCCGCGTGGATGGCCATGGACGCCGGCCGGCACGGCCTGTCCCAGCGCTATGGCATCAGCGGGTTGCACGCCGCGCATACTGCCGGAGATCGTTCAGTGGGCACCTATCTGCTGTCCGACCTGGGCTCGTGGCGGGTGATCCAGGGCCGCCTGGGCGATGGTGTCGAGCTGGGCCGGGCCGCCCGGGACGCGGTCGAACTGGCCAACGCCGCGCACGAGGTCGCCCGGTCCGCCCCGACCGTAGTGCGCGCGCTGGCCGCGAGCGGATTCGCCAAAGCCCAGGCGGCGGTCGGCAACGCGCGCGGCTTCCACGCCGCCGCCGAGGAGGCGCGTGCCCTGCTCGACACCCCCGGAGCGCTGGATACCCGGCCGCCCTACCTGGCCTGGTTCGACTCCGGTGCCCTGGAGACCCAGCTCGCCGAGAGTGGGCTCATTCTCACCGCGGTCTCCTCCCGCGACGGCCGCGGACTGCTCGACGACGCAGCGGACGCCTTCGGGCGCACCGCCGCCGATCCGGCCAGGACCCCCCGCAGCGTGGTGTTCGCCGCCGCGTGGCTAGCCCGGTCCCAGGTCGCGGCCGGTGACCTGGACCGGGTGGTACCCACCACACAGGTTGCCCTGAACCGGCTGTCCACCGTGCGCTCCCGGCGCTGCGAGCTGGTGCTGCACCGCCTCGAAGACGACCTCGCCGCACTTCCTCCCACCCGTCGTCCCGCCGCCGTCCGCTCGCTGCACGACCAGCTTCGCGCCACCCACGTTACCCACGCCACCTGAGCCCGAGCGGCCGCCCGCCGCACCATCCGGCAGCCTTCTCTCGTCGGGGGCTTCGTCAAGCACCGCGTACCCCTGGGTGTGCAGGTGGTCGCACAGCAGCACGCGGCGCGCCGGAACCCAACGCAGCATCGCAGCCCACAGCGCCGTGCGTGTTCAGCGTGCGACGTCCGCTCGATCGCGAGTGCCTTCCGCGCTCTGCTGGTGAACAACCTCTCCTTGGGGGCGCTCGCCAATCAAGACGGTCGCAGGGTGCCCATTGACGAGCACCTCGTGCTCGTCGTCCGGCGGGAGTCCCGCAGCCCCCAGACCGTCGGTCATCGTCGCAGCGTTGCGCCGGTTGACGAGCAGCACGTAACGGCCACGGCGCAGGTGCAGGACTCGGGCGAAGGACGACCCGATGGCGCGTGCGAACTCGTCGTAGGGCTGGCCGAGGTCCTCGTGCTCCCCCCAGGGCGGGTCGGTGACGATGACATCGATGGACCCGTCGTCAATGCTCGGCAGCGTCAGCGCATCCTCGGCGAGTAGGCGTACCCGCTTGTTCCCGGTGAGGTGGGGACCGAGGTCACGGCGATGCTGCCCCAGGTCGACGTCGGAGTACCACACCTGCCGCACGGGTTGTTCCAGCCGCGCGGAGACGAAGGAACCGCTCCCGGCGAAGGGGTCGAGAAAGGCGTCCTGCGGGGTGGGGCGTGATGCGGCCACGAGCATCGCCGACAGTTCGTGGGAGATGGCGCCCTTGGCCTTTGTCGGCTTCTGCGTTCTGGGCAGCCGGGCGCAGAGCATGAGGTCCTTGAGGTCCTGCCGGCCGACGATCCAGTACTCCTGGCAATTACCACGGGGATCGACCCGGGCCCCGGTGCGGGTGGTGATCGTATGCTCGATCGCCGACTTGGCGCGGGGAGAGATGGGCGCCAGCGCGCCGTCCACGTGCACCATGACGCGGAAGCGCCCGGCCGCTCCTGGGATCTGGGGGAACTGTCGCTTCTCCGCAACTCGCCCCAGCTGCACTACGCCCTTGTCGAGATCACCGCGACCGGTCTCGGTGATGAGGACGAACGCGTTCTTGATGAACGGAACGGCCGCCACCTTTAGAGGTGGGGACCTCGTCTCCAGGACCATGGCGCTGTCGTCGGCGTAGCGAACCCGCAGCTGTTCGAGTTGCGAATCGAGCGCCTCGAGCATGAGTGTGCCCGTGCCGGCGGTGAACTGGATGTAGTAGCGCACCAGGTCACACTACGCGCCGTCCGTTGCGCTATCTGGTCCTCACTGGCAGATCTCGTGGCCTGCGCCCGGCTCGCGTGCCCGGTCCAACGCTGCCACCTCGTTGGCGCTGAGGGCGACGCCGGTGGCCTCCAGTGACTCCGCCAGTTCGATGTCCGTCGCCGGGCCGACGATCGGCCACACGCGGCCGCGTCCGAGTTCAGCGATGAGCGCGTCGGCGACGTCGTCGGCGGGTACGGCCGGGTCGTCGCGGTGCAGCATCACAAGGTCGATGTGATCGCTACGCCAGGCGACCGTAGACAGCATCGCACATGGGGGAAGCCAGAATCTCAACCATCGTGCTGCTCCTTGTCCCACCAGAGGTCGGAGTGCCCGTGCTGACGGGCGGGCGAGGGCTCGGTCGGTAGCCGGGATCAAGCCGAGTCGATCACGTCTGCGTCCTCGGTCGGTCCGGGATGGACCCAGACCACCCGGGCAGTGATGTCTGGTTGGTGCGCGAACCCGATCAGCGCCTGTTCTGGCGAGGCGGCGCTTATCCGGAGGACACGATCGACGCCGACAATCTCGGCGTAGTCGTCGAACGCCAGGCCCCATGCGGCGACCCGGCTGTCGACCCGGTCGCCGTAGTCCTGGACCACGGCGAACATGCGGGGAGCGAGGTCCGCGATCAGGCCCGCGACAAGCCGCTCGTACTTCTCCCGGTCGAACAGCGGAGCGGGAACAGGACCCTCCGGCCCGGCGTGGTCGTCATTGCTGTACTCGCGAGCGGCGGTGTTGTCGATCCCAGCTAGCATCGTGCGCTTCCTGTGCGGTGTGGAGCAGTAGTTTCGTCCAGCTAGCCTAGCGGACAGTCCAGATGTATAGTTGGACTGCCCAAAATTCACCCGCATGGGGTACTGCACGACGCTGAGAATCGGAGCTTCGGTCGCGTGACACAGAGCATGGACATGGGCGTGTCTGTCGTCCGCCGCTGGCAGCTCGCCGCGGCGCTCAAGCAGCTCCGGGAGCAGGCCGACCTCACCCAGGAGCAGGCCGTCGAACGGCTCCGGAGCGGTCCGGGGACCTGGTCGCGTTCCAAGCTGTCCCGGGTGGAGAACCGCGAACACCACGTCAAGCCGCGCGAGGTCGAGCAGCTGCTCGACGCCTACGGTGGCGCCGACGCCGCAACGCGGGACGGTCTGGTCACGCTGGCGACAGGGTCGCGGGAGCGAGAATGGTGGGAGGGGTTCGGCAAGGACGTGCCCGAGATACTCCAGCCGCTACTCTGCCTGGAAGCCGGGCTTGTCGCCATGCGCGACTTCCAGAGCCAGCTCGTGCACGGCCTGCTGCAGACCACCGACTATGCCCGGGCGCTGGTCACCTCGATCCACCCCGGGCTGTTCGATCCGGCCGAGCTGGAGCGCCGGGTCGCGGCCCGGATGGCCCGCCAGCAGGTACTGGCCAGGAACAACCCACCCGCGCTGCACTTCGTCCTGGACGAGACGATCCTGCAGCGGCTGATCGGCGACCACGTCGTGATGCACGACCAGCTCCGCAAGCTGGCCCAGGTCGCAGAGAGGCCGAACATCACCATTCAGGTGCTACCCCGCGACATCGGCGGCAGCCCCGGCCTCTACGGCCCGTTCAGCATCCTGACCCTGCCCGACCCGATCCCCGACATCGGCTACACCGAGGGTGCAGCTGGCGCGTTATACATTGAGGACCGCGACCGGGTCCGCACTTGGACCCTGCGATTCGGCATGTTGACCCGGCTGGCACGCTCTCAGGAGGACAGCGTCGATATGATTGCTGAAGCCATGAGAGGCTACCGGTAGGTGAACCCATCGAAGGAGGACACCACCATGGCACAGGTAGACCACCTCACCGACCTGAACTGGCGCACCAGCAGCTTCACCGAGGACGGAGGCAGCAACGGCGGCACCTGCGTCCAGGCCGCCGCCCTGTCTGACGGCCGGGTCGCCGTGCGCAACAGCAACGCCGCCAACGCCGGCGTCGTGCTGTTCACCCGCGCCGAGATGGCAGCCTGGGTCAAGGGCGTCAAGGCCGGCGAGTTCGACGACCTCACCTAACTCGGCGTGCGTGCTGCTGGCAGACCTGCTCCAGGGTTCCTGGATGGGAACGCCATCGGCTGGCGAGCGGCGTGGATGTTCAGGTGCGGAACACCCTCTGGCCGTCACCTGATCTCGACCATATCGGCCGGCGTGAACACCAGGAGGCCTGGCTCCTGCGCGATAACCCGGTCGGCCCCGCCCCGCGACCAGAACGCAAGCTGCAGATCCGGGTGCGGCGCCGGTAGGTGAACCGCCTTACCGCGCAGGTCACGCAGGTCACGCTCGCTCAGCGGGCTCGCCTGCCACCTGGCCTCTCCCACTAGTCTCGTGCGATCCTCCAGCAACCCGAGCACGTCGACCGCGGCCACCTCGGCCCGCCACCACCGGCCAATCTTCATGGCTTCCGGCAAGATCGTGGCCGCCACCATCCGGACCGCGTGCTCACGGGCCGCCTGTTCGAACACCCTGCCCAGATGCACCTGCCAGTGCCGAGCAAGGGCCGGTCCGCGGCCATCCGGACGGTGAATCGCAGCGCCGCCTCCCAGTCGGAGAAGCCCCCGCCCATCAAGTCGGCCACGTCCTCGCCGAGTTGCTCTCGAACGGCCTGCGCGTAGCGCTCGACCTGCCGCTGCTCACTGTCCTGCCTCGTGGCGGTGAAGTAGACAGCGCGCTTCCGATCGGCGAACCGGGTGCGACGCCGTGGGCGCCCTTGACCGGGGAGGGCAGCCCCGTACGCTGCCCGCCGGCCCCGCCCGGCCCCGATCCGGGCCGACCACGAGGTGTCGCACGCTCGGCTCGCCGACCCGGACTCGGAGCCCGAACCTGCCCTGCCTCGTGCCGTAGTGGCAGCTGATCCTCGCGGCGGGCGATGAGCAATGTCCGGGTTCGCTGGGGGGTTCCGGTAGGCGCCCGGTGGCTGCGGCCGCTTGTGTCGACCAGCCAGGCGGCCATAAGCTTAAGCTCTGCTGAATCTTATACGTGAGGGCGTCGATGTACATGTCGCAAATGCTTCCGGACCCGATGCATGCCCGTGCGGAGCTTCGGTCCGTGGTCGATGCCGTGCTGGGTCGGTTGGCCGCTGGTAGCGGGCCCACGAGAGTGGAAGCTGAGCGTGTCGATGTCAAGGAGGAGGCCGGACGCCGTGACCGCGCAGGAGGGCTCTTGCCAGCGTCCAAGACCAATCAGGTCGCGGCGGAACACCTGGCCGGCGAGGTTCGCTGCTTCGCCAACACCCCGAACGGCGGCGCCGCGATTCTCGGCATCGAGGACGGAACCTGGGCGCCGCTGGGCACTGCACTCGATGAGGAATGGCTGCGCCAGCGCCTCGACGATCTGACCGGAATAGCACCCCTCATCGAGGTGCGCATGCTGCACGGGGTGCGCCTCCTGGTGCTCCTTGTCGCGGAGAGCCCCGACCCGGTGGAGGACCGGGATCGCCGACTGCGATGGCGCGTGGGCGACAGGTGTGTGGAGGTCGACAGAGCGCAGTGGTGGCGCCACCGTGCCGAGCGGATCGGCGTCGACCCGATGGCCGCACCAACACCGAAGACGATCGTCGACGTGCGGGAGGAGGCGCTGCGTGTCGTGCGCGCATATCTGACTGCCGGCGAGGAGGACCCGGACGTCGTCGCCGCCGACGCGACCTCCCTGCTCACCCGTCTCGGGGTGCTCCGTCCCGACGGGTTCCTGGCGCAGGCGGGCGCGCTTCTGTTCACCGCTTCAGCCAGGCCGCAGCTGGTGCTCTCGCGCCTGGACGTATCCGGCGGGGACGTCATCGGTAGCTACGACCCGCGGCCGGACGCCAGCCTGATCGAGGCGCTCTCAGCCGTTGAGGACCGCCTGGACGCCTACAACACCGTGCGCCCCGCGAGCCGCGGATTCGTAGAGGTGGGCCAGCGACAGCTGCCGGTGCGGGCCGTCCGGGAGGCGGTTCTCAACCACCTGACTCACCGGGACTGGCTGCAGCCTGAGCCCACCGTCGTGCGCTGGATCGACGCGGACGCCGCGCTCGAGGTCACCAGTCCGGGCGGTTTCGTCGGCGGAGTCAACGCGGACAACGTCCTGACGACCCGGCACTCTCGTTATCCCGCCCTGGCGGACCTGTTCCGGGCGTTGCGGCTGGTCGACCGCCAAGGTGTCGGTGTCCCGCGCATGTATCAGACCATGCTCGCCGAAGGCCACCGGGCGCCACTGATCGAGCAGACGGCCGGCCCGCGGGTGCGCACTACCCTGACGGGCGAGCCGCTCCTGCCCGTGCTGGCCGGACTCATCGCCCGGATCGAGCCCGCGCCGCGTCGTCGCGACGTGCGGGTTGCGGTGTTGCTCGATGCGCTGCTGCGCCACCCGTTCCTGACCCTGGGGTCCGCGGCGCGGGTCCTCCAAACCTCCCCCCAGCGTGCCCAGTTGGCTTTCGAGGCAGCTGAGTCGTGCTCAGCGGATGGTCACCAGCTCGTGATTCGTCATGACGAGGCTTGGCGGCTGAACTCATCCCTGGCCAAGGCTGCGGCGGCCGGGCGCTATGGCGCAGTGCCGCCATCGCGTGAGTTCCTGTGGTTTCGCACCGGATCAACCGAAACCGTCCGCCGCGTGGCGCTCGCCTGGCTGGCCGAGCACCGCAGGGTCTCCTCCGGAGATGTGGCGGCGTTCACCGGGATGGCACAGCCCAACGTCTCGACGACGCTGAGGAGACTCGCCGCGAACGGGGAAGGGCTGGCCCGCGGTGAGGGACGGGGACGCAACGCGCATTTCGTGGCTGCTAGCTGAGCCCATGTGCCGGTCAGAGTGGTGTGTCGAGCAGCCCTCCAAACACGAACTGTTCATAGTACGGACAGCTTGTAGTACAAGCTCTTTGTACCACTCTCTACCTGCAGCGATGACGCATACGCGAGTTCCCATGGTGTCCCGTCCCGCTCCGGGGTGCTCCAAGAGGCGCTAGCGCTGCTCCGCGCTCGCGACCTGAGTGAGTCCTATACCGCGGCCTGGGACGAATTCGCCGAGGATGCCGATAGCTGGGAATCCGCTGTCGCCGACGGGCTCGACCCACGCTGATGCGGCGAGGCGAGATCCGACTGGTCGACCTCGAACCCGCACGGGGGTCGGAGGCGAGCAAGACCCGGCCAGCGGTGATCGTGAGCAACGACAGGGCCAATGTGGCCGCCGAGCGTTCGGGGCGCGGCGTGCTCACCGTCGTCCCCGTCACCTCGAACACGGCACGTGTGTACCCGTTCCAGGTCTTCCTGCCGGCGGCCGCATGTGGTCTGGGTCGGGACTTCAAGGCCCAGGCCGAGCAGGTGAGATCAGTCTCCGCGTCACGGATGGGCCGGCGCATCGGCGCGCTGCCAACCGATCTGGTCACCGCACTTGAAAACGCTCTTCGGCTACACCTCGAGCTCTGATCAACGGCGCTCGCCCTGCGCCATCGGCACCGGCGGACGGTGCTGGACGCTTGATCGATATTTGAGAACCGTCAGCCGTGCCGAGTGCGGTCCCGGGTTCCCGAACGATGGTCACGACGCCATCAGGGTCGTGTTGGCCTGCCAAGGAGGGCGTAGGTGTCGCCTGGTTCCGCTGCAGGCGTCGTAACCTGCCTGCATGCTGAGCTCCGTCACCGCTCGGGCGATGGCCGGCTGCCGGATCGCTCAACAATCCCTACGCTCACCAGAACGGCCGGCTCGACAGATGGGTGAAGCTGTGCGGATGATCGACCTCAACGCCGACCTCGGCGAATCGTTCGGCCGGTGGGTGCTCGGCGACGACGAGGCGATGCTCGCCGTCGTCACCTCGGCCAACGTCGCTTGCGGCTTCCATGCCGGTGATCCCTCCACGCTGCGCCGCACCTGCGCGCAGGCGGCGGGACGTGGGGTGGTGGTGGGCGCCCAGGTCGGTTACCCGGACCTTGCGGGCTTCGGGCGCCGGTTCCTCGACGTCGAGCCCGACCGCCTCACCGACGACGTCGTCTACCAGATCGGCGCACTCGAGGGCATGTGCCGCGTCACCGGCGCCGAACTTCGCTACGTCAAACCGCACGGCGCGCTCTACAACGCGGTGGTGCACCACGAGGAGCAGGCGGCGGCGGTCGTCGCGGCGGTCCGTGACTACGACCCCGCGTTCGCCGTCCTCGGCCTGCCCGGGTCGGCGCTGCTGCGGGTTGCGGAGGAAGCGGGGTTACGCACCGTCGGTGAATTCTTCGCCGACCGCGGCTACACCCCGGAGGGGACGTTGATCCCGCATTCCCAGCCCGGTGCGCTGCTGCATGACCCGGACGCGGCGGCCGCCCGGGTGTTGCGCATGGTCCGCGACGGGGTCGTGACGGCTGTGGACGGGACGGACGTTCGGGTGACCGCCGAGTCGGCCTGCGTGCACGGCGACTCCCCCGGCGCGGTGGTGATGGCCCGGGCGGTGCGGGCGGCACTCGAGGACGCCGGCCTGCCACCGCGCCCGTTCGCCGTAGGCGCGCCCGGATGAGGGCGCTGCCTTGCGGCGATGCCGCGTTGCTGGTCGAGGCCGACGGGTTGCCCGAGGTCCTCGCACTGGTCGATGCGATCCGCGCAGCGCGGCCCGCCGGGGTGCTCGATGTCGTCCCCGCCGCCCGCACCGTGCTGGTCATCACCACCCCCGGCACCGACCTCGCAGCCCTGCGCCGGACCGTGCTGGAGCTCACCGTCGACGCGTCCGCCGAGCCCCCCGACGGGGAGACCGTCGAGATCGCCGTGGTCTACGACGGGCCTGACCTGGCCGAGGTCGCGCAGCTGACCGGGCTCAGCGAGGACGAGGTCGTCGCCGCCCACACCGGGACTCCGTGGCTAGCTGCGTTCGGTGGATTCACCCCCGGGTTCGCGTACCTGGTCGGCGGCGACCGGCGGCTGCGCGTGCCGCGCCGGGACGAGCCTCGGACGTCGGTCCCGGCCGGCTCGGTGGGCATCGCCGACGAGTTCAGCGGCGTCTACCCGAGGTCCTCGCCCGGCGGCTGGCAGCTCATCGGGCACACCGACGCCGTCCTGTGGGACGCCGACCGGGACCCCGCCGCGCTGCTGCAGCCCGGCGGTCGAGTGCGGTTCGTGGTGGCCGACCGGGTTCCCGACAAACCCCGGCCCAGAGCCGGGCACGAGCCCACCCCCACCGTCGTCCGCGGGCTCGAGATCCTGGACAGCGGGTCGCTCGCACTGGTGCAGGACCTGGGACGGCCGGGCGTCGCCGCCTCCGGAGTGGCCCGCTCAGGTGCCGCCGATCGCGGCGCGCTCCGGCTGGCCAACCGTCTCGTCGCCAACGCGGAGGTCGCCGCGGGGATCGAGTGCGTGTTCGGTGGCCTCGCCGTGCGGGCCCTGTCCGCCCTCACGGTCGCCGTCACCGGCGCTCCCACCCCGGCCGATGTGGACGGGACGCCGATGGGCCACAACGCTGTACTCGCCTTGCGCCCCGGGCAGGTCCTGACCCTCGGGGTTCCGGCGTCGGGGTTGCGGACCTATCTCGCGATCCGCGGTGGCGTCGACATCGCCCCGGTGCTGGGCTCGCGCGCCACGGACCTGCTGTCCGGCACCGGGCCCCCGGAGCTCGCGGCAGGCGACCTGATACCCACCGGTCCGGAGCCTCCGACGTTCCCACTGGTGGACCTCGCCCCGGTGGCACCGCCGCCGGCCGGGGAAGTGACGCTGCGCGCCGTCCTCGGGCCGCGGGCGGACTGGATCACGGATCCGGCTCCGCTCGTCCGCACGGCATGGACCGCGTCGAGCCGCAGCAACCGCATCGGGATCCGGCTCGACGGTGGGCGGCTGGGCCGGGCAGACGGCACCGAGCTGCCGAGCGAAGGGGTGGTCCGGGGCGCGATCCAGGTGCCCCCCGGCGGCGAGCCGGTGTTGTTCCTCGCCGATCACCCGGTGACCGGCGGCTACCCGGTGGTGGCCGTCGTCCTCGATGCCGACGTCGACCGGGCAGCGCAGGTCCGGCCGGGCCAGCGCGTCCGCTTCACCCTCGTCCCACCCGCGTGGAAGGACGGCCCGTGACCCGATCGCTCATCCCCGCCCACGCCCGCGCCCGGTTCCGAACCGGCCTCGTCACCCCGACCACCGGCTGGTGCGACGGCTTCGCCCAGGCCAACCTGATCTCCGTCCCGGCCGACCTGGCCTGGGACTTCCTGCTCTTCGCCCAGCGAAACCCGAAGCCGTGCCCGGTCCTCGACGTGCTCGACGCGGGCGCGGTGAGCGGTCCGCTGATCGACGGCGACGTGCGCACCGACGCCCCGCTGTACCGCGTCTACACCGACGGCGAGCTCGTCGCGGAGCCCACGGACGTCACCGGCTGGTGGCGCGAGGATCTGGTGACCTTCCTGATCGGGTGCAGCTTCACCTTCGAGCGGGCGCTGGCCGAAGCGGGTGTGCCGCTGCGCCACATCGAGCAGGGGGTGAACGTGGCGATGTACCGGACGTCGGTGCGCTGCCGCGAGGCCGGCTCGGTGCGTGGGCCGATGATCGTCTCGATGCGGCCGGTCCCAGCGGTGCTGGTCGCCGAGGCGGTGCGGGTGACGGCGGCCTACCCGGCGGTGCACGGCGCACCGGTCCACATCGGCGAGCCGCGCCAGATCGGGATCACCGACCTCGATGCCCCGGACTACGGCGATGCCGTCGAGTTCTCCCCCGGCGACGTCCCGGTGTTCTGGGCGTGCGGGATGACACCACAGGCCGTGGTCGTCGAGATCAGGCCACCGCTGGCCATCGCACACGCGCCCGGCCACATGCTCATCACCGACGCCCGCGACACCGACTACCGGATCACCGTATGACCCGCCGCGACAGCCCGGTCCCGAGCAGGCGGGTGACATCGGCGCTGCACCAGGGGACCACTCAGTACGGCGTCTGGTTGGGCACGCACGGCGTCCCGGCCGGGAAGCTCAGCGCGACGAACTCCACCCGCCCGTCGGGCTGCACGCGGAGCACGGGCACCGCTTTGTTGATCGCCTCACCGGTGGGAGCGAGCGATATCCAGCCGCTTGCCCCCGCGACGGACTCCGTGCCGTGGATACGCTTGAGCTCCTGCGCCACCAGATCGGGCGTGTCGTTGATGCCGTACGGCGAGCGGATGGCGCGCACCGCCATCCGCACGGCGTCGTAGCCTATGATCACCTCGCCGTCGCTGAGATTCTCACTGGGGAACACGCCGAGGAGGCAGTTCGGGCAGCGGTCGGAGAGAAACCTTGTCGACCCGGGCACGAAAACGCTCGGGGCCGCCCTCCACGCCGCAGGATGGGCGAGTGCAGTGTAGGTCACCGACGCGTTCGCCTCCAGGCCCTGGCGGAGCTCGGACGAGCCGCGGGCGACAGCGGTGGCGAATTCGACCGCTTCGTCACCCGCCACGATTCTGACGGGCAGCTCGAGGCAGGTGCGAAACGGCAAAGCCTGCACGAGCGCCCCGAGAGCGGCCGCCCGGCCCGCGAAGTAGACCACGTCTGGTTTCTGCGCGCAGACGCTGCCCACAATGCCTCGCATCGTGTTGGCGACGCCGCCCCTGTCCTCGCTATAGGCCTCCATCACGATCTCGTGGGTGGCGTCGGGGAAGGAAGCGCGAAAGGCGGCGCTCAGGCTCGCTGAATAGGTGCTTGGGCGCCGCTCCCCATGACGACGCCGCGACAGTCCCAGTGCAGACGAACTGTGGATAACTCCGATGGCTGAGTCGGGCCATCGGCGACGACAACATGCCGACGTAGGAAGCACCGTGTGCCGACGGATCGGGCGTGGGTGGTCGGTGGCAAGCCGACCCGCACCGCCCGGTTACCCCTCGCTAACCGGACGGGTTCCCGGCGGTATCTGCCGCCGCGATCACGCCGCGCCTGGAGCCGCGCCCGGACACTCTTCTGCCCATGTGCACCGAAGACGCGGAGGGTGGCGCGTCAGTGGTCGAACTCGTTGTTCCTCACGCCGGCGGTGAACGCCGCCCACTCGGCTTCGGTGAAAGCCAGAATCGGGCTTGCGTCGCCGAGCTTGGTGTCGCGTACGCCCACGAGGCCGGGCACGGTGCCGACCTCGACGCAGCCGCTGTCGTTTCCGTTGCTATAGCTGGCCTTGTGCCAATCCGTGGCGGCGGCAAGCGCGGACACGGCGTCCTCGTACTTCATGGTGCTCCCAGCTCCTTCGCCAGCTGTCGCAGGTAGGCCGGAGTGTCCTCCGGCTTCATAGCCCGCACCTGCAGACGGGTCAGGGCGTTACGGTAGGCGGCAAGCTCCTCAGGTTCCTCATAATAGCGGCCTTGGACGAGACCCTCGACGTAGACGCAGCCGGGATAGTTCTCCAGCTCGGGCGGGGCGGAAAAGATGCTGAACGTGCCCTCGGTGCCGGTGTGCGAGCCCACCCACAGCGGTAGCACCTGAATCTCGATGGCGGGCCGCTCAACGAGGGTTATCAGGTGCTCCAGCTGCGCCCGCATGACGTCGGGTCCACCGACCAGCCAGCGTAGCGCCGGCTCGGCGATCACCGACCACACCAGTGGCGGGCCTTCCCGGTCGAGAACCTCGCGCTGTCTCGACATTCGCAGCTCGACCAAGTCGGCTACGTCTGCCGCCGACAGGTCGAGCCGGCCGACCCGGATCAACTCGTAGGCGTAGGCCCGGGTCTGGAACAGTCCCGGCACCACGTGCGCGTTCCAGTTCTGCAGCTGCACGGCGCTGGCCTCAAGCCCCAGGAACAGGCTGAAGTGCGGGCTTGCCGAGCGGTTGAGGCCGATCCACCAGTCCCGGCCCTGCTTGGCCCTGACCCGAAGATCCTGGAAGAACTCGGCACGCTCGGGTACCCCGTACAGCTCCAGCAGCGCGTCCAGCTCCAGCGGCTTGGGCAGCGTTCGGCCGACCTCAATGTGGCCGACGTTCTGGATGCTGCCCTTGATCGCGGCGGCGGCCTGGTCTCGACCGATCCCCTGCTTCTCGCGCAGCCGTCGCAGCTCGACGGCGAACCACCACTTGAGCGCGGTGGGGCTGCTGGCCGCAACCACGATCGTCCTCCTGGTCGTGACGGCACGTACCAATCCAAGCGCACCCATACGGACTACTTCACACGGAGCATGCTCCGCTGTATCGTGCTCACTGTGAGGTGAGGAGTCGTGAACTTGAAGAGTACTCGGCGAGGCCAAGTAGCTGACGGCGGCCCGGTCGTGTCAGCTGTTCCAGCTGGGTCGCCGTCTCCACACGATGGGGGATGCGTTGGGCGCGCACCGGGGATTACCCGACTCGGAGTCACCGTGAGCGTGGGCGCTGGGGTGGCGGGGGGTGAAGTGGTGCTGATGACCTCCCGGTTCGATGGCCGTGAGCATGCGGTGGTTGAGGTGGAGTTTGTTCGCGGTACGCGGTCCGGGCAGTACCGCGCGGTGTGCGGGCGCCCGATCTGGCCGAGGTCGATGTGTGCCCCGCCCGGCCGGCCGTGCGCTGGTTGTCAGGCTGGTCTCGACCCGCCGCCCCGGCGAGCGCGGGTTCGTCGGGGGTTGGGCTCGTGGTGGCGCCCGGCCGGCGGAGTCACCAGGGATCGATCGAGCCAGCCAGAACAGGAAGTAGGGGGGATGACGATGATCCAGCCAACCCAGCCGGCTACCAGCGCCGCGCGGGGACCCAACGACCAGGCAGCGGGTGTGTAGGAGATGGTAGCTGGTGATGCGTCCGTCGGTGCCGGTCACCGTCGCCTGGCGCTACTACAGCGGCGGCGATGGTGGTCCATCTGGCCAATCGGCGTCGCGGCGTCGACTGAGACAGCGCGGCATCGGCATGCCTGAACTGTGCCGATGTCACCAGTGTCTCGATTCCCCGGCGGTGTCGCATTGGTGGCCGATCCTGAATCGGGGCCGCAGGTACGGCGCCGTCGCTGTCCACGGCGGGAACCCGAGCCTCACCAGGCATGCACTCCGCCAGTGTCGTGGCAGCGAACCGGGCACTGCTGGGCGTCCGCTGCGCATCCGGTGGTGGACGTGACAGAGGCCGCTAGAGGCACTGCCCGCACGGTCGCTGGCGGCGGCCACCGCTGCGGCTCGGTGGAGAGGTTCTTCGAATCCGACCTGACAAGGGGTCGCGCTGTGCGATCGTCGGGTAGCACAGCCACGAAGGAGGAATCGTGACCGATCCGGTGCATGATCAGGTGGCCGACACCGGTCACGCTGACTGCGGACTCGGAGTTTAGCTTGATCTCCCCGCCGGGAAGCCACGCAAGCGCGATGGCTGTCGTCGCTGGTGGGCGTCTTGCCTACGTCACGACGCGACGCGCCGACGAGATGGACGTGGAGTTCGGCGTGCATGCCTTCGGCCCGGGCGCGGCCGAGCTTGCCCGAGAACGTGGCCGAGCAGCTACGGGTCTGGCGCCGGGAACAACGCCATGGGGCCCGGTCCGCGGCTCCGCGTCCACTCGGCTGGCACTCCCGACGACCAGCCTGCACGAGGGAGCCTGTCATCGATCAGAAGCGCAGCCGGGTCACGATCTCCTGCCGACACCCGCCTCGACTGCCACAGGCCACGACATCCAGTTGCAGCCCTACGGAGTGCGGAGATACACGGCTCCACAAGTGCCCTGACTTACATCCACTTCTACGCGTGGGTGCGTTTACATGTCGAACCTAGTAACTGGAAGAGTAACCACGTGAGCACACTCCGAGACAAGAATGCCAGCGCTGCTGACGAGACCACCCAGGCTGACGCTCTACGCGAGAAGATGGTCGGCGAGCTGCGTGAGCTGGGGGCGATCCATAGCGACTCGGTCGCCGCCGCCGTCAGCACGGTGCCGCGACACCTGTTCGCTCCTGGAGAGCCGCTGGACGCGGTCTACGCCGCCACCCGCGCCATTGTCACCAAGAGGAACGAACACGGCGCAGCACTCAGTTTGCTGTCCGAGCCGCACATCCAGGCCACCATGCTGGAACAGGCCCAGATCGAACCTGGCATGCGGGTTCTGGAGATCGGAACGGGCGGCTACAACGCGGCGTTGATCGCCGAACTGGTCGGTAAGGCCGGCGAGGTGACCTCCGTTGACATCGATCCCGACATTGTCGATAGAGCCCGGAACTGCCTGACCGCGGCGGGATATGACCACGTCGACGTGGTGTCGGCCGACGCCGAGCACGGCGTGCCGGACCACGCTCCCTTCGACCGGGTGATCGTGACCGCAGGTGCGTGGGACATCCCACCAGCCTGGACTGACCAGTTGGCCTACGGCGGGCGAATCGTCGTCCCGCTCCGGATGCGCGGGCTGACCCGCTCGGTGACCTTCGAACGCGAGGGAGATCACTTGGTGAGCCGAGACTATCGGCTCTGCGGGTTCGTGCCGATGCAGGGCAGCAGCGCTCACAGCGATCGGGTGGTAGCGCTCGACGGGGACAAAGTCTGCCTGCAGATCGACGGTGAGCAGCCGGTTGACGCGGACCGCTTGCGGGACGCTTTGGTCGGCCCACGAGTCGAGCGTTGGGGGGCGATGGAGTTCGGCGACGGCGAGCAACTCCACGACCTGGACCTGTGGATTGCGACTGTTGCCGACAATTTCGGTTTGCTGAAAGCTACGAAGGAAGTGATCGACAGCGGGCTGACCAGCAAATCCACGCTGTACGGCGGCAAGTCGATCCTGGCGAACGGGAGTTTCGCCTACCGGGCCTCAGCACGACCGGTGGACGAGAGCCGGACGACGTTCGAGTTCGGCGCATTCGGATACGGCCCGGACGCCGAGCGCCTTGCCGAGGAATATTTCAGCCATATCCAGACGTGGGATCGGCACCATCGTGGGCGGTCGGGGGCGCGTATCGAGGTGTATTCCGCAGCGACCCCCGGCGTCGAGCTGCCTGCTGGGCGGGTCATCGACAAAAAGCACACGCGAATTGTCATCTCATGGCCCTGACAACGGGGAAATCTAGACCGAAGCCATGCGCTCTCGGAAAACACCACTACGAAGGAGGAGTACGTGAAAATCCAGATGGATCAGATGGCGGTCGGAGCTGGGGACGCGCAGTTCGATCTCGATGTCAGCATCGTCGAGTCCGGTCCGGTCATCGATGACCTGATGCGGCTTACCGACGACGGCTGCGGAACCACGTGCGAAAGCGCCTGCACTGTCCAAAGCGGCTGTTAGACCGGTGTGACTTGACGCACGTCCGAGGTCGTGGTGGCGGGGTGTTCCTTCTCTGCCACCACGATGGTCTGAGTCCCTGTAGGAGCGGCGTTGTACAGATTCGTGGATGCAGCCGTAGTGCGGGCAGCGGTCCGCCTGCCCAGCGCCGTTGCACCGTGGCCGGACCTGACCGGCGACACCGACGAGCATGTCACGCAGTGGTGCCGCTGGCTGCGGCAGGTGTGGGCGTCCGAGGGGTTCGCGGCGAGTGTTGAGGTAGCCAGCCCGACGCTGGCTCGCCGCGTCCGGGACGTGTGCGACGGCCGCCGGGTGCGGGGGCGTGAGGTCCGCCGTGCGGTGCTGGCGGTCATCCGGTACCTGCAGCGGGCGACCAGCCGGGCAACGCCGTTCGGCTTGTTCGCCGGGGTGGCGCCCGCCCGGCTCGGGCCTGCACCCGTGGTGTGGTTCGCCGAGGGCCATCACGCCGTCGCGCGAGTCGACGCCGCATGGCTCGATCAGGTGATCACGCGCGTGGAGACCAGCCACGAGCTAAGGCACCGGTTACTCGTCGTGCGGAACGACCTCGCGTTCGTCCGCGACGACAGACTGGTGGTGGGTTGCCAGCAGCACGCGGGTGCAGCAAGCGGGACCGAGCCGGCGGAGGTGTCGGTTCGCTACACCGAGGCTGTCGGGATTGTCCTTGAGGCGGCTCAGGCCCCGATTCGTCTGGGTGAGTTGGCCGGCAAACTGGCGGCCGATTTCCCGGACAGGCCGGACTTCGTGATCAACGGGATGCTGGCCGGGTTGGTGGCACAGCGCATGCTGGTCACCAACTTACGGCCGCCGATGACGACCACCGATCCGCTGGCCCATGTCATCGAGGCGCTGGCCGCGGTAGGGGCCGACACGGTGCCCGAGGTTGCCGACCTGCTGGACGAACTGCGCGAGATCCACGCCGATCTGACCCGGCACAACGATGCGGCCTCACCCACCCAGGGGCGTGACCTCCGAGCCCACGCCGCTCGGAGAATGGCGGCCATCGTTACCGCCGAGCGACCGGTCACGGTGGATCTGCGGCTCGATGCCGGCCTGGTCCTGCCCCGCGCGGTGGCGCGGGAGGCCGAGAACACCGCGAACGCGCTGGTCAGGCTGACACCACACCCCTTCGGCACCCCGGCGTGGCAGGACTACCACCGACGGTTCTGCGAACGGTACGGCCTCGGCGCCCTGGTCGGCGTCCAAGAACTGCTCGACGTCGACAGCGGACTCGGGTTTCCCGCCGGCTACCGGGACTCGCGCCTGAACCATCCGACCACATCTGCTTTGTCGGAGCGTGATGCGGCCCTGCTGGCGTTGGCGCAGAACGCCGCGATGCGGCAGCGCACCGAGGTCGTGCTCAACGACACGATGATCGCGAACCTAACGGCTGGAGACCCCGACAATGTCCAGGCGCAGCCGCACGCTGAGGTCCGGTGCCGCATCTACGCATCAAGCGCCGAGGCGCTCGGTCGGGGCGAGTTCCAGCTCGCGATCACTGGGGCGTCCCGCGCGGCCGGCACCATAACGGGGCGGTTCCTCGACCTTTTCGACGCCGACGATCGAGACCGGATGTTTAGCACCTACGCCGGGCTCCCCACGGTCAGCGAGGATGCGCTGCGGGTGCAGGTGTCCGGGCCCGCCATGTACCCGCGTGCCGAGAACATCGCCCGCGGCCCCGTCGTGCTGCCCCACCTGCTGTCGCTGGCCGAACACCACCCTGACGGCACTGATGTCATCTCATTTGGCGACCTCGCGGTGAGCGCCGATGTCGAACGGCTCTACTTGATCTCGCTGTCCCGTGGGCGGCCGGTGGAACCGACCGTGTTCAGCGCCGTGGAACTCACCAATCACGCCCATCCACTGCTGCGGTTCCTTTGCGAGATCGCAACGGCTCGGACTGCGGCGTGCGTTCCATTCTCCTGGGGACAGGCAAGCCGATTGCCGTTCCTGCCCAGGATTCGCTACCGGCGCTCGATCCTGTCCCCGGCCATGTGGACGTTGGCCGCGACCGACCTCCCAGGTTCAGCCGCGCCATGGCGGGACTGGGTGACCAGCCTGGTCGCGTGGCGAGACCAGTTCCATGTTCCGGTATCGGTCTACCTCGGCGACGACGATCGCCGGATCCGCGTGGACTTGAACGAACCCGCCCACCTCGCCGTGCTCCGTACCGACCTGGAGCGCAACGGGCATGCCACCGTGCGCGAGGCGCCGGATGCCAGTGCGTTGGGATGGATCAACGGGCGTGCCCACGACATCGTCATTCCGCTCGCCGCAACCGCCCAGCCCGCTGCTCCGCGCCGGGCGCGGTTGGGCAGCGTGCTCAGCCGCGAGCACGGGCATCTTCCCGGCAGTGGCGAGTGGCTCTACGTCAAGCTGTACGGGCACCCTGACCGGCAGACCGCGATCCTCAGCACACACCTGCCCACCCTGCTGTCCACATGGGACATGGAACCTGAGTGGTGGTTCCTGCGCTACCACGATCCCGAGAAGCACCTGCGCCTGCGCATTCGGCTCCGCGACGCCGACGACTTCGGACAGACAGCCGCGCGGATCGCCGAGTGGACAGCCGGGCTACGACGGCTCGGCCTCGTGGGCCAGGTGCAGTGGGACACCTACTACCCGGAGACCGGACGCTTCGGTCGGGACGCGGCGATGGCCGCGGCGGAGTCGCTGTTCGCCGCCGATTCGGCCGCGGTGATCGCCCAACTGACAGCGACCAACCGCGGTGGTGGCCCGCACCCGTACGCCGTCGTCGCCGCCAGCATGGTCGATCTTGCCATCGCCGCCGCCGGCGGTGTCAGCAACGGGATGCGCTGGCTGATCAGCCACCTCCGCACGCACTCAATCTCGGCCCCGCCCCGGGAGGTGCATGACCAAGCAGTCCGCCTGGCCAATCCGCACAACGACTGGGCCGCACTACGGGCGATACCTGGCGGCGCGGACATCGCCGCTTCGTGGACACTGCGACGCGCGGCGCTCGCCCGATATCGCGACGCCCTCGCCGCAGCGGAGGGAATCGCCGCCGACACGGTGCTCGCGGATCTCCTGCACTTGCACGTCGTCCGCATGGCAGGGCTGTCCCCGGACAGCGAGGGGGTCTGCGTCCGCCTGGCCCGTGCCGCCGCCCTGAGTTGGACCACACGAACCCAAGGAGCGCTGTGAGTCGACCCATCCCGGCCGCGCTGGCCGCAGCCACCGCGATCGCCACCCGGCTGGCCGACCCGCACACGATCGGCACGCTCGGTGTTGGCGGCGGCCGAGGTCGCCGTCGTCCGCAGTCGCTGGCCGGAGGCGCGGCGGGCATCGCCCTGCTGCACATCGAACGCGCCCACGCCGACCACGGCGACTGGGCTACGGCGCACGCATGGCTGTCCGCCGCCGTGTGCGACGACGTGAGCGCTGGTCCCAACGCCGGCCTGTACTTCGGCGCGCCGACCCTGGCGTTCGTCACCAACACCGCCGCCAACCAGCGCGGCAAGTACTCCAGAGCGCTCGCCCAGCTCGACACCGCCACCACGACCCTGACCCGCGCCCGGCTGGGCCGAGCCCATTCCCGCATCGACCGTGGCGACCGGCCCCTGATGGCCGAGTTCGACCTCATCCGCGGCCTGACCGGCTTGGGTGTCTACCACCTGCGGCGCCACCCCGATGACAACATCACCCGAGCCGTGCTGTCCTACCTCGTGCGGCTGACCGAACCGCTACCAGGCAGCACCGACGGCCTGCCCGGCTGGTGGACCGACATGTCGCTCAATGGCGACCCGTCGCCGGACTTTCCTGGCGGCCACGGCAACCTCGGCATGTCGCACGGCATCACCGCGCCGTTGGCGTTGCTGTCGCGCGCCATGCTGCGCGGTGTTGTCGTGGAGAGCCACACTGCCGCCATCGGTCGGATCTGCGCCTGGTTGGACGGATGGCAACAGCAGCACCCATCCGGCCCATGGTGGCCAGGGTTCATCACCCTGGACTATGTCCACAACGGACACGTGGAGCAGTCCAGCCACCCACGCCCGTCGTGGTGCTACGGCACCCCTGGGCCCGCCCGTGCCCAACAACTCGCGGGCATGGCTACCGGCGACACCGCACGGCAACGCACGGCCGAGGCCGCGATGCTCGGCTGCCTCCGCGACCCTGACCAGCTCGACCGCCTCCCCGCAGTGGGTCTGTGCCACGGCATGGCCGGCCTGTTGCAGGCCGCGTGGCGGATGGCGGCCGACGCCGGCACACCAGACATCGCGGATGAACTGCCCAGGCTGACCGCAAGGCTGCTCGCCGGGTTCGGTTCGGCATCCGAGGATGTCGAGTTCCTTGACGGGCACGCGGGTGTGGCTCTCGCCCTGCACACTGCTGGAACCGGCGCCGCCCCGCTCACCGGCTGGGACGCGTGCCTGCTTCTCGCCTGACCGAAACCGGATGAAGGGACTCCACGAGCATGAGCCACGGCCCCGACCCGCACCCAGCGGAAGGTTCGTGGCGCCAGGTGTTCGTCCACTTCCACGACTACGCCGCCGCCGAACACACCGGCGCCGTCCACATCGGCCCGACAATGACCAGCGCCGAGGCAGCCGGGGAGATCACGTCGTGGTTCTTCATCCGGAAGAACCCTTGCTGGCGACTGCGTTTCCTCCCAGCGCACGACAGCACGGAGCAGGACGCGGCGGCCTTGGTCTATCAGCGACTCGACACGCTGCACGACGCCGGCCACATCGCGAACTGGGTCGAGACCATCTACGAACCGGAGACCTACGCCTTCGGCGGCCCGGCGGGCATGAGCCTGGCTCACCACCTGTTCCACGCCGACAGCCGACACACCCTCGCCTACCTCAGCAGTCAAGGCGCGAGCACGTCAGCGGGCCGCGACCAGCGGCGCGAGCTGTCCGTGCTGCTGTGCAGCACCCTGATCCGCGGCGCAGGCCAGGACTGGTACGAACAAGCAGACATCTGGGCGCGCGTCGCCCAGATCCGACCCGATCCACCAGACCTGCCCTCGGACCGGCTGAGCAACCTCGAATCCGGCCTACGACGGCTCATGGCCGCGGACACGAGCCCCACCAGCCCCCTGTTGCACCGACACGGCTCCCTGGCCTTTCTCGCCGAGTGGGCCGCGGCCTTCGCCGAAGCAGGCCAGACACTGGGCGATCTCGCCCACAACGCAACGCTCACTCGCGGCCTGCGAGCCGTGCTCGCCCATCACCTCATCTTCCACTGGAACCGGCTCGGCCTGCCATCGACCACGCAAAGCCTGCTCGCCCACACCGCCAAAGCAGTCGTCTTCGGCCGTGATGAGACGGGCACCGTCCCCGACACCCCCCAGCCGTCCTGGCCGCGGACGCTGGCCGGATCGGGCTGGACCGTCCCACCAACCCCATGACCGTCACCTGGCAATGACGCCGATGAACCCCACCGGGCAGCTCGCTTCCCGCTTCCCGCTCGTCGCCCGTCCCCGCCCAGCCTGCACCCCTCTGGTCGAGCGAGTCGCGGACCTGGGCCAGCGCGCCCGCGACGCGCAACGGGACAGCGACCTAGCGGCCGCGTCGGCCGTGCACAACCTGGCCGCGTTGCTGGCCTCGGACTGCGGCCTGCCCGACCTGGCCCGGCAATGGTGCCACCGCCACGTGAACCTCTACCTGCACGCTCACCCGCTGAACGCGCAGGTAGCACGCCACGCCCTCGAACCGCTGGTGAACCTCGCCCGCCTGCACATCCGCGACGGCCACGGCGAGCGCGCCTTCGACCTCCTCGACACCCTCTACACCGCCGTATCCTCCCAAACGGCCGCCACCATCGACGGCGCCGCGATCCCCGCTCACCTCACCAACACCCCACAGGCACACCAGGAAGTCCGGCGCTGGTTGTGGGCAGTCCTGCTCGCCACCGGCGCCCGCGCCCTCGCCGTCGCCGGACACTGGGAGCAAGCCCGCATCCGGCTGCGCGACTACAAAGGCATCGGTCGCCGGATGCTCGACGGCCGACAAGTCGCCGTCATCGCCCACGCCACAACAGGAGACACCGACGGCGCGCTCGCCCTCCTGGACGACACCCAGCCAGGCCAGCCCTGGGAAAACGCCGTGACCGCCTGCCTCACCACCCAGTGCCGCCGCGGCTCCGACAACGCGGACCTGGACGCGTTGCTGGAGCGATACCACACACTCAACACCTCAGCACCCGGCCTGGCCGTCTTCCACACCCGGCTAGGGCTGTCCCTGATCGACGCCATCGGCACCGTCGACAACCCGCACGCACACCAGATCGCCCTCGATCTCATCGACCGCACAACCACCGGCCAAGACGGATACACCGCCCACGACGTCCTCACCCACAACGGCTGCCTCAGCCTCCTCACCACCACCCAACAACGAGAACTGACCAACCTCGTCCAAGCCTGCGCGCTCGGCAACGGCCTGATCCCCGCGACACTGCTAGCAGACCTCACCGCCGCACTGGACACCACCGAAGAGGTCATCACACGCATGATGACCGGTGAGACCAGCACCCTCGACGGGCGGGCCAGGAGAGTGATCAGGGTGAACAAGTCGGCAAGTGACGGGGGTCAGGCTGGTCGGCAGGAATGACCGCCGCGGCTCGTGATACTGTCGGCGTGGTGAGCGACTGCGCGCGCGACGATCCGTCGCCGGGGGCGCTCAGGTGGGCGCGGGTAGTGCGGGCATCCAGGGCCGGCCGGTCATCGCGTCACGCAGCACGGTGATCGCGTTGAGGCCGTGTTTGATCGCGGTGGAGACGTAGCCGCGGATGGTGTAGCGGTCGCGGGTGCGTTCTTCGCTGGTCAGGCGCCCGGAGGTGTTCTGTTGGCATTTGCTGGGCCGTAGATCGCGTTCGGCCCGGTTCGAGGTCGTGGGCACCTGCGGGTCGTGGGCGAAGCGCAGCACGTCGCCGGGGCGGTCACGCAGGACTTCGAGCAGGCAGCGGGCCTTGTTCTCCCCCGGGCGGGTGCCGCGGCGTAGGTGTCGGAAAGCCCGACCAGCACGCCGTGACCGAACCGGTCGATCAACGCGGTCTTGATGTCGGCGGCGATCGCGTCGAGGCCGTGTTCGTGGGCGAGGTTGGCTTCACGCTGGACTCGTCCTTTGACGAGGCCAACTACGGCTGCCGCAGCTGCCGCGACTTCCTTCAACGAAACGGCCACCGGGTCCGCACCGCCGGCCGCTCCGGCTATGACATCACCCTAACCCTCATCGACCACGAACCGGACAGCCCAGCCGCATCTGGGCTGTGATCTCCGACAGCGGGGTGCGAGCGACGCCCTCACTCGCTTAGCGGCTCTCTACGAGTGCGCGCGTTCCGACCGGGCGCAAGGCGACCTCAGGTGCCGCGACGCGCAGCGCGTGGTTCGTATTGTGGTAAGTATCGCCCGGCGGAGCGCAGGATCGACACTGCTCGGAGCCTGGGCACCGCGCCGCCCATCACCTGCGCGACGAACTCGGCAACGGCGCCACTGGCGCCCGCCAGCCCGGCGACGGCCCTAGCTGTGTCTCGCAGCCACGTCCTGAGCCCGGCCCGATCGGGAATGGTCCGCTTGATCATTGCCTCGCGCGCATGAACGGGATGGTCGGTCTCCGCGCCGTCCAGCGGCCCGCGGATCGCTGCCAGGCCCAGGTAGAAGCGCGGGAAGTCGATCTGCCCGAACCGGCTGATGCGGCGGCCGAGCGGCCAGGCCAGGCGCAGCGCCACCTCGTGCGGGCGCAGGCCGATGAAATCGCGACCGTCGAACAGCGCCGAGGAGGCCGCCCCCGCCCGCTGGCGCCGCATCCGCCCCAGGAGGGCAGCGTCGACCGAACCGCGGGTCGACCACACCAGCAGGACCGGAACGGCCTGAGCAGCGCGCCGGTCGACTGCTGTGTCGATGAGCGCGCTCAGTCGCTGCTCCTCCAGCATCGCTTCCCCCAAGCCGCGCGCAGCCGGCCACCCCGAACCCCGATGGCTCTTCATACACGAACGGGTAGACTTGATGCACGCCTCGTACAAAATTACCGACCAGATCTGTGCGGAAATGTATCGCCGGGCAAGAGGACCCACCACGCGGTGGATCGCAGATGTTCCCTCGTGCAAGCACATCGACAGTGCAGGTGAGCGACAGTTCGTCTTTGCCAGGTGAACCGGGCACCGGGCACCCGTATCCCTGACCCGACCCGCTCGTTGATCCAAAAGGCTCTACCCAAGGGGGATGATGATCGAGCTCGACGCCGTCACCAAGATCTACCGCACCGGTGCGGTGGAGTTGCGTGCCCTGGACCAGATCGACCTCGTGATCACCGAGGGTGAGTTCGTGGCGATCATGGGCGCATCCGGTTCCGGCAAGAGCACGATGATGAACATCCTCGGCTGTCTGGACGTGCCGACCGAGGGGCACTACCGGCTCGACGGCGTGGACGTCAGCCGGCTGCGGGACAACAAGCTCGCCGAGATTCGCAACCGGCGGATCGGATTCGTCTTCCAGTCCTACAACCTGATCCCGCGCACCAGCGCCGTGCGCAACGTCGAGCTGCCCCTGGTCTACGCCGGGACCCGCGACCGCCGCGCCAAGGCCAGCGTGGCGCTCGGGCGGGTGGGGCTCGGAGAGCGACTCAAGAACATGCCCAACGAGCTCTCCGGCGGCCAGCAGCAGCGGGTCGCGATCGCCCGGGCGCTCGTCACCGACCCGGCGGTGGTTCTGGCCGACGAGCCGACCGGCAACCTCGACACCGCGTCCAGCGTGGAGATCATGCGGTTGCTCGTGGAGCTGAACGTCACCGGCCGCACCGTCGTGCTGATCACGCACGAGGACGACATCGCCCGGTACGCCAAGCGGGTGGTCCGGCTCCGCGACGGCCGGATCATCAGCGATGAGCCGCAGCCCGACCGCTCCCGGATCGCCCGGTGAACCTCCTGGAAGCAGCCCGGATCGCGCTGCGTGGCCTGCGCGCCAATCGGCTCCGCTCGGCCCTGACCACGCTCGGCATCGTGATCGGCGTGGCGGCCGTCATCATCCTCGTCGCCCTCGGTAACGGTCTCCAGGCGGGCTTCAACGAGTCCTTCGGCGCCCTCACCACCCAGATCACGATCACCCAGACCACCGGCAGCGTACCCGGCGGCGGCACGGCCGAGGACCTCACCGACGCCGACGTCAGCGCGCTCAGCGACCCGAGACAGGCCCCCGACGTGGCCACCGTCATCCCGGTCGTCGGCGGCACCGCGCTGCTGCAGGTCGTGGGCGGAGAGCAGTTCCGCGCCCCGGTCACCGGCACCACCGCCGACTTCCTGGACCTGACCAACCGCGACCTGGTCGTCGGCTCGTCCTTCGACGAGGCGCAGGTCCGCAGCAAGGACAAGGTGGTGGTGCTCGGTCCGAACCCGGTGGCCGAGCTGTTCGGCGGCGACGCCGGTGCCGCACTCGGTCAGGAGATCCGGATCGGCCGGTCGACCTTCCGGATCATCGGTGTGGTCGAGAGCGACGGCCAGCAGGACGACGTTGCGATCATGCCGTTGGGGGCTGCCCGGAGCTACCTGCTCGGCGGGGGCGACACGGTGAGCAGCATCATCGTCAAGGCCCGCTCGGCGGAAGCCGTGCCCGCCGCACTGGATCAGGTCAACCAGATCCTGTCGGAGCGCCATGGCATCACCGATCCCGGCGAACGCGACTTCGACGCTCAGGCCCTGCAGAGCCTGATCGACGAGGCCACCCAGGCCATCACGTTCCTGACGCTGTTCACCGGCGCCGTCGCGGCGATCTCATTGATCGTCGGCGGCATCGGTGTCGCGAACATCATGCTGGTCACGGTCACCGAGCGGACCCGGGAGATCGGGATCCGGAAGGCGATCGGGGCCAGGCGCGGTGCCATTCTCCAGCAGTTCCTCATCGAGTCGACGTTCCTTGCCGGCCTAGGTGGGCTGGTCGGGATCGGCGTCGGCGTCGGCGTCTCGGCCGCCGCCGCCGCCGTACTCCCGGATGCGATCCCGAACTTCCCGGCGCCGGTGGTCTCCGTCGGCTCGGTGGTGCTCTCCTTCGGGATCAGCCTGCTGATCGGCGTGGTCGCCGGGGGTTACCCGGCAAATCGGGCAGCCCGAATGCGTCCGATCGAGGCCCTCCGATACCAATGACGAACCCACCGCGGCTCACGCTGCCCACAATGCATGTAGGAGTGCCCATGTCTTCGACGACGGTCCGACGCGGCCGGTGGACCCGGTCGGTAGGACTCGTCGGGCTGTTGGCCATGTCGGCGGCGCTAGCCGGGTGCGGCGGCGACGACGCTCCGCCGCCGACGGTTCAGGTGGACCGCGGCCCGGTCTCGACCACGATCTCCGCGTCCGGGTCGCTGGTCGCCATCACCGAGCAGAGCCTCGGTTTCGCCGACGGGGGCGAGCTGCGGGAGGTGCTGGTCAAGGTCGGGGACCGGGTCACCGAGGGGCAGGTACTGGCCCGGCTCGACGACTTCGAACTCCGGCAGACGCTCGCCCAGGAGCAGGCTCAGCTGGCCCAGCAGCAGTCGATGCTGGACAAGCTTCGCGGTGGCAACTCGGTGGAAGCTGCCCAGGCGAACCTGAAGCAGGCCGAGCGGATCCTGTCCGCGACCAAGGCCCAGGTCGACGCGACCAACGACGCGAACTCCTCGGCCACCAACCGCGCCAGGACCCAGTTGCGCTTCGACCGTTCGGTACTCGGCAAGGCCGAGGCGCGGCTGCGGTCCGACCGGGCCCTCTGCCAGGAGGACGACGACATCGGTGCTACGACCGGTACCGGCGAATCGCCCGCGGAGATCGACCTCGACCCCAACTCCACCCCGCAGAGCTCCACCGCACCGCAGAGCTCCACCGCACCGCAGAGCTCCACCGCACCGCAGAGCTCCACCGCACCGATCCCGCCGAACCCGGCGACCCCGCCGAACCCGGCCTGCGAACGGATCGCAGCCGACAAGGCCGCCGTCCGCGAGGCGAAGCGGACAGTTCTCGCGTCGGAAACCACCCTCGACGCCGCCGAAGAGCGAGAAGAGGTGGACGCTGCAGCGGGGCGGGTCTCGATCGAGAATGCCAAGCAGAGCGTTGTGACGGCCCGCAACGACCTCGACACCGCCAGCAACGACCGGCCGGCGGACATCGAGACCCAGGAAGCGATGGTCGCCGACGCCCGGGCCGCCGTGGCCGTGGCCCAGCGCGCCGTCGACGACACCGTGCTCACCGCACCGGTCGCCGGTGTGGTGTCGGCGATCAACGGGGCAGTCGGGGAGGTCGTCGGGTCCGTCTCGGGAACCACTCCGCTCGCCCCGGGAACCACCGCCGCACTGCCCGCCGTCACCCCCGGGTCGAGCAGCAGTAACGGTGCTGACAGCGGCACAACCGGGGCGCCGGGCGGCGGGGCGTTCCTCGTGCTCAACGGCGTCGACTCGTTCCAGCTGGTGGTGCCGTTCGAGGAGGCCGATGCCACCCGGCTGGCCCCGAACCAGCGCGTCGAGGTGAGCGTCGATGCCATCCCCGGACTGACCCGCCCTGGCACCGTGTTCGCCGTCGCACCTGCCGGCACCAATGTGTCCGGGATCATCAACTATTACGCCACGGTGGTGCTCACGGAGTCCGACCCGCGGCTGCGTGACGGCCAGACAGCGGAGGCCGCCGTGCTCGTGGAGTCGGTGGAGAACGTGCTGCGCGTCCCGGCAGCCGTGGTCGAGCGGCTGGACGGGCGCACCGTGGTTCGGACACCGGGCCCGGACGGCACGACGATTCCCGCACCGTTCGAGGCCGGGCTCGTCGGCGACGAGTTCACCGAGGTCAGATCCGGCCTCACCGAGGGCCAGGTGATCCTCCGCCCCCAGGCCGACGTGACGGCCACCGGAGCCACCCGAGGGCCAACGAACTAAGGCGCAAGCCGACGACCCCCGTCCGTGGCGACACCGTCACCGTCGATGCGCGACGGCCACCGCTACCAACCAACCGGAGTTGACGACCAGCCAACCACGTTGCCACAACCCGTTGTCCGCGCCACCGGTCTGGAGCAGCAGCAACACCGACGCCACCGCGGCGACCACCGTCAGCACCCGGAAACCGCGGTTCCAGCGGCGACCTCCGCTGACGGTGATCATCATCATCGCAACGACCAGCGCGATCTCGTACCCGCCGACAGCGAAGCCGTGCACCAGGTCGGCGAGGTCGGCGGGCGGGTCGTTCGCGCCGACGCTGCATCCGGCCGCTCCGCCGGGGCAACCGACCCGGAACGCGGCGACGATCACCCCTGCGACGCCGGCCAGCGCCAACGGGACCGCGACCACCCCCCGCACGGACGCTGCAGCGGCCAGATGAGCGAGCCCGAGCACGGCGAGTGCCGCAATCCCGAGCACGGCGACCGACGACCCGCGCCCGGCGAGGCTGGACGTGTAGTCGTCCCGGACCGAGTACCCGGGTGCGAGCGCACCCGCCACCAATGCCAGGAGCCAGAACGACACCACCCCACCGGCGGCGGCGACACCGAACCACTCATGATCGACACGGGTTCGACGTGAGCGCCCGGACAACCCGGAGGTCATGAGGCCATCGAGCGCAGCCCGGCCAGCCGGCCCACCGCCTCGACCAGCACCTCGTCGCGCTTGCAGAAGGTGAACCGCACCAACGACGCGCCCAGCCCCGCGTCGTCACAGAACACCGACACCGGCACGGCCGCCACCCCGACGAGTTCGGGCAGCCGCAGGCAGAACCGCATGGCGTCGTCGAAGCCGAGCGGCGCGACGTCAGTGACGACGAAGTAGGTCCCCGCCGGCCGGAACACGGTGAAGCCGGCCGCGCACAGGCCGTCGGAGAGCAGGTCGCGCTTGCGTTGCAGGCTCGCGGCAAGGTCGGTGTAGAACGTGTCGGGCAGGCCGAGCGCGCTCGCGACGGCGGGTTGGAACGGCGCCCCGCTGACGTAGGTGAGGAACTGCTTCACCGCGCGCACCGCCGCCACGAGCTCGGCCGGCCCATGCACCCAACCGATCTTCCAGCCGGTGACGGAGAAGGTCTTACCGGCCGAGGAGATCGTCAACGTGCGCTCGGCCATCCCGGGCAGCGTCGCCATCGGAACGTGCCGCGCATCGTCGAAGACCATGTGCTCGTAGACCTCGTCGCTGACGACCACGGCGTCGTGCTGCATCGCGAGCGACCCGATCAGCTGCAACTGCTCACGGGTGAGGACCGCGCCGGTCGGGTTGTGCGGGGTGTTCACCAGCACCACCCGGGTGCGGTCGGAGAACGCAGCCCGCAGCTCGGCGGGATCGAAACCGAACGCGGGTGGGCGCAGGGCGACGGTGCGCCGGGTGGCTCCGGCCATCGCGATGGTGGCGGCGTAGGAGTCGTAGTACGGCTCGAACGTGACGACCTCGTCGCCGGGCTCGCACAGGGCGATGACGGCAGCCGCGATGGCTTCGGTGGCCCCACTCGTGACGAGCACGGCGTCGGGGTGCACCTCGAGACCGTGGAACCGGCGCTGGTGCTCGGCGATCGCGGTGCGCAGCGCCGGGACGCCCGGTCCCGGTGGGTACTGGTTGATCCCGCCGGTGATCGCCGCCGCCGCGTCCGCGAGCAGCGACGGCGGGCCGTCGGTGTCCGGAAAACCCTGGCCGAGGTTGATCGCACCGGTCCGGAGCGCCAGCGCGGACATCTCAGCGAAGATCGTCGAGGTGAAGGGCCGCATCCGTTCCACCAGGGGCATGTCCAGACGGTAGCTCCCCTGGGCGTTCACCTGTCGGGAGATCGTCGAACGACTGATCACCGGGTTGCGAGGCTACCGGATGGACCTCGCCCAACGGCTGCCATGCTGGCCGTCCCGCCAGGGATGGGTGGGCCGAGACTCCGGAGGAGACCATGACTGCCGTCCAGGCCCTTGCCCAGGAGCTCGCCGACGCCGGCGTCGCTGGGGTGACGATCAGCTGGGCGGACAACAACGGAATCCCCCGCTCCCGAATCGTTCCGGTTGCCGCGCTGCCCGAGGTCGCCGTGACCGGCGTCGGGATCACCTCGCTGTTCGCCGTGTTCGACAGCTCCGACGCGATCACCTTCACCCATCCCGGGCTCGCGACCCCGTCCGGCGACGTCCGGCTCATCCCCGAGCTCGACCGGTTGGTCCGCCTCGCCGGGCAGCCGGCACTGGCCTGGGCTCCGGGCCGGCAGGTCGACGCCGACGGCGGGCCGTGGCCCTATGACCAGCGCGGCGTGCTCGTCCGCCAGGTCGAGCAGCTCGCCGAGGCCGGGCTCACCGCACTCGTCGGCTATGAGATGGAGTTCGCGGTCAGCTCCGACGCGGCCGGCGACGAGATCGTCCCGGCGCACCCGGGCCCGGCCTACAGCCCGCATGCGCTCCTCGCG
>JBOHEO010000022.1:0-39757 GCA_050701055.1 Pseudonocardia sp. | reverse complement strand
GCGCCCGACTGCGCCGCACCTCCCGGTTCCGGCCGGCCACCGCGACCGCCCGGCGGAGCGCTGGAGCCACACTGCTGGGCACGGCGACCTGACACCGGTGCGGGCCGCGGCTTGGGTCCGATAGTTGTGCGACCTTTGACGAGTGGTCAGGTCCGGGTGTCCTTGGCTACTCGTCAGGTTCGGTGGTCCCAGGGGCTCGCTCCATGCGAAAGCCGACGTGACGGGTCGAGGACTTCGCGCACGTCCGGCACGGGCAGCTGCCGGGCATCGACGCCGGCTCCGTGGCGCGGTGCGGTGCTCAGGGCGCCCGCGCCCGCGACGCGTCGATCAGGACAGGGTGGTCTCCAGCCGCCTGGACAGGATCGACACGAACGAGGCGGGTTCGGCCAGCTCCCCACCCTCGGCGAGTAGCGCCATGCCGTAGAGCAGGTGGGCGGTGTCGCGCAGCCCGGCGTCGTCAGGCCGCTGCTCGTGGGCGTTCTTGAGCCCGGTGACCAGCGCGTGGCGGGGGTTCAGCTCGAGGATCCGCTTGACCTTCGGCGGCTCCTGTCCCATTGCCCGGTACATCTTCTCCAGCGTCGGGGTCAGGTCGCCGGAGTCGCCGACCAGGCAGGCCGCGGAGGTCGTGAGCCGGTGCGAGAGCCGGACCTCTTTGATGTCGTCGACCAGGATCGCCGCCATCCAGGACAGCAGGCCGTCGAAGCCTTTCTTCGTGTCCTCGTCGACATCGTCGTCGCCGAGGTCCACCTCGCCCTTGGCGATCGAGGTGAGGGCCTTGTCGTCGAACGACGGCACGGCGTCCACCCACACCTCGTCCACCGGGTCGGTCAACAGCAGCACCTCGTAGCCCTTGGCCCGGAACACCTCCATGAGCGGGGAGTTCTCCACCGCCAGCCGCGATTCCCCCGTCACGTAGTAGATCGCGTCCTGGTCCTCAGGCATGCGCGCGAGGTAGTCGCGCAATGTTGTGGGCTGCTCCGCGTCGTGTGTCGACGGGAACGAACAGATCTCGAGGATGGCTTGCCGGTTGTCGTGGTCGGATATCAGGCCCTCCTTGACAGCCCGGCCCAGCTCCGACCAGAGCGTCGCGTACTTCTCCGGCTCCTTGTCCAGCATCGTCCGCACCGCCGAGAGCACCTTCTTGACCAGGCGCTTGCGGATCAGCTGGATCTGCCGGTCCTGCTGGAGGATCTCGCGGGAGACGTTGAGCGACAGGTCGCCTGCATCGACGACGCCCTTGACGAAGCGCAGGTACTCCGGGACGAGCGCCTCGCAGTCGTCCATGATGAACACGCGCTTGACGTAGAGCTGCAACCCGCGCCTGCTCTCGCGCAGGAACAGGTCCATCGGCGCGTGGCTGGGCAGGAACAGCAGCGCCTGGTACTCGAACGTACCCTCGGCGGACAGGCGGATGGTCTCCAGCGGCTCTCGCCAGTCATGGCTCACGTGCCGGTAGAACTCGGTGTACTCCTCGTCGGTCACATCGCGCTGTGGACGCGCCCACAACGCCTTTCGGGAGTTGACGGTTTCCGGCTCGCCCTCGCCGCTCGCCGGCGCCATCCGAATGGGCCAGGTGATGAAGTCGGAGTAGCGTTTGACGATCCCGCGGGCGGTGACCAGGTTCGCGTAGTCGTGCAGCGCGTCCTCGGTGTCCTCGGGCTTGAGATGCAGCGTGACCGCCGTGCCCTGCGGGGCTTCGGGTGCGTCGGAGACGGTGTAGGCCCCCTCACCGGTGGACTCCCAGCGCACCCCGGTGTCGGCGCCGGCCTTGCGGGTGATCAGCTCGACGCGGTCGGCAACCATGAAGCTGGAGTAGAAGCCGACGCCGAACTGTCCGATCAGCTCCGCCGTCGCCTGCTCGGACACGCCGCCGGACTCCCGGGCCTGCCGCAGTTTCGTGAGCATCTCCCCGGTGCCCGACTTGGCGATGGTGCCGATGAGCTCGACCACCTCGTCCCGGGTCATCCCGATGCCGTTGTCGCGGACGGTCAGCGTGCGCTCGCCGGAGTCGGTCTCGAGCGCGATGTGCAGGTCGGACGTGTCGACCTCGAGGTCCTTGTCCAGGTAGGCGGCAAGACGCAGTTTGTCGAGAGCGTCGGAGGCGTTGGAGATCAGCTCTCGCAGGAAGACGTCCTTGGTGGAGTAGATCGAGTGGATCATCAACTGCAGCAGCTGGCGAGCCTCCGCCTGGAACTCGATCGTCTCGGTCGACATTGGTGATGGCGCCTTTCAACCTGGTGGGGATGGTGCACCGCAACAATATTCGACCCGGGGCCAGCCCTTGGTCCGGCACCGGTTCCGAGGTGGTCGACGATCACGCCCATCGCCAACGGACCTTCTCCCGGCTGTCCGCCGTCGAGCCGTCGCCGTTCCCGCCGAGCGGGCACCCCGACGACGCGTACGTGAGCGCGCGGAGTGCGGTCGCCGGTGTCGAGGAGGTGCTCACCGATGTCGAGGTCGGGGAGGGCGACGAGGGTGCCCGTGGAGTGGCCGGACATCACGCGGCGGCTGGGACGCACCGGCTGACCCTGCCGCCTGGATCTGCGCGCAGGCCGTGCCTACTGCCTCAACCGCCCCGAGTGACCTGTGGGATCACCTGCTCCAGTCCGCGAGCGACCGGCTCGACATCCGCTTCCACACGACAACCCTGTACAACTCGATCTTCCGGTTCGACGACGAGATGATCGTCAACAATCACGTCTACGGCGTCCCCGGCGCGCACGCGCCGGCGCCGCACCTGCGCAAGCTCGGTGCCGGGGACCTGTTCGACACCTACGCCCGCAGCTTCGTCGACGTCTGGACGCTGTCGAAATCGGCCACATGGTGAGCTGATTGAAACTGTGAGCCGCACCGATCACTACCACGACCCCGACGCCCCCAGGCCGACGAGCATCGTCATCGCCGCGAGCGCGTTCGTCCTCGACGACGCCGGCCGGCTGTCGCTGATCCGGCGCACCGACAGCGGTCTGCATGCGCTTCCCGGTGGTCGACACGAACTGGGCCAGGGCGAGACCGATCCCCAGCGTCATGCTCGACGCGGTCATGGTTCAGAAGCCGGGTGCGACGGCGAGCGCGAGCAGGCCGACCATCGCGATCGGGATTCCGGTTCGCAGCAGCCGCAGCGCCGGCCAGCCCAGCCTCGGCACGAGGACATTCTGGACCGCGATCAGCACGAGGCCGGTGGCGAACGAGGACGCGCCGGCAAGGCGGACCGTCGAGGCCGAGTCGAGCCCGAGCCGGTCCTGGAACAGGAACCCCAGCACGATCAGGACGACGCTCAGGCTGAGGAACAGCAGGAACCCGGCCAGCAGGAACGGCCAGATCCGCGGGTCCCACGGCTTCAATGCCACGCGGGTCGGGGCAGGACCGCCGGCGGCGGCGCCGGCCGGCGACGGGAGTGCGACTGCCACCACGACCAGCACGAGGCCGACGACGGCAGGGGCCAGCCAGATCGGGCCGAGCAGCCCGGCGAACCCGAGCAGTCCGCCCAGCGCGATCGCGACGCCCTGCACGGCGCCGAGCTGCCCCACCCCGCGGGTGCGGGCCGCCTCGCCGCTGGTGCTCGCGCAGACGTAGGTCAGCGCCGCGACCGGCACGGCGCCGACCCCGGCGCCGAACAGCACGCTGCGGGTGGCCGTCATCAACACGAGGGTGGTGCCGGGTCCCGTACGACGTACGTATAGCCGAGGCTGCCCTCACTCACGGGTGCCGTCAAGGAGCCCGTCGAGCAGAGTCTGCGGGGTCACCGGGTTGTCGGCAGCTCGCCGTCAGATGCGGCGGGCGAAGGCGACGAGGTCGAGGCTCGCGTCGATATCGGCCGGGTGCAGCTCGAAGTCGGCGCAGGTCACCGATATGACGTCTTCCAGCAGCGCCGCCGGCCACTCCCCACCCCCGAGCGCCACCGCCACCTGGGCGTCCACCATCGACCCATCGTGCGCGGAGTCCATCTCGCGCAACCGCGGGCCGTGGTGCAGACCGAGCACCTCGACGTCGACGAACCCGGCATCGCCGATCAGCGCCGCGAGCTCCGGCGCGGAGAGCTCGCGGGAATGGAACGGGTTGAGCGGGGTGTCCCGGACGGGGGAGAACGTGATCCGATTGGGCGTGCTCACCAGCAGCGCCCCGCCCGGCACCAGCACTCGCCGGCACTCCCGGAGGAACCGCTCCTGCTCCCACAGGTGCTCGATCACCTGCAGCGAGACCACCGCGTCGCAGGTGCCCTCACGCACGGGCAGCGTCACCAGGTTCGCCCGCGCCACCGCGACCCGTGGGTAGCGTCGCGCGACGTGGGCGACGGTCGGTGGGTCGTAGTCCAGCGCCAGCACCGTCCGGGCCACCCGGGCCAGCAACTCGGCCCCGTACCCCTCCCCGCACCCCGCCTCCAGCACCCGCGCTCCCGCGCAACGTGGCGCCAGTGCCCGGTACACCACCTCGTGACGCCGGAACCAGTAGTTCTCGTGACTGATACCCGGTATCGTACGCTCACCGGTGAGCGGCAGTCCAGGCGGCTGACCTGCTGATACATCCGTCATCCGGTAGCACCCCTGTCCCGGGTCGGTTCCGTACAGCGGCTCTTGTCGACAGAACTGGACGATCTTGACTGGAGCGACATGGACACGATGACCGACCTCGCTGACGAGTGGCTGCTGACCCTCGGCACGGTGTCAGAGGCGACGCGCACGGTGTACGGCAGGTCCGTCCGTCAGCTCATCGCGTGGCTGGCCGCCGCGCACCCGGACGTCCGCGAGCCGGAGCAGGTGGTGCGCCGCCACCTGGACGCATGGATGGCCCACCTGACCGAGCAGGGCCGCAGCGAAGGCACCCGGCGTGTCCGGCTGATCGCCGCGCGGCTGTTCTTCGCCTACCTCGTGGAGGAGCCCGACATCCCGGTCACCGCCAACCCGGCGGAGCGCATCGCCCTGCCGACCCCGCGCGAGCACGTGGTCCCGGTGGTCCCCGACGCTGACCTGCGGGCGCTGCTGGCCGTGTGCACCGGCGCCTCGTTCGTCGACCTGCGCGACGCCGCTCTGCTCCGCGTGCTGATCGATACCGGCTGCCGTCGCGGGGAGGTGTCCGGGATCGACTTCGCCGATCTCGACCTGCGCACGCAGGACGTCACGCTGCGCCGCACGAAGGGCGGTCACGAGCGGGTGGTGCCGGTCGGCGCGAAGACGGCCGTGGCGCTGCGCAAGTACCTGCGGGCCCGCGCCCGCCGTCCGGCCGCCGGGGCACCGGCCCTGTTCCTGAGCATTCGCCCCGACGACCACGGGTCGTGGCGGATCAGCGGGGAGGGGGTGGCCCGGATGCTGGCCCGTCGGTGCGCGCTCGCCGGGTTGCCCGCCCTGCATCCGCATCAGCTTCGGCACACGTGGGCGCACGACCAGTTGGCCCACGGGGCGCAGGAGAGCGACGTCGAGCGGCTCGCCGGGTGGCGCTCGCCGACGATGGTCCGTCGGTACGGGGCGTCGGCGGCGGCAGAGCGCGCGCGGGACTCGGCGCGGCGTCTGGCTCGCGGGGACCGGGTGTGACCGCGATGCAGACCGCGGAGTCACCGGGGACAGCGGCCGACCTGCTGCGCGTCGCGACGCTGCTCCGGTGCAAGCGCAAGCGGACCCTGCTCGGGGCCGTGCTGTACCTGGATCGGTCCGCGCGAGCCCTGCCCCCGCTGTGGCTCGCAGAGGTCGGGCTGCTCGCCGCGGACAGCGCATCGCTGCGCAGCACCCTGTCGGACGTCACGCGGTCGGGCGCAACGACCGGCGGTGACCGGCTCGCCGAGTGCGACGTGATCGTGCTGCCGTCCGACCGAGCCGTCGCGAACCGCCGACGGCTGCCGGTTGCCTGCATCAACTACGGCCACGGCGAGCACGAGGTGACGGCGGCGGAGCTGATCGCCGCAGCCCGCGCGGGCCTGGAGCGCCGTGGACCAGACGGCACGGCACGTCCTACAGCTCGACGGCGTACATCGGTAGAGTGGTCGGCACAGCGGCCACGCGGGAATCTGCGAACTACCGGAGATGGGCACCGGCCATCGAGAGGTGGCCGCGCCATGCCCGCACCCCGGTCGGAGAAGTCGCTCGCCGCGAAGGTGGCGATCCACACCCGCTGGGCCAACACCACCGATCGCACAGCGGCAACCGCCCCGGCCCGCACTGCGTTCGATGCCTGGTTCGAGTCCGACGACCCCGACGGCCTGCTCACTCCTGAGCAGCGTGCGGCGATGGCGGAGTCGGCGCGGAAGGCGTACTTCGCTACGCTCTCGCACCGTGCTGCGAAGGCCCGACGGCTGGCCGCTGAGGCACGTGCCGCTGAGGCCGCCCTTCGGCGCGAGCAGCGCGCAGCCGAGACCGGCGCCCCCGCAGCGGGGTCCGTGGCGGTGACGTCGTGAGGACCGGCCACCAGATCGTCGAGCCGTTCGAGCCCTTCGACCACGACGTCACCCGCTGCTCGACCGCGCACCCGGACAGGCTCGGCGACGCGGGGTTCGTCGCCTCGCCCGTCGACACGTTCACCAGCGTGGTCCGCTCTGCGTGGGTCGACCCGATGATCGACGCGGGGTGCGTCTACGCGCAGCCGCGCGGCGCGGTCGGCCACGCGCTGGTGGACGGCCGGGCGTTGGCCGAGTGGGCGCGGGGCGTCCTGCCGGGCTGGCGCCAGCTCGCGAGCGCGGCGCAGTACGACGAGGCCGCCGTCGCGTACTGCGCGTGGGTGCGGCAGCGGGAGGCGGATCGCCTCGCAGCCGTGCCGGAGGCGCAACGGGCCGTGGAGCGGGTCGCGGCCGAGCGCCGCGCCGCGGACCGGCGGGCGGAGCTGGAGCGCCAGCGTGCCGCGACGGATGCCGAGTTGGCCGCGCTCGACGCCGGTCAGCCGGTACCTGCTGAACCGACCGTTCCAGCCCGCGCGAGCTGGCTCCGGCGGACCCCTACCCCCCGATGACGAACGGCCGCCGGGTGCCATCCCGGCGGCCGTCGTCGTCACCGCTTCCACGCGGTCGGGGGAGGCTGCGCGCCCTGGGGCCCCGACACGCGTGACCTCGATCGGAGATCACGTTGCGCCACCATTCTAACCGGCCCGGCCCGGTCTGCCGGAAGTGCGGCGGCACGCGAGCCGCCGCAGCCGACGGGGTCGGCCGATGAGCGCGCCCCGACTGGCTGCGGTCGACGAGCACGGCGTCCCGCACGCGCTTGCGTGGGTCCGGCACTACCTCGCCGCCGTCGGCAGCAGGTCGACCGGCAGCGGCCCGATCTCGACGCGACGCATGTGGCAGTGCCCCGGCCCGGCTCACGCCGACGGGGATGCCCGACCGTCGCTGAGCACCTGGTGGCAGGAGGATCAGGGCCGGGTCGGGGTGAAGTGCCACAGCGGGTGCACATGGCCCGACCCGCTGCCTGCGCTGGGCCTGCGCGGCTGGGACCGGCGCACCCCGCCGTCGCTGCCTCCGGCCGCCTACGCCCGCCAGCAGGGCATCGTGCTGGCGTTCCCCGCACTCGACACCAGCGGACGAGGCGGCGGCGGCGCCGACTCGGGGTTCCGCTTCGAGACGTTCCACGCCTACGGCGACCGGCACCGCAAGGAGCGGCTGCGCCACCCGGTGACCGGCAAGAAGCGGATGAGCTGGGAGACCCGCGACGACTCCGGCGCGTGGGTGCCCGGCCTGCGCGGTGCCCGAGAGTCTCCACCGGCGCGCTTCCGGAACGCGTGCGCGCCTTCCGGACGTCGAGCCACCTCCGGCGCGGTGCCCGTCGTCCAGCCCGCCCGCGGGGCACGCTGGCCGCATGACGACCTCGAACGTGCCCGGCTGGTCCGGGCCCCTGCCCGATCCGACGGAGCCGGATGGCTCGACGACGTGGACGGCCCCGGCCGGGTACCCGCGCTCGCCCGACGGTGGCTCGTCGTGGACGGCGGCGGACGAGCCTGCTGCGGCCCCTCCAGTGATCGCTGAGGGGCCGCAGGCGCGGCCGGGGTGGCTGACCCGCGGGCGCGGCGCCCCGACTACGTGAGCCGTCTGCGGACGGTCACCCGGGGCGCGGCGTCGGGGAGCCCGTTCTCGGCGAGCCAGGCCACGGCGGCATCCCTGGCGCTGCGCTCGGCGGCGCCTGGGTCGGCGGCGTCGCCGCGGAGGTCGAGCCGGAACCCGCTGCCCCACTCGCACCGGCCGGTGATCGTCCAGCCCGCCGGGTGACCCTGGAGCTGGTCAAGCTCGTCGTCGGTGCGGGGGTGGCCGGGCACGACGAGCGAGACGAGGAACGTCGGCACGGCGGCAGCGTGTCACGGCCGGTGCCCGGTCGTCATCGTCGCCACCACCGGATGATCTCGCGGACGATCTCGGCGAGGAAGCCGTAGCGGGTGGTGCGGGCGCGGATGTGCTCGACGGCGATCCTGCCGAGCACGGTGACGACGGTGACCGCGAGCAGGTAGAGCAGGGCGGTGGACACGGTGCCTCCTGGTGTCGGTGAGGGGCGGGGTGCCCTTCACCTCTTCCGCCGGAGTCGACTGCGGTCGGACAGGACGGTGGGGCCAGTCGCGTGTCTGGGCCGGGGCGTGCTGGACGTCGACGGCCCGGTGACGGACCCTGGCCGCATGAGCGAGGACGTTCGGCCGGCGGCCGACCCGGAGGCATTGGCGGGGAGCGTTGCCGCCCTGCTGGCTGACCCTGACGCCGGGCTGACCCCGGCGGCGCGGCTGCGGTGGGAGGGCGCGCTGACGGCGTGCGAGGTGCTGTCGGGTCGGGCGCCGACGCTGGCGGGCGACGGGTTCGCCACTGCGGTGGCCGTCGCGTTGCAAACGCTCAACCCTGCCCGCCGTGACCTCCCCGCCCGATGACCCGTCCCTCGCCGAACGCGTGAAGCACACCCGCCCGCCGACCGACGTGCTCCGCAACCTGCTGACGGACTTGCTCGACGCGTGGCTCGACGGGCCGAACGAGTCGAGGACACCCCGCGGCTCGACGTACGCGCCAAGCCTGGTCATGACCGTGATGACGCTGACGTGGCGAGCTACCAGGTTGGACTCGGCGACGTCTCGGCGGACTCCGTCAAGCACCTGCTCGGACTCTCAAACAAGATCGGCAGCCGGTAGCACGCACGACGCCCGTGACGGGTGGCTGCGGGAGCGGCTGCACGCGGTCATGGCGCGTGCAGCGGCGATCGCGGGGTAGGAGCTGGCTCACGAGCGTGCTCTCAGGCACTCAACCCCCTTCGAGCGAGATGCCACGAGCGGCGCTGGGCGTTGAGCTAGTAACGAACAGAATTGGCTAACCGACCCACGAGCGGTTAGACATGTGTCACGCTCAGCGTGGCCGCTCTCGTATCGGTGGACGGGACGGAGGTGAACCGACGATGGCTCGTGTCGTAGACGTCGCTACCTACATCCTGGAGAAGCGCGGCCCGATGACCGCGATGAAGCTCCAGAAGCTCGTGTACTACAGCCAGGCGTGGCACCTCGTGTGGGACGAGGAGCCCCTGTTCGACGAACCGATCGAGGCGTGGGCGAACGGGCCGGTGGTGTGCTCGCTCTACCGCCAGCACCGCGGACGGTTCACCCTCAACGGTCCGACGGAGATCACCGACGGTGACTCGTCCCGGCTCACCGACACCGAACGCGAGACCATCGACGCCGTCCTGCGCTCGTACGGGGACAAGTCGGCGCACTGGCTCAGCGAGCTGACGCACAGCGAGGCCCCGTGGCGGGAGGCTCGCGAGGGCCTGAGCCAGCGCGAGCGAGGCGACCGGGTGATCAGCCAGGACAGCATGTTCATGTACTACGACGGCCTCACCAGCGCCGACGCCGAAGCGCTGTGAGCGGCAGCAAGCCGAGGAAGCCCCGGAAGAACGTGCCGGTAGCCGCCGAACGGCAGCCGCGCCTTGCACACGGTTCGCGCCCGAGCACCGACCGCACACCCTGCCGCGCTCATCAATTCACGCCACCCGACCCGACAGGCAAGGTCGTTGTGCAGTTCGGCCGGTGCGACGTCGGCAGTGACTGGTGCATCACCAAGATCACGCAGCCTGACCACGTCACCCTGCTCGACCGCATCCGCAGCATCGAGACGATGAAGGTGACGGAGGCGTTCAACGCGAGTGACGAGCCCGGCAAGGACTACGAGCTGTCCGGGCTGCCGAACCGGGCGGCCCAAGAGCGGCTGGTCAAGCTGGAGTACGACGACGAGGATGCGATCAGTCGGCTCCGCATCACGGGCAAGGGCCGCCTCTACGGCTTCCGACGTGCGGAGCGGTTCTACGCCTTGTGGTGGGACCCTGAGCACGAAATCTGGCCCAGCGCCAAGCGCAACACCTGAGTGCGGCGACTGATCAGCGTGGCGTTGGTGACGCCGCGGCGGCGCGGTTGATCGCCAAGAGCGCGGGCACGGCGCCGTCGAGCTGGTCCCGGACCCGCCGGGTCGGCGGTCACGGGCGTCCCCACGCCCGTCGGGTGTCCTGGCCCCATGCGCGGCCCTGCGCCGGGTCGGCGTCGTCGCGCACCAGAGTGCCGTCCGCGGTCGCGGCCCAGTCGACGTCGGAGGCGAGCGCGTTCTCGTAGTAGCCCTCCGCGTCCGGCTCGTCGATCTGGTTGACGGCGGCGAGGACTTCCGGCGACAGGTAGCCGGTCGCGACGGCGCGGCCGTTGTAGACGTCGCTGCACGAGGTGCACAGGGTCGGCACGGTGCCGGGGAGCGGCGCGAAGGATGCGGCGGCGAGCTGGCCGCAGCCCCAGCACGGGGCCGGGATGAACAGGCGCCCGCTCGCCGCGCCGTCACGGTCGTACGCGGCCAAGCAGTCGGTGCAGACCAGGCGGCTATCCGGGAGGTGCCCGACGGCGGCGAGCGCGGGCTGGCCGCAGCCCCAGCACGCCTGCGTCTGCATCAGCGGGTGGCGAGCGACGGCTCGCACGGCCTTGACCTCGATCCCCGTCACCGGCGCGTGCTTCGCCGCCAGCGCGGTCGGACCGCCGGGTACGCGGGGGCTGATCGTGTAGATGTCCAGGTCACTGATCATGCGCAGCCCGGCGCGGCGCCGGGAGCTGATCACGCGGAACCCGACGGTGTAGTCGGCCGGGTCGCGCGCGGAGCTGGCCGCTTTGTGGGCGAGCCGCCCGTCGGCCGTGCCCTGCATGTAGGCGATGCGCACGAGCAGGGCGCCCGCGCGGGCGGGCCAGGGGCGCCCGTCCGGAAGCGTGGCGGGCAGCCGTGGATCGGCGGGGGGCAGCTCCACGGCGGCGCGCAGCGCGCCGACGGGGCGGTTCCAGTCGTCGGCCACGGTCGCCTTGGGCATGGTGCGGGCCACGGCGCGGGCCAGCGAGCCGGGCAGGAACACGTCACCGCCGACGGGGATGCCGGTGGGCAGCACCACGGCGTCGACCTCGCGCATCGCCGGGGCCGGGCGGGGCGGGTCGGCGGGTGGTGCGGTGGCGAGCGCGGCGGCCTTGTACTCGACTCCGGCGGGACGCTCGGTGGGCGGCGGGGCGGGTGCCATGTGCTCATCGTCGCTCGGTGGGGCCGTCCGCGGAGCCCGGCGCGCCGACCCGCCATGACCGCCTGACCTGCGGCGACACTCCAACCGGGCGCCGTCCGGTGGTGCAACGGGGGAGCGGGTGGCTGCTCCGGCGCGTCGCCGGTGCAGGCCGCTGCTGCGGTGCCACGATCGTCGGGTCCGGCGCGCTCTCGTCGTCTCCCAGGATCGCGGTCTCGCGTCGGACGCCTTCCTCGCGGTGGTCGACCGGTGGTGGGCGGACCGGGAGGCGTGCCCTGAGCGGATCACGCCTCCCGGCTCTGCCGGGTCGCAGCTTCTGTACTTGCGGAACCCCGACGCGCCGGCGACCTCACCGTGCCGGAGACCTTCCGTGACTACGGAAGGGCCGGTGCCGGTGCCGTGCCGGATCGCGTCGCCGTTCCGGTCCACCCGTGCCGCGTACCGGTTGCCGTACCGGTTGCCGTGCCGGTCTCCGGCGAGGTTTCCTGCCTGGTCAGCCGGGGCGTCCGCGCCCGGCGACCCCGGGTGTTCCGGCCGAGCCGGAACATTCACCGCTAGCGCGGTTCCCCGGGGACTCTCCCTCCGCGCGCGGAAACCCTGGATCGGCCGGTACAGCGGCACAGCGACCGCCGGGCGGGTCTCCAGCGCGGTCGTGCTCGCGGTGCTCCAGCACGAGCCGGAGCACCGCGTCGGCGGTCAGCGCGAGCACCGTGCCACCGGCCGCGCACCGCCCGTCGAGCGTGACGCACAGCGGCCCGACCGGGCTGGCGAGCACGACGACCCGGAGGTCGGTCGTCGCCCGGCAGGCGAGGCAGCACGAGCCGAGCGGGCACGTGCCGGTCACCGTGGGCCGACCCCGTCCAGCGGGGCAGCGGCCCGTGCCCGGTGCAGCAGCACGACGAACACGGCCACGGTGGGCACGTCCCCGGCCGCCAGGTGCTCGATGTGCCGGTGCTCGTACTCGGTGACCTCCAGGCCCTCCAGGGGCTCGCGCAGCGCGAGCACCCGGTCGAGCCGGACGGCGACCCGCCAGGCGTCGGTGTCGCTCCGGTGAAGGCTGTCCCACCGGTCGTCGCGCGCCTCCCACGGTGGGCGCACGGATCGGGGCTCGCGCTGGATCGGCGGGTGCGCGGAGGTCATGCCGTCACCGCCCGGACGACGAGCAGGGCCAGGACGAGCGCGCAGAGCGCGGCTCCGATGGACAGGCCGAGGCAGGCGCGGCAGCCGGGTCGGCGTCGGCGGGGGACGGGCCACCAGTCGGGGCTGCGGCGGTGGCGTCGGCGGGGTGCGGGACGATCGGAGGCCATGGGGCCTCTCCTCTCGGCAGGTGAGGTTCCTAGGCCCTCGGCGGTGGTGGATCACCGTCGGGGGCCGCTCTCATCTGTCACGAGAACTGGCGTACAGTGGCCGTGCCTGAGCTGCTGTTATCGCAGTTCGTACACCGGTGCTGTCGCTGTGAACCAGTAGTTCTCCGCCACGATCCCTGGCACCGTGCGCTCACCGGTCAAGGAAAGGAAATCTGGCTGACCAGCGTCAACGTTCACCATTGCGATCAGTGTTCGCCGCTCGTCGGTTCCGCACAGCGCTCACGGTCGGCGAGACCACGAGCGGCCGGCCCGCCGGGACAGGAGTATCCGTGCACAAGCTACTCGACCTTGCGGAGGGATGGGATCTCACGCTCGGACCTTCTCATGGGCCGCCGCCCGCGGCAGGGGAGTTCGAGGTACCACCTGGTGCTCGGCTGATCGTCTGGCAAGCTGACCACCGACGATCACACTCATTCGTTTCACCAGCAATGTCGTGGATGTCCTCGCGGGCGCGCACCCCCGGTGCGGCACACAACAGCCGATGCCGGCAGGCAGGGTTGGCCGGATGTGAGCAGTCGGAGGGCAATGGCGATTGCGGAAGTGGGGCGTAGGTATGGATGTTGCGAGGACGATGGTGGCCGCCTTGGTGCGGGAGGATACGTTGCGGGTGTTCGCGGCCATGATCATGAGCACCGGGATCGGTGAGCCGGTGTCGGACGGCAACACTGTCAGTGTCGCCCACATCACCTCGACCGGCGCGGCGAAAGCCACCGGGCTTCCGCTCGACGTCGTCAGGAGGGAGCTGCGGCGGCTGGAGGCGGTCGGGTTTGCCCAGCGAGACGGTGACCGGGACAGTTGGCGAACCAACCTTCCCGCGATGTTGGCAGCCGCCAGGTGGACACCACCCTGCTGACGGTGGAGTTCGCCGCCTGGCACGCAGACAGGCACGGCGTCCAGCCGGATCAAGAGGCCGCGGATGAGTTGGCAGCCGAATGAATGGAAGGCGCGGTTCCCGAGACCTGGTACGCGGCGTCGCCGCAGCGGATCGAGTTCCAGCTCAGATTGATCAACGATTGGGTTCCTGATCATCCGGTCACGCACGGGGTCAAGGCGCTGATACCGGAATGGGTGTGCTGGCTCGGCGAACGGGCCGGCCTGCCAGAGGATCTCCGCGAGCGCGCCGTCACGGCAGCGACTTCAGGGCTCTCATCCGACCATGCGGGCTGACGCTCGCGGGTGAGGGCCCCCAGGCCCTGACCGGGCGCGGTGCGCGGCGACGTTGACCCGGGTGGCGCAGGTGGGGGTGCAGTAGGTCCGGCGGCCGTTGCGAGAGACGTCGACGAACACGGTGTGGCAGCCCGGTGCGGTGCACCGGCCGAGCCGTTGCGGGCCGGCCTCGGCCAGCACCATCGCCAGGCCGGCGGCGGTGGTGGCTTTGACGCGGGTGACGACGTCGGTGTGTTCGTCGGCGAAATGCAGGTGGGGTGGTTGGCCGTCGTGGGTTGAGATGAACGGCCGCGCGGTTGCCTCAGCCAGCAGGCCGTTGACGACGTGGATCTTCTCGGCGGTCGTCGGTGCAGCGAAAACTGTCCGGAGCCGCCGGCGCCAGGTCATGAGCTGGACGTGCCCGGTGTCGCCGGGGAGCTGGAAGCGGGTGACCAGGTGTGTGGACAGCACCTGCTCGATCCGCCTGGCATCAGCGTCATCGTCGAGGTTGGCCAGGACGGCAGCCAGCTGCGCGGCGTTGCCGCCGTAAGTGTTGAAGTGCACAAGGCCATTACAACATGCTGGCCATCATGGTCGAGTGCATGTTCCAGCCAGTGTCTGAACACCGGACCTCACTCGGGTGGGTCCGCTACCAGCGATGCGCCTGCGGCCGTGTCCGGATGCTCCTGAACCGAAGGCTGATCAAGGACGGTCCACCCCCCAGGACCTGCGCGCGTGGCGCGGCTACCGGGGGACCAGGGTTTCGCAGGCGGCGGATGGCGTCGTGGAGTCGGGCGGGTGGGTGTGCCGGGTAGCCGATGACGAGTCCCGTCGGTCCCGCCCCGTTGCCGGTGGCATGCCAGCGGGTGCACGACCGCGGTCGTCAGTACTCGTAGGGATCCGGCGGTGCCGGCACGACCGCGAGCGCGGCGACGGTCATCGCGGGTACGTATCCGGTGGCCGCAATCGCGCTGCCGGGCGCGACGGTGCCGCGCACCTGTATCCAGGTGTCCGGGGCGAGGTCGCCGAGGTCGCCGTCGAGCCGCACGCGGTGTGGCCGGGCGTCGGCCGCGCAGCACGCGATCGTCATGCGGGCGAGCTCGGTGGCCGCACCGCGCCGCACGGTGAACCCGACGAGCGTCACCTCTCGACCGTCGAGCGAGCTCGCGGAGTCCCAGACCGCGCGCTGCACGAACTCCGCCACCGCAAGCTCGGGCGCGGGTCCGGGCGGGAGCGGAGCGAACACGTCGGCGTCGTCGACCACGGCGTTCCGGGTGCCCGCGCGCGACACGGCGTCCGCGCCGAGCGCAGGCGGTGCAACGAGTGCGATCACCAGTACCGGCGCGAGGAGCAGCCAGGGGATGTGGCGCTCTGCCGAGGTGTGGTCGTGGGGTGCGGGCCCGGGAGGGCTGCGCAGATCGCGGACGAGCGCCACAACGGCGAGCCCGACGATCACCGCACCGGCCGCGAGCAGCAGCCACCGGTGCGACGGGCGCACGTAGCGCAGGTAGGTGTCGTCGGCGGCGATCCGCAGCAGCGCACCGCCCAGCAGCACGAGCAGCACATGCTGGGTCTCGCGCCTCACCGGACGCCGCCCAGTACGACGAGCCCCGCGGCGACGGCGCAGGCCACGGCGACCACGAACGTCGCGGGCGCGAACCGGGCGGCGAACGCGCGGCCGAACGTGCCGGCCTGCAGCGCGATCAGCTTGACGTCCACGGCCGGGCCGACGACGAGAAACACCAACCGGGGCAGCAGCGGCAGCGTCGACAGCGATGCCGCGACGAACGCGTCGGCCTCGCTGCACAGCGCCAGCACCACCGCGAGGACCGCCATGACGGCGACGGCGAGCACGATCTGACCGGCGAGCGCATCCATCCATCCCGGCGGTACGAGCACCGCGAGCGTGGCCGCGGTCAGCGCGCCGAGCACGAGGAACCCGCCGGCGGAGACCAGGTCGTGCCGCGCGGTCTCGGACAGCACGGCCCAACGGTTCCCGCCAGGTTCCGCCCGCGCCGCCCGCCGGGCCCGCCCGGTGATCCACTCCGCGCGCCCGGACACCTGCCACAGCCAGCCCATCACGCACGCGGTAGCGAGCGAGCCGAGGAACCGGGCTGCCACCATGCGCGGCTCGCCGGGGAACGCCACGGCCGTCGCGACCAGGACCACCGGGTTGATCGCGGGCGCCGCCAGCAGGAACGTGAGCGCCGCCGCGTCCGGAACTCCGACGGAGATCAGCCGCCGAGCCACCGGCACCGACGCGCACTCACACCCCGGAAGCACCAACCCGGCCGCCGCGGCGACCGGAACCGCCGCGCCGCGACGGTGGGGAAGCGCGCGGCGCAGCACGGCGGGGGAGACGAACGCGGCGATCGCCCCGGAAAGCAGCACACCGAGCACGAGGAACGGCAGCGCCTGCACGCAGACCGCGACGAACACCGTCGCGGCGGTGCGCAGCACGGGTGCCGCCAGCGCGTCGGTGATCAGCGGACGGCACACGATCGCGAGGACCAGCACGGCGCAGAACGCGTGCAGCGAGGTGACCCGTCGGGCCCGGACCGGCGTGGTCGTCACGGGTGCCCATGCTGTCATCGGCTCATCCGCGGCGGGCCCGAACGGAGCAACTCGGCGGCGCGTGCGCCGGGGCGCGCACGCCGTGAGCGGAACGCCCCCGCTCACCACGGCCGGCCGCGACCAGGTGATCGGCTCCGGCCCCGCCGACGGTGATCGCCGCGGCGACCCACGGCGCACCACCATCGGAGTAGTCGGGTCCACATCGATGATCGCCGCTGTGCGGCCCGAGACGCTGCGGCCAGGCCCGCCGGCGACGTCTGGCAGCGGGCGCACACCGGTGGCGCGGGTCGCCACCACCGGCTGTGGGGTTCGTCGTCGAGCCACGCGGGCCGTCCGCAGCGCGTACAGATCAGTCGGCGCAGTCGCACTCGGCCGGTGCTCGACGCGCTCCGGCCGGGACGGAACGAGAACACGTCGGCGAGCCTGGCAGGGTCGCGACGGCGTCGGGTGTCACTGTCTGTGGCATTCTGGGGCGGTGGAGGACACTGTGGGTGTGGGTGCGCGGGCGGCGCGGGCACGCAAGCTGGCGGGTCTCACCCAGCAGCAGCTCGCCGAGTGGGCCAACGTGTCGCTGTCGTTGCTGCGCAAGGTCGAGCAGGGTGACCGGTCGGCGTCCCCGGCGTTCACCGCGGCGGTGGCCGGGGTGCTCGGGCTGGGTCCGGACGTGCTGTATGGGCAGCCCTACGAGGCCACCAGCCGTGCTGAGGCGGTCGAGCTGGCCGCTATCCCGGAGCTGCGTCGTGCCTTGGTGGCCGTCGTCGACGGCGACCTCCCGGAGCCGGCGCCGACCTTGGATGTGCTGCTGACCCGGCTGGATCGGGTGCGGGGGGCCCACCGTCGGGCCCGGATCGGTGAGGCGGCCGCGGCGCTGCCGGACCTGCTGCGTGGGCTGCATTACGTCGCTGGGATCGAGCCGGCGGGTGAGCGCCGCGAGCGGGTGCTGACCGCGCTGGCTTACGCGTACAGCAAGGCCATGCTGTCGGCCTATTATTTCGGCTTTCTCGACCTGGCCGGACTCGCTGCCGAGCGTTGCTGCTGGGCCGCCGCCCAGTCCGGTGACCCGCTGTGGTCGGTGGCCGCCGAGTACAACCGGGCGCTGATCCTGCTTTACGCGGGTGCCTACCGTGCCGGCTTGCGGGTCATCGATCGTGCCTACGTCGCCACCGAGGCGCTGCCCACCGGGCCTGACACGCTGGCTGTGCGGGGGGCGCTGCACTTGCGTGGTTCGATCCTGTCTGCGCGTGCGGCTGATGCCCCGACCGCGCAGGCGCACCTGTGTGGGGCGCGAGAGATCGCCTGCGCGCTGGGTGATACCCGGTTCGATCACTACGGCACCGGTTTCCGGTCGTCCAATGTGGATATCCATTCGGTGTCGGTGCCGGTCGAGCTCTCCGACGCCACCACGGCCGTGGCTCGCGCCGTCGAGCTGCATTTACCGCCGGGTACCGCACCGTCTCGGGTCGGGCACCATCACATCGATGTGTCCCGGGCCTGGCTGCTGCACGGGCGCCGGGACCGCGCGTTCGCCGACCTGCAGCAGGCTCGGCGAGTCGCCCCCGAGCTGACCCGCTATCACCCTCAGGTGCACGAGACGGTCCGCGCCCTGGTGCATGCCGAGCGGCACCGCAACGACACGCTGGCCGGCTACGCCCGTTGGGCCGGTGTCCGATGGTGATGCCTGCCCGGCCGGAACAGCCGCGAAACGACCGCTCGCAGTTTCGACCGGCACGTTGGCGTAGGCCGCCGGCAGCACCGGCCAGCTGCGACCGGCCAAAGACATCGCTGCCGAGCGCAGCTCGGCCACCCAATCCACCCGAGCCCGTGAGCGGCCATTCGACGTGTGGTCGGTCATGACGTCGGCCGCCGCAGGTGAGCCAAACGAACGACGGCCAGGGTCGTCGTTGGCAGCCCTTTGCTGATCATCTCCCGGACATAGATGAACGCATTGTGGGTGTTCTCGACCTCGACGTAGTCATACGTCGGGTCCCAGGTGCACCGCCAGTCGTTCAGCTCGATCTTGTAGTCAGCAGACGGTGGGCACCATGCCCCGGCTCGCGCCTTCTCTACGCGGATATGCACCGGCCCGTCGTGATACCGACCCGGTGGCCGCAGCACCGTTGCCGCCGCAACCTGACCCGTAACCCGCTGCGCACCCCGCACGACAACCCTCTTCCCGTGGACCACGGCAAGGTCGGAGGAACAAGCAGACACCCCGACCCCGCCGTGAGCTGGACTCCCGATCGAGCATGACCAAGGTGGCTCTGAGCCGGCTGTCATCGGTATGTCGCCGTCCCTGCCGTCTCGTGACTTCTCCTGCCCTCTTCGGCAGTGTGTCCCCAAGAGGGACTGCACCTGGCTTAACATGGAGTCCCCGCGCACGGCCGGGGGCCGGGGGAGGCAATGGTCGAGTCAGAGGCACCACGAACAAGGTTGGAACAGGCCCTACGTCAGCGGCACCTGACGACGGACCAGTTCCGCAAGGACTACGCACGTGTGTCCGGCACGGAGTTGAGCGAACGGCAGGCGTACCGCTGGGTAGCGGGAGACATTTCCAAGCTTCCGTATCCCCACGCGCAGACGGCGCTTGAACGGATGTTCGGCGAACCGGTAGCACGACTGTTCGGCCCGCCATACGGAAACGGACTAGTGGTACCCGCCCGCCGACTGGACCGACCGTCCGACCGAGGCTGTGCGAGAACCGATTGGGAAGGGCAAGTGATCTCCATGAGTGCCGACCGCGCCCGCGACTTTCTCACCAGGGCCGAGGCGTCCAACCTGGGCCGAGAAACGATCGGCCAGCTCACCGACGATGTACGCCGACTCGTGGTGAGCTACCAGCAGCAGCCGCTCACCGGATTGCTTAGCGAGATGGCGGACACCCAAGATCGTGCGTTCGGCCTCCTCGAAGGCCGCCAGAAGCCCGAGCAGACGCGAGATTTGTACCTACTGGCGGGTGTTGCCTCTGGCCTGATGGCAAAGGTGTCGCAGGATCTGGGCGCCCCACATGACGCGTTGACGCAAGCCCGCGTCGCCTATGCCTGTGCGGACAATGCTGGACATGACGGCTTGCGAGCATGGATACGCGGTTTACAAGCATTGATCACCTACTGGGACGGCCGATTCGATGACTCAATTCGCTACGCACGACTAGGGGCGGAAGCGGCCGAGCACAGCCGAGGTACGGCTGCAGTCTGGCTCATCAGTGGTGAGGCGCGGGCATTAGCTGCTCTTGGTCGTCGAGATGAGGCTCATGCAGCCATTGATCGCGCTTCCGAAGCGCGAGAACATGTTGAGCCCGACGAACTTGATCAGATGGGGGGCTTGTGCACATTCAATCGGCCGCGCCAGCTCTACTACGCCGCCGACGCCTTGGTTTGGGGCGGTGAGACCGATGCAGGCCGTACTGAGCGCACAGCTATTGAGGCCATGGAAGCATACGCCGCCGCGCCCGCCGCCAACCGGGCGTATGGGGATGAATCAGGCACAAGCTGTGCCCTGGCCATAGCTCGCATTCTGCAAGGTGAACTGGAAGGCGCTGTCGAAACGATGGAGCCTGTGCTTAGCCTCGCCGTCGATCAACGCATCCATGGCATCGTGACTTCCGTTGAGCATGTCCGAACTGTTCTACACGGAATCGCGAATCCCGACCGGTGGGCAAGGGACTTGCTCGACGCGGTCGAAAGCTTTACCTCCGATCGGCTAGCTCTGCCATGATGGCCTCCGGAGGAGTGCCATCGTCCGGTGTGGTCTCGATCAAGGGCCACGGTGTCGTGCTGCGTGACTTCCGGCCCGACGACGTGGATGACTCGCTAGCGGTCGTCGGAGACGGTCGCGTCACTCGATGGCTGTCGTTTGACTCGCTGACCAGAGAGCAGCAGGCGCAGCGGCTCGCAGACGCAATTGAACGTGCGCGGCTCAGCCCACGCACCGAATATTACCTGGCAGTGACGGTTCTGGAGGACGACCGGCTGATCGGTTTCGCACGACTGGGGTTCAGCGGTGTCCAGGCAGCCAAGCTCGGTTATGCAATTGCATACGACCAATGGGGGAAAGGGCTGGCGACCGATGCAGTGCGCAGCTTGATCACGTACGGCTTCAGGGAACTTGGGCTCCATCGGATCACTGCCGCCATTGGGCCGGACAACGCCGCTTCCATCACCATAGTCCGTCGGCTCGGCTTTACTCAGGAGGGCACGCTCAGGGATCACGTCTACACAAACGGAGCCTGGCGTGACTCCGAGCTGTATTCAGTGTTGACGTCTGAGTGGGTCGCACCTTAGTGTGCGCCGCCGCCGGCCGGTGGCGGGCTCGGCCTGGTCGGTAGGGCAGCGCTGAGGTACGGGCCGTCAGCGGTACACTCGGCCACGTGCTGTGGTTCCTCACCTTCCTCCTCGTCGCGGCTGGTGCGCTGGTCGTCTCATCCGTGGCGCACCGGCTGTATCCCGAGGGACGATGAGCGGTATTCCCCAGCCCGATCCGGGCGACCGCGCCTGGGAGGTCGTCGGGCGCGCGGAGCGCACCGCCGGTGACGACCTGCCACAGTTCGACGACCTGCCCATCGACCTGGACAGTGCAGACCTGCGGCAGGGCGTTGAGCTGCACCCGCAGTGCCTGCCGCTGTCGCCGCTGGTGGGCGTGTGGCGCGGCGAGGGCGAGGCCATGTATCCCTCGCTCCTCGGAGAGTTTCGGTACGGCCAGCAGATCACTTTCACCCACGACGGCCGGCCGTTCCTGGACTACGAGGCGCGGGCATGGCTGCTCAACGCGTCGGGCCAGGTGCTGGCCCCGGCGGCTCGCGAGGTCGGGTGGTGGCGGGTGGAGCCGGACGAGAGCATCGAAGTGGTGCTGGCGCATGCGTTCGGGATCTGCGAGATCTACTACGGCGTCGCCAGCAGCGAGTCCTCGTGGGAGTTCAGCACCGACGCCGTGGTGCGCACCGACTCGGCCAGGGACACAACCGAGGCCGCCCGGCTGTACGGCATCCTGGACGACGGCGACCTGGCCTACGTCGAGGAGCGGGCGCTGCGCGGCCTTCCCATGCAGCCGCACCTCTCGGCCCGGCTGCGGCGCATAGCTGGTTAGCCCGAGGCCGCGCCACCGGCTTCGGACGGTGAGCCGGGCCAGCGCGCGCAACTCGGTGGGGTAGTCGGAGATGAGGCCTCATGGCTGAGCACGCCCGCATTGATGAGCTGCGCGAGGCCGAGCGTCGCCTCCAGGCGGCACAGCTTGCCGGGGACGTCGCGGCGTTGGACCAGTTGCTTGACGATCGGCTCATTTTCACCTATGGGCCAGGCACCGGTGTCACCTGGTTCCTTGGGGTGCTGGAGGGTACGTTAGCTGGAGCGCCGTTCGCTGCGCGACTGCGTTACACCCGCACCTGGATCCACGACGACGACCGCGGCTGGCGCGTCGTAGCCGCCCACGCGAGCCCTGGTCGGCCGCCCACTCGGCAATGACGACGCACCCTGAGCCTGTCCTCGCCGGCGGTGGCGCGAGTCGGCACCCGATCACCGTGACTTCTCGCTGGCCAGCCGGCTGCGGTACCGCACGAGTGCCTTGCGGGCTGCCTTGGCGACGGCCTTGACCGGATGCTGGGCGCCGATCGTCTCGAGCACTTCAGGGAGTCGGGGGTGGTCGATCCGCCAGATCTCGCCGAGCAGGGCCAGATGACCGGCCGAGTCGCCGGCACCGAGGAACGCCACGATGTCGGCGGAGTCGCCCGCGTCGAGCACGGCCGCGAGGACGTCCACCAGGCCCGAGAGGTAACGGGCCGGGTCCACCGTGCTCGGGTCGAGTTCGGCGCGTCCCATCAGCCAGTGCAGCACGAGGCCGTCGTGGTGGCTGCCGAGGCGCGCGCGCACCGCGTCCGCCGCCCCGGCGCCGAGGACCGGCCCGATCGCTTCCAGGCCGGTCAGCACCATGACGGGGGAGCGGGCTTCAGCGGTGACCTCGCCGACGAGCGCGTGGCCGGCCGCTGCGGGATCGGGTTGCGCGGCGAGCCACGCCGCGGCGACGCGTCCCCACTCCGGCTCGTCGACCAGGCCGATCAGGTCGACGATCTCGGCGGTCCCGGCGGTGGCGGGATCCGGCTGCAGGACCACCTCGATACCGATCGCGCGAGCCAGCTCCACGGCGATGGGGATCCCGGCCGCGGTGATGGTGAGGTGGTCATCGAGCTTTCCGACGTCGCCGGTGCGGGACACGAGGCCGAGGTCGACAAGCAGATCGAGATCCGCTGCCACCTGTTCGTCGATCCGGCTCGGGATGAGGCGGCTGAGTCCGAAGGAGCTTTCCGCTTCGAGCTCGTGGATGCTCTCGACGAGCGCATCGACAGCCACACCGTCCGCACCGGTCTCGGGATCGAGTAATTCGAGGAGGATCGGCACGGCGTGGCCGTCGTCGTCGGGCTCTTCCCCGGGCGGCCAGCCGAGCGCGGCCCGCACGACCTTTTCATAGGTCTCGACCTCGTCCAGCTCGGCGAACCGGTGCACCGCAAGCAGCCGGCCGCGCCGGTGGTGGATAGCCCGGGCGTCCATCGCGATGTTGACGAGCCTGCTCAGTTCGGGGAGATCGTCGGCCGAGCGCAGCCCGTGGACGAGATCATCGCCGGTGCCGAGGGCCTCGACCAGGTGCCCGGCGTCGGTGAGCTGCAGGGCGCCTGAGCTGGTCAGCGCACGGCCGGGCGGCGCACAGAAGTCGGCCAGCAGCAGCAGCTTTCGCATGGTCGGGGCGATGCGGATCGCGACGGTGCGGTCGTCCGCAGGGGGCAGCCGAACCGGACCGATGACGGCCGGGGGACCGTCGTCGTCGAGATCGCTCAGCCCCTCGGCGAGGTCTACGGCTGGGAGCTGCTCGAGCTGCCGCCGGATCGCTGCCAGATCGTCACCGGAGCCGTCGGGCACCGGCCCGATACCGCCTCCGAACAGGCTCTTGGCCATGCCGAAGTTGGCCGGGTCGCCCATCTCCCGCACGAACTTCGCGGTGCTGGTCTCGCAGAACTTCCGGACCCGCGAGGGCGGGTCGGCGCCGCGGCCCAGCAGGCCGGTGTGGGCGAGGAACTCCACGAACGCGGCCACGGAACGCGGGATGTCGGCACAGTCCCGCGGATCGGCCGACAGCTTGCGGGGGCACCACATGAACAGGAACTCGTGCACGTCGGTGACGGTCCAGCGGTCCAGCTGGCCGTCGCCGTAGCTCCACTTCCAGTCCATGAGCAGGCCGGCGTCGTTCGGGTCGCCGGGCACCTTCTGGGTGGTGAGCCAGGTCGCGAACTGCTTGCCCAGCTCGTCGCGCCGCGCGAGGAACGCGTCCTCGTCGTCGGAGTCGAAGTGCATCCGCATCCCGGTATTGTGCCGACTGCCCGAGAAGCTCGGGAACCAGCACCGACCTAGCCGGCGCGCCGCGCGGAACGCACCGCTTCCTGTGCCTGATCCAGGTCCGCACAGAGATTCAACACCTGAGCGAGCCCGCTGATCTCGATCGGACGCCGCGCAGCGCGTGTCCCTGCCACCACGACGAGGCTGCGGCCTTCCACGCCCGCACGTTCCTGGGCGTCGAGCAGGGCGGCGAGCCCGTGCGATCCGAGGAACTCGACTCCGGAGAGGTCCACGATGAGATGCGTCAGGTCACCATTGACGGCCTCTTCGAGACGTCGACACAGGACCGGTGCGGTCAGCATGTCGACCTCGCCGTCAACGGTGAGGACGGCGGCGGTCTCGGTGCCGGGATCGACGGTAGCCACCACCGTCAACTGGTCGAGATGAGCCTCCTGCGCACGTTCAACATCCGTCATCACGGCAACATCCCTCCAGCTTGCAGGCACCGACCAGCCCGGAATTGCCGGCAAGGAGCCCGGGGTCTGGGGGCGATTCCACCCTAACCGACGCTGTCTCCCGGCCGCTACCCCCGGTCCTCCCGACGAGCCGTCGAGCGAGCCGCCCCACGACATCGGCCCGACCCGGTTGCCAGCAGGTCGAGGGCCTCCTCGACGACCTCGGTGATCGGGATCTGGCCGAGGAACGACGGCCGGTGCGCGCACCCCTCACCGGTCCGGTGCGGGTGGCCGACGGGGGTGCAGTCCGCGCCGCACTCGGGGCAGTGGACGGTCCAGCTCAGCAGCGGGCGGCTGGTTGCGCGGCGGTGTGGTGCCGCGTTGATCGCGTTGCCGCACCAGTACAGGCCCACGGTCGCCGTTGCGACGGCATGGGCCAGGTGCAGTGGCCCGCTGTCGTCGGCGATGACGACGGCGCACCGGTCCAGCACGCCGGTGAGTTCGCTGAGGCTTGTCGCCCCGGTGAGGTTGAGCGGGTGCGACCGGGCTGCGCCGAGCACCGCGTCGGCGATGGCGCGCTCGTCCGGTGCGCCGAGGACGACCGGCCGGGCGCCTGCCGAGGTGAGCCGGTCCAGGACGGCGGCGAAGCGCTCGGGTGGCCACCGCCGGCGTGGGTCGGTCGCACCCGGGTGTATCGCCACCCACGGGCCGTCGCCGGGCAACAGTTCCGCGCCGCGTTCGCGCTCGGAGTCGGTGACCGCCAGGCGAGGGTAGTCCGGTGGCCCGTCGGCCCCGATCAGCGCGGTGACCTCGAGATAGCGCGACGTCTCGGGCTGGTAGTAGCGGTAGGGCACCCACCGGTCCAGCGCGGGTGCTCCGGCCGCGCGCAGCCCGGCGGTGCAGCGGGCCCCGAACGTCGTCACCAGGGGATTGGCTCGCGCGCCCCCGCCGTGCAGCTGCAACGCGAGGTCGAACCGTTGCGCCCGCAGCGCGGCAAGGAAGCCGTCGAGCTCGATGTCCGGCGGTGACCCGGCCGGCTGGCCCGCCAGGCCCGGCACCGCGGGCAGCACCGCCACCCGATTCACCGGACCTGGCCGTCCACACAGGAACGCGGCGTGCCAGCGGGCTCCGACGAGGACGATCTCGGCATCGGGGTAGGTGCGGCGCAGCGCCGTCAGCGCCGGGGTCGTCATCAGGTAGTCGCCCAGGGCATTGCAGCGCAGCACCGCGATCCGGCGCACGCCGTCGAGCGGCTCCCCGGGAGGGTTGATGCTCGAGCCCGCAAGCGACTCTTCGGTGTTCATGCTCGAGCCCGCAAGCGACTCTTCGGTGTTGATGCTCGAGCCCGCAAGCGACTCTTCGGTGTTCATGCTCGAGCCCGCAAGCGACTCTTCGGGGGCCACCGGCGCGGTTACCCCCTGCCCGCCCGGGTAATCGCCGCCCGTGGCGATGATGGGGTCCGGCCGGCCGACGGTGCTGGTGCTGCGGGCGCTGCACCTCGGCGACCTGCTGGTGGCCATTCCCGCGGGCGCCCGGATGCACCAACACCGGCGGCGGACCGGAATGCGGAACGGAGACAGGTGCACGGAGCGCGACGTCCTCGGGATCGGCCGGGACCGGCGAGCTACCCGACACCACCCCGAAACTGCTGCGCTACCGACTGCTGCACCTACCCACCCGCCTGACCCGAGGGCAACGCACACGGTGGCTACACCTGCGCGCCGACCGACCCAGGATCGACGAGGTGATCAACACCTGGAACACGGTCAAGGCGACCCCAGCACCGACCTGACCACCACCACACCCCAACGATCATGAAAGGAACCCCGTCCGGAGCGTGGAACCCGACACACCGACACGACAGTCGAATCCGAACCCACCCACCCACACACACGAAACCATGATCAAAATTACCGGTGGTAGTCCAGGAGACACCCCTGTCACACCGATGAAAAATCCAGGCCGAGTCATAGACGGCCCTCCCTCGGTACCGATTCCGGGTCGTTCGGTGGTGAGCCGGCCTGATCGGTCGCTGTGTTCGGCCATTGTCGGGTCCTTCCTCCACGCCCGTTCTCGATGCCGCGGGCGGTCTGCTGTGGGGTGAGCGCTTACACTGGCCGGTGGAAGTGTCGATCACGTACGACCAGCGGCCGGCGGGGCGGGGTCATCGTGACCCTTGCCGCATCGAAACCGGAGGTGGACAGCAGGTGAGTGACATTGTTCGGCAAGCGCCAGAGGTGCCGAAGTGGGCGAAACGGGTCCGCGATGAGCGTTTGCACCGCGGTTGGACGCGGCCGGACATGGCACGAGAGATGCGCCGGGTGGCGTCCCGTCTGCGGTTGGGTGAGCTCGACGGGGAGCGGATGGCGGAGTATGTGAAGAGGTGGGAGCACGGTGACGTGGGCGCCCCCGACGCCCGCCATCAACTGGTGATCGCGGGCGTGTTCGGGTTGTCAGTGAACGAGATGTTCGGCGCCGTTGCACACCTGGTCTCCGATCATCCCGTGGTGACCCGCGTCAACGAGCTGCCATACTACAAGTCGGCGGAGGACAACATGACCAAACGGCGCCGGTTCATGGCCTGGCTTGCTGCATTGGCTGCGGGAACCACCGCGCTGCCGGCCTCGGTGCTGCAGACCATCGCAGCGGTCAAAGACCAGAACCCGGACACGTTGAGTCGAATCACGACCGAGGATGTCGCCACCCTCCAGGCATCGACGGAGATCTTTCACGCGTGGGGCCACAAGGTGGGTGGTGGCCTGTCCCGGCACGCGATGATCGGCCAGCTTGGGTGGGCGGTCCATCAGCTCGACGTCGGCGTCCCCGCGTCGTCAGAACTACGCAGACAGTGGCAGAGCGCCTCAGCCCACCTTGCCGGCGTCGTCGGTTTCAACAGCCACGACTGTGGGCATGAGCAGCAGGGACGAGGACTCATGGTGCTCGGCTACCGGCTGGGTGCCGAAGCCGACAATCGGGCCATGCAGGCTGACGCGCTATCGTGGATGGCCAAACAGGCCGTTCACATTGGCCGGCCCCAGACGGGGCTCGAACTAGCACGCCACGGGCTCGCGCTCGCCGACGACGCTACACCGATCACCCGGGCGATCATGCATGCGCTGAAGGCTCGCGCCTACGGTCGCATGGGCGACCTGCGCGGGATGGAACGCGAGATCGGCCTCGCCGAGCAGGAATACGCCCAGATCGTTCCCGATGACCGCGAGCGGGAACCCTGGATGTCCTACTTCGACGAAGCCGAACTGTACGGTGCCACAGGAGGGGCGTGGCACTTGTTGGCCTGGCATCACCCAGGCCACGGAGCTCAGGGGCAGCGAGCCGTTCGGGAAGCGGGGTCGAGGCTTTCCCTGGCAGCAGAGAGCTACGGGGCCGATTTCGCCCGGAGCCGAGCATTGTGCATTCTTGCGGCTGCCGGGGTCTACTTGCGTGTTCGGGACCCGGATGCAGCTGTCGCGGTCAGCAAGGGAGAGCCCCTCGGTGTCCGAACGAATGGGATTCGCTCGGTCCGGGTGGAGGGTTACGCTATGGACCTCAAGAAGGTCGCCCGGCCGTTCACGCGTCGATCCGACGTCCGCGAGATGGTCGATAGTCTTGACGTCGTCGCTTAGAAACCGGCAACCGAGCCACGTGTCCGGTGACACCCGGTCTGGACCACGCCGCTGCGCTCCACGCCGCCGCGGCACAAGCGGGAGTGGACACCGAGGGCGCGGAGATCATCAAGATCGGGGACAACGCGCTCTACCGGCTTCCCCATCAGGTCGTGGCACGCGTCTCACGCCCAGGGCGCACGGCGGCGTTCAAGGAAGTCGCCGTGGCTCGGTGGTTGGCACGACTCGACGTCCCGGCGGTGCGCGTGCTGGACAGACTCGACCAGCCCATCCAGATCGACGATCGTTGCCACAGTGCCGTCTTCACCGCCCCTCCGCAGTTTCACCGTGATCGAGGGTCATCGGGAGATTGGCCGCGCCGACCCCTCGCTGCTCACCGACCGCGTCGACGGCCCCCGCCTGTTGCTGCTCGCAGGCCGGAGCTGGCGTGTGACCCGGCGCGTGACCTGGATCGACTGGAAACGCCGCCGAAGCGGGCCCTCCTCGGTGGCGGAGGGATCCACCGACCGTCCAGGGTGAAGGCCAACGCCCGCACCTGCCCACGATAGGCGGGCAGAGTGTGGCGGGCACTCGGGTCAGTATCGTCGACGATCAGTAGCTCGCCATCCATGGTTCCTGCGACCAGGACGGGACGTCGTGGGTTCCAGCGTAGGCAGTTAACGCCCTCGTAGGAGGTTGGATCGGCGGATCGCTCGACGTCGAAGATCCGGACGTCGGTCTGCGCCGCGACGGCGAGTCGGGGTGCTGCGGGTGCCAATCGAGCGCCGCGACGCGCACGCCGTGATAGTCGAGCGAACTGCCGGAGCAGGCGCCGGACCAGCGCTGAGGTGGGATGTGCTCGGCGGCAGCCCGTCGAGGTAACTGCGCGTCCAGTTCCCGGTCGATGCGCAGATGCAACGGCATGTCCAGAGCGCCGGCCTTCTCGGCGATGTCCGCCTCGGCAGCCTCGGCCTCCTCCTGGGCGACCTCGGCAAGGATCGCGTCGTGCCGGGCGTGTCGTGCGGCCCGGACCTCCTCATCGCTGCTGGTCATGAGCGATCCTCCTTGTCTTCGAGATACTCACGGAGGTCGACCCGCGCGTCTTCCACGCGGTGACACCGGACCAGTCCTCGAGGTCGACGATCACGGTGAGCACGAACCCGGTGCGATCGGCCGTGATCGGCTGGGGACGTCGCGCGGTGCCTGGACTGGTACCCGTTTGACCTGGCTGATCACCGGGGCCGCCGGGACCGTCGTTGCGCGCCGTGGGGCCAGACGACCACGATCGACCGTTCGCATTCACGGGCGTAGTCCACGGCATCGGCCGTGCCGCCGTTGCCAGTTGCCGGCGAACCGTCCCAGACGGCGAGGAGAACGTCGCAGCGGTTGACGAGGTATTTGCTGGCGCACAAGTAGGCGGCTGGGCCGGAGGTATCGTAGGGCATCGTGACTGTTGACACCGCCGCGCGAAGGTAGCCCTCACAGCGCTTCCGGCTGTCAGGATCGGATATCCGGGTGAAGTAGTCACTGGCTGGAGCGACGACCTTCAGGGCGCCGCCGAGTTCGAGGACGGCGTCGGCGAAGGCTTGGTCGGCGCCCCGAGCGAGGCAGGTCATCCCGACGAGATCGGCTGCGTGGGGTCGCAGCTGGTCCACGATGTCGTGACGGACGAGGTCGATTGATCGGCCGGTCAGGTCCGAATGACCGGTCACGCCGACGACTGTCATGCGACTCCTTCCTGTGCGTGTCAAGCGCGGAGCGCCCGACGCATAGCAGGAGGTTATCCACTGCCCTGCCCATGACGACTCGGTGTTGCTGTCGGCGTGTTCTGGGTAGGGTCTTCGTTCGTGCGAGCCGGCGAGCGGGACGGGGATCGGGTGGGGTGTCTGACCACTGGCGAACGGATTCGGATCAGGCGTGAGTCGAGAGGGATGACACGACCGGTTCTGGCTGGGCTCGTCGGGCGGAGCGCCGACTGGCTCAAGAAGATCGAAACGGGTGTTCGTCCGCTCAACTCGCTGTCGTTGCTGGTCGAGCTGGCTCGCACCCTCGGTGTGGATGATCTTTCCGAACTCACCGGCGATGACTTCGACGCCCCGGTCCGCGCATGGGAGAAAGACGTCCATCATGTCGTTCCGGCAATCCGCGCCGCGATGCGAGACGCCCCGTTCGGCTCGCTGTGGCAGGACGCCGCGGCGTCGGTCGTCGATGCAAGCGAGCTGGTCGCCCGGGTGAGACAGCTGTGGTTGCTATGGCACAGCTCGCCGAGGCAACGGTCCGAGGTCGGCGTGGTGCTGCCGACCCTGATCTGGCAGGCACACGTGTCGATCCAGGCCTCAGAAGGCACTGCACGACGCCAGTGCCGGTCGGCGGCGGGCGAGCTCTACCGGCTCGTTCAACGACTCCTTGCCCACATCTGCGAGTCCAAGCTGCACGCGCTAGCTGTTGAGCGAGGTCGCGCACTGTCCGAGGATGCCGACACCCCGAAGTCATTGGCAGAGGCCGCGTGGGCCTCGTCAGTCGGACTCTGCGCTGCCGGACACTACGACGTGGCCGCGCGGCTGGCCGACGCCGCCGCGGTGGCACTGCTGCGTTCGTGCGGAGACGATCCCCCACCGGCGGCGATGGGTACTGTCGGTGCGCTTCAACTCGAAGTCGCCGCGGCACACGGACTGGCGGGCCGCGAGGGTGATGCCTACCGCTACCTCGACGCCGCGGCCGCGACGGCCGCCCGTATGCCGAGCGGAACGTGGCATCTGCCGTCGGCGTTCGACAAGACGAACGTGGAGATCCTGGCGGTGATCGTCGGTGTCGCCCTGCACCACCCCGGCGAGGCAGTGGCACGGGCGAACAAGATCAGTCTGTCGGATTCGCCGTCGGTCGTCCGTCGATCACGGCTGCTTCTCGAATGCGCGCATGCCCACGCGAACCGGCGGGAGTTCACCGACGCGGTGCGCAGCCTTGGTGCCGCTACCGAGATCTCGACCGAGGCCGTCGCCTTGATCCCCTGGGCGCGGACACTCGCCGACGAGCTCGCGGCGCGAGCGCCGCACGCCGCGCGCGCGCAGGCCGAGCGATTGCGGACGACGCTGAAGTCGGTCGGTTGAGCCAGAGCAGGGGGACAAGCTGTCCCTCCCGCAGGGCACGCATCGGCTGATGATTGCGGCTGTGTCGGACAGTGTCGGCGTGCGCGCGGCTCCGAGTGGTGACCTGCTCGACGGGCTGACCTGCGAACCCGACCCGTCCGGGCTACCCGGCATCAGTCACCGCCGGAGAGCGACCAGCCGCGTGCCGGGGTGGTGGTGCCCGCCGCGCCCATCGGTCTTCTCGCTTCGGGCAGCTGGTCGGCATCGCGCGCCCGAGTTCTCGCTGGGCTGGGAAGGGATCGAGCGACGAGAGGAGGTGTGTTCAACATGGTGTTCGTCAAGAAGCCGGAGGTGCTCCGCGCTCGTGCGGCCAGTATGTGCGCCGGCTACAACCACTGCGCGTGATCAGTGATGCATAGCTGATCGGGCGTTGTCTGCTCGGTTGGTGAAGGTGGCGGCGGGGCCGCCGAAGGGCCGGTCTCGGGGCGGCGATTGGCGTCGCCGCGAGACCGGACCGGGTTTTGTTGTGGGTCGCAGGCTGTCCGGGAAGGCTTGAAAATGGGTACGGCGTTGAACGTCGAGGTGCGAAATGGTGTGCCGTTTGAGCTGGCGCGGCGCGTTCTGGGTCGGTTCGTGCCCGAAGATCCGGACGGGCAGCTGCGGGTAGCGCTACGGCCGTTGTTTCACTATCCGCGCCGGGCGCAGGAGTCACCGACGCCGCGGATCAAGGGGGATCTGCGGCTCCCGACAGCGCAGCGGGCGCAGCTCAACTTCGCCTTCGCCGGGCGCCACCTGCTGCAGGCCGGTGTGACCAGGTTGGAGATCACGGTCGTGGGTCGGGTGTCTGAGGCGGATACGGCGTTCCTGCAGGCCATCGCCGAGGTTCTGCCGGTGACGGTGATCCTGGCTCCGAGCCTTCCCGCCGATGGGGAGAGGAGCGGGAGTCGCGACGGCGAGGATGGCACCGTTGATGCGGATGACACCGTTGACGCGGAGACGAAGCGGGTGATGGCCGCTGTCGATGCCGTGGTGACCGCCGGCGACGAGGACCGGTCGCAGCTGTGGTGTCGGACTCTGGCCGGGTGTCTGAGCAGTGGTGATCCGTGGACGGCTCGGTGGGTCGCGCAGAAGGCCATCGACGGCGGGGTGGCGGTCGATGCGGAGATGGCCATTCTGCTGGGATCGGCTCACCTGTACTCCGGGACCGGCCAAGGGATACACACCGCTCGGGATCTGTTCCGGATCGCCCTCGATGACACCATCGAGGACAAGGGTCGGGTGCGAGCGCTGGCTCTCTACAACCTCGCCGTACTTGAGATGCGATATCTGCCCCACACTCTGCGGGCTCCGGAGTCGATCTCGGGAATGGTGGACGAGGCGTGGCGGATTCTTGTCCAGATGCCGTTCGAGCAGGTAGCCTCGGAGATCGTGTTGGTGGCCAATGCCCGCGCTCTGTACCTGCTCGACTCGGGTCGCGGTGAGCAGGCGTGCCAGACGTTGACCGAGACGATCGAGCTGATCGTGCGCCATGGATACGGCCAGACCACGGCGCACGCGATCCTGCTGAACAACCTCGGGCGCGCCTCAGCGCGCACCGCGGGAGCAGCCGAGAACCCCCTCGCCCGACGGGCGCTGGAGGAATCGGTACGGATCGACCCCCAGTATCCGGAGGGATGGCTGGAACTGGCGCACTTCCTCGCCCAGATCGGCTCGTTCGACGAGGCCATCACCGCCGCACGCTCCGGGTTGGAGCTGGTCGACATGTTCCCGGAGATGCACGACGTCCTGGGCTACTGCCTGGCCGCCCTGGCCCGCCACGATGAGGCCGGGCGTGCCTACCAGGACGGTGTCCGGGTGGGCGGGGATCGGGTCGAGCTGGGATTGGCCGCCGCCCGACAATTCCTGCTGACCGGCGACGTGGCACGAGCCAACCACGTGCTGGCCGCCATCCCCGCCGACGGGGGTGACCGCGACACGAGGGCGCAGATCGCGGTGCTGGGGTTGGAGGCCGAGCAATCCCACGATGCCGCCTACGTGGAGGGCCGGCTGACCGAGATCGTCGCCCGATTCCCCGACTCCGCGCTCGCCCGAGACAACCTCGCCGCCGCGCGGGACTGGCAAGCGAGCATCACGACCGTCACGGGTTCGTGACCACCCCGCCCAGCCGATCAGGCACCCAGGATCAGACCACCGGCCCCGCGGACGCGGAAAGGTCCGGCGCCCGCGGGCTGGCGGGGCGTCCGGAGGCGGTCGCGGATCGCCTCTACCCGCGCTGGATCACCGCCCGCCGCGGCTTCGCCCTGTCGCTCGCCCAAGCGATGGGCTGGTCGATGATGCTGCCGGTGCTGGTCGGGATCGCCTCCGCACTCGCGGCACCGGCCACCGCCGCTCTGCTTGCGAGGGTCGTCCGCCACGGCGACCTGGCAGGCCAATCAAGTGCCTCGGCCCCGCAAGCCACCTCGCTGGTGGGCGGGCTCATCGTCGCCGTCGTGGCGGCGCGGGCGGCGTCGTGGACCTCGACGGTGCTGTTGCGTCGCCGCTGCGAGCTGGCAGGCTCGGCCATCTCCCGCTGCCTGGCCCGCTCGGTGATGCTCACCCCGAGGCTGGACCCGGTGTTTTCGACCAACCAGGTCGTCTGCCGTTACCCGGAGATCCTGGCCCAGTACGTCTTCCTCGCCGAGGTTCCCGGACACCTCCTGGGGATCGCCGCGCTGCTCGCCGTCGCGGTGATGACAGGCGGGTGGGGGGCCGCGGCCGCCGCGCTCGCCGGTATCACCGTGGTACTCGCCATCGGCTACACCCTCAACAGCTGGGAGGCCCGGGCGGCGTTCGCCGTGGAACGCTGTGAAGCGACTCGCACCCGCCTGCTCTCCACGATCCTCACCAGGCGAGCGGCACTGGCCCGCCAAAGCCTCGCCCACCACGCGGTGACCGCGTTCGACATCGCGCGGCGCCCGCAGATCCGCGCGCTGCGCCGACGGACGATCATCTACGCGGCCGCCGCCGCGCTGTGGCGCAACGTCGAGCTGTTGGCGCTGCTCGCCGCGCTGGTAGCGATCGGCGCCACCGGGCGACTGGCCACCCTGGGTCCCGCGCTGGGCCTGTTGGTGATCGTGCGGCTGCTCGGGGAACAGATCACCGCCGCGATCAGCGTCGTGTCCTGCCTGCAGGACGCCCGACCCGTACTGCACACCCTGCGCGCTAACTGGTTCGACACCACCCTGCCCACCACACCCGAGCCTGTGCGGCACACACCGCTCCGCGACGGAGACCCAGCGGAGGCGGGGGTCGGGGTGCCGTGGGGTGCGCGTGTGCTCGTGCTCGGCGCCGACGCGACACCGACATCGCCGCTGCTGCACCGGCTCGCCACCGAGCAGGGCCTGGGTACCACGATGCTCATTGATCGGGCCCGGCCACTGCTGCCCGACACGGTGCGCACCGCGATCACCCTGGGCTCGGCCGTCGACGAACAACGCTACGCCGCCGCCCTGACCGCGAGCGGTCTCGACGGCGCTCTGCGCGCGTGGGGACCGATCGCCGACCGACGTCGCGTCGGGCGCGACGACGGGCTCTCCGACGGGGAACGGACCCGGGTCCAGTTGGCCCAGGCGCTGGTCTGGGGACCCGAGCTGCTGCTGCTCGACGACGTCTTCGCCGCCCTCGACCCCGCCACCACGGCCGCGGTGGCGCCCGCCGTCCTCGGGCCCGCCGGCCCGTCTCGCACCGTCGTGTTCACCACCACCCGCCCCGAGTTGACGATCTGGGCCGATCACCTGGTGATCGTCAGTGGCGACACCGTGCGCAGCCTGCCGGCCAGCCAGGTCACCCGGCGCGATCTGCGTGCGGTCACCGATCAGCACACCTGCGTGACGCTGCTCGCCCTGCTGCACGCCACGCCATCACCCGCCGACACCGACACCGAGGACACCGGCGCCCGCTGCCCGGCCCCAGCCCGAGCCGTGCCGGCCGCCGATGAGGGACTGCGGGAGGACACCGACCCCGCCGGTGGCCGCGACGATGCAGGCACCACCAGCGCGAGCGTGACGGGGATGGCGCGGGACGCGCTCGGCCTCTACGGCCCCAGCGTCACCGCCGCGGTGGGCGTCGCGGGCCTCGTCGCGGTGGCCGCCTCCATCAGCGCCGCGCAGCTGGCCGACACCGCCGGCCCGGCCGCGCTGCTCGCGCCTCTCTGCGTGCTCACTGCCGCCGCGCTGGGGACGACCTACCTCGTCTATGCCCTGGCCGGCACCGCCACAATCAGCCGCATGACCCGCCTGCAGCACAGTATGCTGGCCACCCTGCTTACCCCCCACTCTCACGACCCGCCGTTGGCCCGGCTCACCACCGACGTGCACCTCACCGAGTTCCGTGCCTCGGAACGTCTCCAGGCCAACGCGCTGAGCTTGATCTCGACGCTGGTGTTCTTCGCCGCCGCTGTCGCCACCGCTCCCATCTTGCTGGCCTGGTTGGTCCCCGCGCTCGTCGCGATCGCCGTCATCGTCCGTGCCGCGCGACCCTACCGAGACCAGGCGCAAACCCTGGCCATCCACGCGCGCGAACCCCTCCTCGGCTATGTCGAGACCGCCGCGCACATCGCCCCCACCTTCCGCCACCCCTCGGCGCACACGGCCCTGCGCCGAGGATTCGCCGAGCTGTCCGACACCGCCTTCTGGGCCGGCCGACGCTCACTCGACATCAGAGCCGCTCTGCTCGCCGCGGTCGAGACCGTGGCGATCGTGCTGTTCGCCGGCACCGCCCTGCTCACACTCCACCTGAGTTCGACCCGGCTCGGACTCACCACCGCCACCCTGGTTTACCTCGCCTACACCACCACCACGCAGCTGGCCAGCACCGTCGAGCAGCTGCTGCAAGCCGACTCCCTGCACGCCCTACTCGGCCGGGTCGCCTCACTCACCGGCCACAGCCGCCTGACCATCGACCCGTCCCACCCCCGAACCGGCGCGGCGCGGGCCTGGCCCACCACCCACCTCACCGCCGGGCCTGACGATCGCCTGCAACTCCCCACCAACCCGCCGCTGCACCTGTCACCCGGCCGAGCTGTCGCGCTCACCGGCCCGTCCGGGACCGGCAAAAGCCTCCTCCTGCGACGCGCGATCGGGCCCGGCACAGACCTCGCACCGCGCCACGGCCCGCCACACACCGTCGCGCTGCTCGAGGCCGACATACCCCCGCTCGGCCTCACCCTCCACAGATTCCTCGACCCCGACCACGCCCACGACCCGGCCATCATCGAGCGTGCCTGGCACGACCTGCACCCACCCGGCCGCGCGCGCCCGCCCAGCCTCGACCATCTCCTCGACCAGCTGCCCCACGACCACCGACAACTGGCCAACCTCGCCCGCGCGCACCTGCACCGCCCCGACCTCCTGCTGCTCGACGAAGCGCTCTCCGCCCTCGACGAGCCGACCGAGGCCCACATCATCACCACGCTCACCAGCCACTTCCCCGCCACGGCCACCGTCGTCGTGCTCCACCGCAGAACGAACCTGCACCTGCTCCACCAAGAAGTCGCCGTCACGAACCAACCCGACACGTGACGCCCGGGACTACACCGGTACCACGCGAGACGCCGAGTTGCTGACGAGAGCGAACATTTCGCTCTCCCTGTTCGGTCGCGATGAGGCGGTCGGCGCGGGTCTTAAGGGCGAGCACCCGGGGCGGCTTGATGGTGAGACCGGGTGCGGGATCACGTTCCGCATTGAGGTGCGTCCGCAGCAGCACGATGACTGACCCGAACGCTGTGGACCGTTACCGGAGGCCGCGCCCGGAGGACGTTCCCGACCTCGCCACGGTCGGGGAGCAGGCCGAGTTCGACGCGATGTCGGAGAAGTCGCAGGTGACCTGGGCCGCGCCCGGACCGCCGCGCTGCTCGCCGCGATCCTGCTCGCGGCAACCGTGCTGACCTGGTGGTGGGCACCACCAGAGACGAACGCAGGCCCGACGGTCGCCGTCACCCACGGCACCGCTCAGAGCTGCGGCAGTGTTGTCGACAGCGACGCGAGCGGCTTGCGGCTGGCGATCAAGGATCGTCCGACGCGGGTCACGATCCCGTGGACGAGCATTGCGGCCATCAGGCCCGCTGCGACCTGCGGCGTGCCACGGTGAACCCACGGCGGTCCTGGCTCGATCGGAGCCTGTCCATCTGGGGCCACGGACTGGCAACCGGCCGGATTCGTCTGTTGTATTCGTGGGTCAGGCCGGATAGTGGGAGCCATCCATGACTTTGCCGTGGCGGACGTAGCAGACACCGTAGTCGCCGAACTCGACGGCTTTCGGGTTCGGCCCAAAGTCGGCGATGTCGGGGCTTCTCGGATGTGGCGTCGAGTACGCACAGGTAGACGATGGCATCAGTCGTGTAGCAGCCGGTGTCGGTCGCGCCAGGCCAGGCGGAGCAGGGTCAGCGCGCTGGCCGACAACCGTGGATCGAGACGGTCGATCGCCTCGCCGGTGAACGGCAGCTCGGTCCTACCCTGCCCGCAGACCACTCGGCCCTCGTCGTTGGTCACGACCAGGTCGGCGAACAACCGGTCGAACACCTCGTCGTCGACGACGGCCACGGTGAGTTGGGCCGCGCCCAGCTCCAGTGGTTCGAGCACCAGACCGTAATGCCAGACCCGAAATCCACCCTCGGCCCGCGCCCGTTCGAACAACCGGAACGGCTCCTCCTCGGCATAGTCGATCGACCGGCAGTCGGAGCCGTCGTGTTCCGGATTACCGAGAAACTCTTCGGAGTACTCACGCATGATGTTGCGCCACAGCGAGAAGTCGTTGTGGACGTCCACCGGGTTCGCTGAGGACGGCTGGAACTCTCCGGCCGGCATCACATGGCACAGCCCGCCGCCGTCGGCTACCTTCGCACCGTCCCGATCGTGCAGCACGAATCGGTGCGTGCCATTGCTGCGGTCCCGTCGGATGGTCAGGGTGCTGATACCTGGGGACATGAGCAGCCGTTCGGGGGCGAACGGCTCACCCATCGCCGTGCGCAGTGGCAGCGCATCCCAGTCGGGCACCGAACCGCCCGAGGCCAGCCACGCCGCCTTGAACTCGTGCGCGAACGCCTGCTTGACGTCGAACACCTCGAAGAACGTGGTGGTTCCGAAGGTGAGCGCCAGCCCGTCTCCGGTTTGCACGTCCAACAGCCGGTAGCTCAGCCGGTTCTCCAACAGTCGCGGGCGCACCAGGTCACGCACGGCCCGGCTGTAGCCGGAGTACTGCTGACCCCGGTCGGTCAGCGGCAGCACATGCTCCAGCGGCCCCGCCGGGCGGGCCGGGCGGTGGGCACCGGACCACACCAGCCGCACCGAGTCCAGCTCGACCGGCTCGTCCAGCAGCCAGCCAGGACCGGCCACCACGTGGCCACCGGGAGCACGCTGGGACTCCGGGTAGAGCCAGGCGGCAAGTTCGGTCAGCTCACGCCCCCGTACACCGGGTGCTGACCGCACCCGAAGCCACTCCTGCTGGCTGTGCTGCACGTGCTCGGCCACGGTCCCGTTCACCGATGGCTTGACGCCGAGTTGCCGGTCGAGTGAGTGAGTGGTCTCCGGTGGTGCGAGGAGTACGGCGATCGGCTCGCCGAAGAGCCGTTCGATCAGGCGCGTGGTGGCGGGGCGCGGCGTGCCGACGGATCGGCCGCTGACGAGTCGTTGAAGGTGCCGCAGGCTGAGCGTGCCCACCTCGCCGTGGTCGCGGGCGAAGATCTCGGCGTGCTGCACGAACTCCTCGAACGTCATGCGTCGCTCCCGGATGCGCTGTTCGAGCAGCGTCCGGGTCGGCCGGTCACCCACTCCGCCTCACCTCCCCCACGGCCTCGCGGCAGTGTCCTGATGGCGGGCGCGTGGTGTTCTGCTGCTCACCCCCGCGAGGAGCATTGTTTCAGCTCCCACAGAGGTGACGAGCTGAAGGGCCTCTGGTACGCCCTGCGGCTGGCCGTCGAGCTCGACGAGCTCACGACCGTCCCGGTGCCGTTGTGGAAGCGCCTGCAGCGCCTGCCGTGGTCTTCGGATGATCCATGTCAGTCGCTCTTGAGACATGAGTGTTCGGTGTTCGGTGTGGTCCGAACACCGAACACCTGTCACGATGGTGAGGTGGCTGCGCGCGCCAGGACCGGTGCCGATGGTGTCGAGGCGCTTCACGACGCCCTGTCCTCCGTGGGCCATAGGCCTCGACCTCGTCCAGCTCGGCGAACCGGTGCACCGCAAGCAGCTGGCCGCGCCGGTGGTGGATCGCCCGGGCGTCCATCGCGATGTTGACGAGCCTGCTCAGCTCGGGGAGATCGTCGGCCGAGCGCAGCCCGTGGACGAGATCATCGCCGGTGCCGAGGGCCTCGACCAGGTGCCCGGCGTCGGTGAGCTGCAGGGCGCCTGAGCTGGTCAGCGCATGGCCGGGCCGGGCGGTGCACAGAAGTCGGCCAGCAGCAGCAGCTTTCGTATGGTCGGGGCGATGCGGATCGCGGCGGTGCGGTCGTCCGCAGGGGGCAGTCGAACCGGACCGATGACGGCCGGGGGACCGTCGTCGTCGAGATCGCTCAGCCCCTCGGCGAGGTCTACGGCTGGGAGCTGCTCGAGCTGCCGCCGGATCGCTGCCAGATCGTCACCGGAGCGCTGTCGTCGGCGATGACGACGGCGCACCGGTCCAGCACGCCGGTGAGTTCGCTGAGGCTTGTCGCCCCGGTGAGGTTGAGCGGGTGCGACCGGGCTGCGCCGAGCACCGCGTCGGCGATGGCGCG
>JBOHEO010000021.1:0-41025 GCA_050701055.1 Pseudonocardia sp. | reverse complement strand
CCACCGCGCTCAGAACCGCCGCCCGCAGGTACCGAACCGCCCTCGATCAACTCACCCAACAGGCCGGCCTCGCCGCCTGAACACAAACTTGACTCGATCATGCCGACTTCGCCGGCAACAGCCCTCTAGCTGGGTGATCCTGGCTGGGTGATCCTGGCTGGGTGCGGTGACGCGTACGTTCCGGCCTCGCTGCTCTACTGTCTGGCCCGGCTGGGCTGCACCCGCGACGGCTCACCGGGCATCTTCGGGTACTCCGGTGGGTAGGGCAGGTCCCCCAGCCCGCGGTCGCGCTCGTCGGCGGCATACCACTCCAGCGCCACCTCGATGCCGCACACTGCCGCGTCCATGTCTGCATGCGGGTCACCGCGATCGACGAGCAGGCCGGGCACCGTGCGCACGTCGAAGTCCTCGGGCTCGACGTCGGGCAGGGTCTCCCAGGTGATCGGCATCGACACCGTCGCCCCCGGCCGCCCACGCACCGACCACGCCGAGGCGATCGTGCGATCCCGCGCGGCCTGGTTGTAGTCGAGGAACACCCGCTCGCCACGCTCCTCCTTCCACCACGCAACGGTGGCCCGGTCCGGCAGTCGATCGGCCACCCGGCGCCCGATCGCGATCACCGCGTGCCGGACGTCGACGAACGACCACTCGGACCGGATCCGGACGGCGACGTGGATGCCACGCCCGCCTGAGGTCTTCGGCCAGCCCACCAACCCCGCCTCGGCGAGCACCTCGCGCAACACCGAAGCCACTCGGGCAGCGTCGGCGAACCCGGTGCCGGGCTGCGGGTCGAGGTCGATGCGCAGCTCATCGGGGTGGTCGGCGTCGCAGCGGCGGACCGGCCACGGGTGGAAGTCGAAGGTGCCGAGGTTCGCCGCCCAGACGAGCACCGCACGCTCGGTCGGGCACAACGACTCGGCGGTACGCCCGCTGGGGAAGGTCACCGTCACCGTCTCCGCGTACGGGGGCGCTCCCTTCGGCATCCGCTTGACGTAGAACGCCTCGCCCGCGACGCCGTCGGGATAACGCTTGAGGTTGGTCGGCCGTTCGTGCAGCACCCGCAGCAGCGGCGCGGACACCGCCCGGTAGTACTCGACGACCTCCCGCTTGGTGATCCCGCGATCCGGGAAGTACACCTTGTCCGGGCTGGACAGCCGTACCTCCCGATCGCCATCCGGCCCGGGCACGCTGAGCAGTTCCGCGTCCGACTTCCTCGCCACGCTTCGCGACGCTACCGGCTACCCTTCTCCCGTGCCCGAACTTCATGGACCCCGGCAGCCGGCCCGGTCCGGCCAGTTCGACGACGAACTGCTCGGCCTCGACCCCGACGATCCCGAGGCCCAGGCGTTCGCCGAGCACCTCGACCGGATGCAACGCGAACGCCCGGCGTTCACCGTTGAGGGCTACCTCGACGGGGTCCGTGACTTCGCCGACTCGGCCAACCGGGCCCACGGGGCACGACGCTGGGCCGCCGTGCTGCTGGTGGGGTTGTTGCTGACCGTCGTCGCGTACCTGGTGGGGGACGCGCTGATGTTCGTGGTCACGACGTGGCTGTAAGAGATCGTTCGCACGCATCCGCGGCGCAGTGTCGGGGCGCTCGCATAGTCTGAGAGCCATGGATCCCGTCACCGAGTCCGAGCCGAAGGTCGTCAAGTCCGACGCCGAGTGGCGCGCGGAGCTCACTCCCGCCGAATACGAGGTGCTGCGCCAGGCCGGCACCGAACGCCCCTACACCGGGGAGTACACCGACACCAAGACCACCGGCGTCTACGAGTGCCGCGCGTGCGGTGCGGAGCTGTTCCGCAGCGACACCAAGTTCGAGTCGCACTGCGGATGGCCGTCGTTCTTCACGCCCCTGGCCGGCGACGCGGTCGTCGAGCGGCGCGACGTCAGCATGGGAATGCCCCGTGTCGAGGTGCTCTGCGCCACCTGCCACAGCCACCTCGGGCACGTCTTCGAAGGTGAGGGATACGACACGCCGACCGATCTCCGGTACTGCATCAACAGCGTTTCTCTGACGCTGGCGCCCGAGAACAGTTGATCGTCCTCCCGATTCGCACATCCCGGCTGGTGCTGCGCCGGTTACGCGCTGCTTTCCGACGAGTGGGGCTGCCGCTGAGCCGAGGCCGGACGCCGGCCGGTGAGCGTTCGTGCGGTGAAGAGGAACTCACTATCCGACGAGCTCGACCTCGCAGGGGAGTCCTCCGACTCGGGTCAGGCGAGCGTCGGCAGTGAGCAGCGGCACGCCGAGACTCGCGGCAAGTGCAACATACAGCGCATCGTAGAACGAGACGTTGTCACGAAGGCTCCACGCAAGTCCGGCGAGCGGCACATGCCGATATCGACGCTGAATGATCCGCGCGACTCCGTCCACGAGGCCGAAGGCCTGTGCAGCATCGAGCTCACGGCGCAGCAACTTGCGCCGCGCGACGCTGCCCACCTCCGCATCGACGAGGTGTGGCGCGTGGCAGCGGGCGTCAGCGATCCGGGTCCGCAGGGACCGCGCTGCGGTCGACGTCTCGGTGAACGCGAAAACGAACGTCGAGGCGTCCACCACGAGTCCGGTCATCGGCGAGCGGCGTGGACGTCAGCAACGATCTCCTCCGCTGAGGCCCCGACCCCTCCGCGCTCCGCGAGGTATCCCTCGAGCCGTTCGAGCGCATCAGCGCGGCTCGAAGACTCCTCGGCCAGCTCGATGACCCGCTGACGCATGTACGCCTGCAACGACTGACCTGAATCCCTGGCTTGCTGTCGGATGATCTCGTAGGCATCGTCGGGAAGATCGCGAATCTGGATCGTCGCCATGGGCGAAGTGTAGCGCTAGAACAGCGCTGCCGAAGGCAGGACCATCTACCAGTAACGTCCCAGGATCGCTACGGAAGGGTCGCGACCAGCTCGCCGATCTGCACCCGCGGCCCGGTGTAGAACGGCACCTCCTCGCGCACATGCCGGCGCGCCTCGGTAGCCCGCAGATGGCGCATGAGGTCGACGATGCGATGCAGCTCATCGGCCTCGAACGCGAGGATCCACTCGTAGTCGCCGAGCGCGAACGCCGGCACGGTGTTGGCCCGCACGTCCGGGAAGCCGCGGGCCGCCTTGCCATGATCGGCCAGCATGGTGCGGCGCTCCTCGTCGGGGAGCAGGTACCAGTCCAGCGACCGGACGAACGGGTAGACGCACACGTATCGCTTGGGGTCCTCGCCGGCCATGAACGCGGGGATGTGGCTCTTGTTGAACTCCGCGGGGCGGTGCAGCGCGACCTGGCTCCAGACCGGCGCGCTGGCCCGGCCGAGTGCTGTGGTGCGACGCAGGTCGGCGTAGGCGGCCTGGAGCGATTCGACGTCCTCGGCGTGCCACCAGACCATGAAGTCGGCGTCGGCTCGCATCCCGGCGAGGTCGTAGACGCCCCGCACGACCACGCCCTTGCCGTCGAGCGTCTCGACGAACTCAGCGATCTGGCGCGCGGCCTCGGCGCGGTCGTCGCCCAGCTTCCCGGGCTCGACTCGGAACACCGACCACATGGTGTATCGGATGGTGTCGTTGAGGGCTGTGTAGTCCAGGCGGGCCATGAACGTCATGCTGCCATCCGGGACGACGGCAATCCAGATGCGCCCTGGTGCAGCGCTAGGTTCTGACCGCGACCCGCCGGCCCGCGACCCACCCGGCCGCCACCCGCTCGGCCGCCGCCCGGGCCGTCCCGACGCACGCGGGCACCCCCACCCCGTGCAGCGCCGCGCCGGCCACCGCCAACCCGGAAGGCATGCCGTCCTCGATCGCACGCACCCGGTCGAGGTGCCCGACGGCATACTGCGGCAGCCCGCCACCCCACCGCTGGACGTGCGCCGCGACCGGCGCGGCGGTGATCCCGGCGAGCGCGGCCACGTCGGCGCGGACCGCGGCGAGCAGCTCGGCGTCATCGACCTGCAGCGGAGCCACCTGGCCGAACCGGCCCACCGAGGCACGCAGCCGGACAAGGCCGTCGGTGGCCTCCGGCGCGAGGTGCGCCCATTTCCGGGCGGAATGGGTGACGGCCTTGACCGTGGTCGGCTCATCAGCCGCAACAAGCACGCCCGAGGATCGGGGCAGGGCCGCCGCGTCCGCCGCCCGATAGGCCAGGGCCACCACCGCGGAGGACGCGAGTTCGATCTCCGCTGCGGCCCGGGCCGCGTCCGGGGCGACACCACGCAACAACCGGGCGGTCGCCGGGGCGGGTACGGCGAGCAGCACCGCATCGACGTCGAGGAACTCCGGTGCGGCAGCGGAACCGAGGACGAGCCGCCAGCCGTCCCAGCTCGGCTGCACCTCCCGCACGATGGAGCGGAGCCGGACGTCGGCGCCCGCGGCGCGGGCCAGCGCGTCGATCAATATCCGGTACCCGCCGCGGACCGTGCCGAACACCGGGATGGCCGGAGCTCGAGCTGCACCGTGCGGGATCGGACAACTCGCCGTGCCGGAACGGACAACTCGCCGGGGCGGATCGGACAACTCGCCGGGCCAGGCTGGGCAGGTTGCCGAGTCGACGGCGGCCGTCAACGACGGGGCGCCTGCGTCCAGGGCGGCCGCCAGGGCGGGGAGGGTGGCTCGCAGGCCGAGGGCGTCGACCCGTCCCGCGTACACCCCGCCCAGCAGGGGGTCGATGAGACGGTCGGTGAGCTCGTCGCCGAAGCGCTCCCGCATCAACCGACCCAGCCCGACGTCGCGGCCCGGTTCCCAGCACAGCGGGCGGTCGCGCTCAGCCAGGACGGCCGCCAACCCGGCGGGGGTGAGGACATCGTCCAGGCAGGTCCGGCCGCCGGGGACACCGAGCACCGTGCCCGCCGGGAGCGGCACGGTGCGCCCACCGACCCGTACCGACGGGGCCGCGGCTGTGGGGTGGGTGAGCTCGGCGCCGAGCCCGAGCTCGGCCAGCAGCTCGGTGACCTCGGGTCGCCGGACGAGGAACGCCTCCGCGCCGACGTCGAACGCCACGCCGGCGAGCTCGACGGTGCGCAGCACACCGCCGAGCCGGTCCGCGCCTTCCAGCAGGGTGATGGACGCTGCCGGACCCAGCACGGTGCGCAGCCGGTGAGCGGCCGCGAGCCCCGAGACACCACCCCCGACGACCGCGACCCGTGCGCCCATCATGCTCCCGGCTTCAGGGAGTGAACCAGCTCGACGAGCCGGGTGAGCACGTCCGGATCGGTGTCGGGCAGCACACCGTGGCCCAGGTTGAACACGTGTCCCGGCGTTCGTCGGCCCTCGGCCACGATGCGCCGCACCTCGGACTCGATCGCCGTCGGATCGGCGAAGAGCACGGCCGGGTCGAGGTTGCCCTGCACCGGGTGCGCCCCTCCGGTGCGCCGCGCGGCCTCGTCCAGCGGAATCCGCCAGTCGACGCCGACCACGTCGGCACCGGCCTCAGCCATGGCACCGAGCAGCTCGCCGGTGCCGACGCCGAAATGGATCCGCGGAACGCCGGCCTGCGCGAGCCCGCTGAGCACGCGTGCGGAATGCGGCAGCACGTACACACGGTAGTCGCGCTCCGAGAGCACCCCGGCCCACGAGTCGAACAGCTGCACCGCGTCGACGCCGGCGTCGATCTGGGCCCGCAGGAACGTCGCCGTGATGTCGGCCAGCCGCCCGAGCAGTGCGTGCCAGACGTCGGGCGCGGACCGCATGAGGGCCTTCGTGCGCTCGTGGTTACGGCTCGGACCACCCTCGATGAGATAGGACGCGAGCGTGAACGGCGCCCCGGCGAACCCGATCAACGGGGTGTCGCCGAGCTCGGGCAGGAGCAACGCGATCGCGTCGGTGACCGGTTCCACCTGCTCGACGTGCAGCTCCGGCAGCGCTGCGACGGCAACGGCGGTGCGGACGGGCCGGGCGACGACGGGCCCGGTGCCGGGAACGATGTCGACCCCGATGCCTGCCGCGTGCAGCGGGACCACGATGTCGCTGAACAGGATGGCGGCGTCGACGCCGTGGCGCCGCACCGGTTGCAACGTGATCTCGCAGGTGAGGGCGGGTGTGAGGCAGGCCTGCAGCATGCCGGTGCCGGTGCGCAGCGCCCGGTACTCCGGCAGCGACCGGCCAGCCTGGCGCATGAACCACACCGGGAGGCGGCCGGGGCGGTGACCTCCGGCCGCAGCCAGGAACGGCGCGGCACCCAGCTCACGTCGGCGAGCGGGAGCCTGCTGGGCGACGGCGGGATTCGACACCATGACGCCGCCATCCTCCCACGGGTGCCCCGGTCGCCGTACGCCGACCGGATGACCTGAGCTTCGGGAAGCTGGCGGCCCTACCGGCGCGCCTGTGCGCGCCGGCCGGAGCGGCGACCTAGAGTCCCGACTCGTGCCAGATGCGTCGGCTCCACCACCGCAGTTCCAGCGCGCGGTCGCGTCACTGCGCACCATGTGTCACCGACCGGAGCTCCTCGTGTCGGTGCTGGACCCACCGCCGCGCTTGGCACCTTACACATGGGCGTGCAGCGTGGAGGCCGACGCGGCGGCGGGACGGGTGGGCGAGCCCGCGGTGGACCTCGACGAACCGGACACCTCCGGGCGGCTCATCCTGCTCCACGACCCGGCAGGGCAGGAGATGTGGGAAGGCACCTTCCGCCTCGTGTGCTTCGTGCAGGCCCGACTCGAGCCCGAACAGCTCGGCGACGAGCTCCTGCCCGTCATCGTCTGGTCCTGGCTGACCGAGGCACTCGAGCAGAACGACGCCGGGTACGTCGCCCTGGGCGGCACGGTCACCCAGACCTCGTCGGTACGCTTCGGTGACGTTGCGCGCCAGGCCGCGGCGCGGAGCGACGGCGGAGCGCCTGGCAACGCCGGCGGAGCGCCTGGCAACGCTGTGGGACCCCGCCGTGACGACGACATCGAGTTGCGGGCATCCTGGACACCTACCGGGTGGGACCTCCAGCCGCACGCCGAGGCGTTCTGCACCCTCGTCGCGTGCGCCGCGGGGCTCCCCCCGGTGGGTGCGGTCCCGTTGGCCCACAGATCGGTGTGACCATGTGTTCACCTGCTGTTACGCATCTCGCAGTGATCGCCTGCCTCACCCGTTCGAGTGGACGATGCTAGAAAATGTTGTAATTTTCACCGGGGGAAATTCGATCCGACACAGGACGTTAGACCGCTTGGGGGGTTACGATCCCTCCACGACACCTCCTCGGGCGGTTGGGCGACATGTCCAGCCGACCGGGGTTCTGGTGCCGGTCGGGGGGCAACGACCGACTCCAGGGAGGTAGTGACGTGGCCGTTCTTGGCCAAGGCGCACTGGTTCGCGGCGCGGTGGGCCCAAACCCGCCGGTCCGGGCGAAGCTGTCGCCGACAATGGTCCCGCACCCGCGGGAAGAGCAGTTCTCGGTGCTGGTGGTCGACGGCCACCCGCTCCTCCGCGAGGCGATCGGCGCGCGCTTGCGCGCGATGGGTGCAGGCACCGTGCATGAGGCGGCCACGGTCGCCGAAGCACGAGCCAGAGCACACACGAGCGGTCCGTGTGACCTGGCGATCCTGGATCTCGGACTCCCGGACGGGAGCGGTCTGGATCTGGTCACCGAGCTGCGGTCACTGGGCTGGACCCGGCTGGTGGTGCTGGCGTCGTCCGACGATCCGTACGCCGTCCGGTCGGCCTTCCAGGCCGGGGCACAGGCCTATCTCCTCAAGTCCGCCTCGCCTTCGGTGGTGACCGACGGGGTCAAACGAGTCCTGGAAGGTGGCGTCTACGCCGACCCCACGGTGGCTCCGCTGCTCGCCACCGGCACCCGCGTCCCGGGCACCGACAACACCCCGCGCGAGCTGTCGGCGCGTGAGGTGGAGGTGCTGCAGCTGGTGGCGGACGGGCAGTCCAACAAGGAGATCGGCGAGGCACTGAGCCTTTCCGCGCTCACGGTGAAGAGCCACCTGTCCCGGATCGGACGCAAGCTCGGAACCGGGGACCGCGCCCAGATGGTCGCGCTGGCGATGCGTGCCGGGGTCATCCGCTGACACCGCACAGCCAACCGGTGACGGACGCCCGGCCAGGAACGGAAGAGACCCAGCCCGGTCCTGACCCGCTGGCACCCCAGTCGGTGCCAGCACCCCAACCGTTGCTGCGGCCCGTCGGCGGGCTCCCGGCGGTCGTGGTCGACCAGCCGGGTCTCCTCGCCACCGCGGCGGCGTTCGCGAGGGGACACGGCCCGATCGCCGTCGACGCCGAACGCGCCTCCGGCTTCCGCTACTCGCAGCGGGCCTACCTGGTGCAGCTGCGCCGCGTCGGCGCCGGTACCGCGCTGATCGATCCCATTCCCCTGGGCAGCGACCTCGCCGGACTCGCCCCGGCGCTGGCCGGGCCGGAGTGGGTGCTGCACGCCGCCTCCCAGGATCTGGCCTGCCTGGCCGAGGCCGGCCTCGTACCGCAGCGGCTCTTCGACACCGAGCTGGCCGGACGGCTCGCGGGCCTGCCGAGGGTCGGGCTCGGCCCGCTCGTCGAGCAACTGCTCGGGCTCCGGTTGGAGAAGGGCCACGGTGCCGCCGACTGGTCCCACCGCCCGTTACCGGAGGAATGGCTGGTCTACGCCGCGCTCGACGTCGAGGTCCTGATCGAGCTGCGCGACGTGCTGGCCGCCTTGCTGACCGAGCAGGGCAAGCGCGAGTGGGCCGTTCAGGAGTTCGAGGCGGTGCGGACGGCCGGGCCACCGGCGCCGCGGGTGGAGCCGTGGCGGCGGACGTCGGGCATCCACCGGATTCGCAAACCTCGACCGCTCGCCGCGGTCCGCGCGCTGTGGGAGGCCCGCGACCGCCTGGCCGCCGAACGCGACGTCGCACCGGGACGGGTACTCCCGGACACCGCGATCGTCGAAGCAGCTCTGACCGCACCCGACTCGGGTCAGGCGCTGTCCGCGCTGCCGGTCTTCCGGGGGCGCTCGCAGCGCCGGCTCACCACCTACTGGTTCGGCGCACTGCACAGCGCCGCCACCCTCGATGCCGCCGAGCTGCCCAGCACGACCCCGTCCACGGACGGCCCCCCACCGGTCGCCCGGTGGGCCGACCGCGATCCAGACGCCGCCGCACGGCTCGCCGCGGCCCGCTCGGTCCTCATCGAAGTCGGTCAACAGTGGTCGGTGCCGGTGGAGAACCTGCTGCAGCCCGACCTGCTTCGGCGGGTCTGCTGGACCCCACCTGCCGACGGTGACGTCGCCGGGGCGCTCCACGCGGGTGGTGCGCGGGAGTGGCAGGTCAAGCTGCTGGCCGCGCTGCTCGAACCAGCTCTGCGCACGACCGCCTGACCGTCGGTCAGCGCCCGAGTTGGTGCTATTCTCCCAGCCAGACGAACCCGGCCCAGCGCACACGCTCTCTCAGTCAGGCCGCCGGCCCTCGGGCGCCCAACCGCACCACGGGGACCCGGGCCCCGCTCCTAACCGCATCACGGACCCGGGGCCCGCCGCCCTAACCGAACCGGCCGCTCCGAGCCGCCCTCCGCGCTGGAACAGGAACTCGATGCGTCGGGCACCTGATTCCTGCTGCGGTGCCCAGAGTGCCCACCCATCCTCCGCGTAGGAGCAGGAATCGGAGGCGACCGAGACGGTATTGCGGAGGGTGGATCAGGAGGGGGCTGGAAGGTGGACCGTGACCGACAACCCCCCGCCGGGCACCGGCACCGCATGAACCGCTCCCCGGTGCGCGAGCACCACAGCGCGCACGATGGAGAGGCCGAGCCCGGAGCCGGGGCTGTCGCCGGTGCGTTCGACCGGACCGCGGCGGAACGGTTCGAACAGCTCATCCACGCGATCCCCGGGGATCGGCGGGCCGCTGGACACCACGCGCAGCTCCGCCGCCCCGTCGCGGACACCCGTGTACACCTCCACCCAGCCCCCCGCCACGTTGTGCCGCACCGCGTTTTCCACCAAGTTGCCCGCTACCTGTTCCAGCAGCACCCGGTCGCCCGCGGTCGCCGCCGCCGCGGTCCGCGCCTGAAGCCGAAGCCCCCGACGTCCAACCTCGGGCCGGGCGGCCGCGAGTGCGGGCACCACGATGTCGGCCAGATCGACCGGACGCACCGCCCCCGGGTCCAGCGACGACAGCGCCTCCGTGCGGGCCAGCAGCAACAGCCCCGTGATGAGATCGTCGGCGCGCCGGGTCGCCTCGCGCACGACGCCCCCCATCCGGCGCAGCTCGTCGACGTCCGCGTCCGGATCGGACAGTGTGACGTCGACCTCGGTGCGCAGCACCGCCAGCGGGGTGCGCAGCTCGTGGCTGGCGTTGGCGACGAACCGGCGCTGCGCGTCGAATGCGGCCTGCAACCGGTCCAGCATCGCGTCGAACCCGGCGGCGAGCTCGGCCACCTCCCCGCGGGCGTCGCGCAGGCCGGTGCGCGTGTCGAGCGACTCCGCCGAGAACCGCCGCGCCGTCGCCGTCACTGCTTGCAACGGACCCAGTGCGCGACCGACCAGCCACCATGACGCAACCCCGGCGGCGAGCACCACCAGCGGAAACGCAACCAGCCCGGCCCGCAGCACCTCCGAACGCGCCGCGGCCCCGATGGCCTCGCTGAGCTGTTCGGCCGGGACGTCACGGTCGCCGACCAGAACGGTGGTCCCCGCCGGCAGCGCGGGTACGGCCTGAGCCACGCCACCGACGAGCAGCCAGCCCAGCCAGAGCAGCAGCCCGCTGACGAGCGCGACCAGCGCGGTACTGAGCAGGGTGAGCCGCGGCCGCAACCCGGTGAGGAGCCCGGCACGCCCCACGACGAGCTCTCAGCCCGCAGCCGGTACCCGGTAGCCCGCGCCCACGACCGTCTCGATGACGCCGGGCTCCCCGAGCTTCTTGCGCAGCGTCATCACCGTGACCCGGACGGTCGTGGTGAACGGGTCGGCGTTCTCGTCCCAGACCCGTTCCAGCAGCTCCTCGCTGCTCACGACGGCGCCACCCGCGCCGATCAGCACCTCCAGGACGCCGAATTCCTTGCGGGTCAACTCGACGGCCCGGTCGTGGCGGTGCACGGTGCGCCGCGCGGGATCCAACACGACGTCGCCGGCCAGGAGCAGCGGCGGCATCGCGGGGGTGGCGCGGCGGCCCAATGCCCGGCAGCGGGCCACGAGCTCGGGGAAGTCGAACGGCTTGGCCAGGTAGTCGTCGGCACCGCGGGACAGGCCGTCGATCTTGTCGGCGAGGGTGCCGCTCGCTGTGAGCATGAGCACCCGCGTGGTGGCCCCGGATGCCATGATCTCCGCGCACAGCTTGTCGCCGGACATACCGGGGAGGTCGCGGTCGAGGATCACCACGTCATAGCGGGTGATTGCCGACTTCTCGTGGCCGGTGTCGCCGTCGTAGGCCACGTCGACGGCCATCCCCTCCCGCCGCAGCCCGCGGGCGACGGCGTCGGCGAGCGGCCGCTCGTCCTCCACGATGAGAACCCGCATCAGAGCGCCTGCTCCGACGAAGACGGCGCGGCCGAGCGCACCGCCCGGGCACCCGACAGCGCCGCCGCCCACTCGGTGATGCGCCGGGCCACATCCTGGGCGGTCAACCCCGCCGCGGCGAGCACATCGGGACGGCTGCCGTGGTCGAGGAACGCCTGCGGCAGCGCCAGGTCGCGCATCGGCACGTCGCACTCGGCGGCGCGCAGCGCGTCGGCCAGTGCCGAGCCGAAACCCCCGTGGCGGCCACCGTCGGCCACGGTGACCACCAGGTCGTGGGTACGGGCGAGGCCGACCAGCGCCTCGGGCACCGGCAGCACCCAGCGCGGGTCGACAACGGTGACCGACACACCCTGGCGGGTCAGCCGGTCGGCCACGGCGAGGCCGAGCTCCCCGAACACTCCGACGCACACCACGAGGACCGCGGGCTCGTCACCGGTAGTGGCAGCTACCGGCTCACGCAGCACGTCCACCCCGTCGATCCGGCGCACGGCCGGTACCGAGTCGATCACCGCCCCCTTGGGGAAGCGCAGCACCGTGGGCCCGTCGTCGACGGCGACCGCCTCGGCGAGCTCCTCGCGCAGGGTGACGGCGTCGCGCGGCGCGGCCACCCGGATACCGGGTACGACCCCGAGGATCGACAGGTCCCACATGCCGTTGTGCGACGGCCCGTCGTTGCCGGTGACCCCGGCGCGGTCCAGCACGAGGGTGACCGCCTGCCCGTGCAGCGCAACGTCCATCAGCAGCTGGTCGAACGCCCGGTTGAGGAACGTGGAGTAGATCGCCACGACGGGATGCAGCCCGCCCATCGCGAGACCGGCGGCGGAGGTGAGGGCGTGCTGCTCCGCGATCCCGACGTCGAAGCAACGGTCCGGGTGGGCCGCCGCGAACGGTGCCAGCCCGGTCGGGCCGAGCATCGCCGCGGTGATCGCGACGACATCCGGGCGCCGCGCCCCGAGCTCGACCATCTCCTCGGCGAACACACTGGTCCAGCCCCGTTGAGCGGGACCGGTGGGCAGCCCGGTCTCCGGGTCGAACGCGGCCGGGCTGTGCATCTGCTCGGCCTCGTCGTTCTCCGCCGGCAGGTAACCGTTGCCTTTACGGGTGACCGCGTGCACGATGACCGGACCGCCGAATCGGCGGGCGCGACGCAGCGCGGATTCCATCGCGGCGATGTCGTGGCCGTCGACCGGCCCGAAGTACTTCAGGCCGAGGTCGCTGAACAGCTCCTGCGGACTGATCGCGTCCTTGATCCCGGCCTTGAGCGCATGCAGGCCGGCGTAGACGGCGCGACCGACCACGGGCGTACGGGACAGCGTGTGCTTGCCCGCCTCCAGCACCCGCTCATAGCCGGGTTGGAGCCGCAGCGATGCCAGCCGGTCGGCGAGCCCGCCGATGGTCGGCGCGTAGGAACGGCCGTTGTCGTTCACGACGATGATGACGTTGCGGTCCGGGCCGGCAGCGCCGTCTGCGCCGGTCCGCCCAACTGTATCCCCTGCGCCGGGCCGTCGCCCGGCTGTGTCCGCTGCGCCGGGCCGTCGCCCGGCGGCGATGTTGTTGAGCGCCTCCCAGGCCATCCCACCGGTGAGCGCGCCGTCACCGATCACGGCCACGACGTGGCGCCGCTGCCCGGTGAGAGCGTACGCGCGGGCCAATCCGTCAGCCCACGACAGGGACGTGGACGCGTGGCTGTTCTCGACATGGTCGTGCTCGCTCTCGGCCCGGCACGGGTAGCCCGACAACCCGTCGGTCTTCTTGAGCTGGTCCCAGCCGTCCTGACGGCCCGTGAGCAGCTTGTGCACGTATGCCTGGTGTCCGGTGTCCCAGATCAGGGTGTCGCGCGGGGAGTCGAAGACCCGGTGCAGCGCGATAGTCAGCTCGACGACCCCAAGGTTCGGCCCGAGGTGGCCACCGGTGCGCGAGACGGTGGTCACCAGCGAACCGCGGATCTCGGCTGCCAGCTGGACGAGCTGATCCGCCCCAAGGCGTTTGAGGTCGGCCGGGCCACGGACGCTTCGCAACACGTTCACAGAGCTAGTTTAGGGATCTCCGGGACGCGCGCATCCCGACACGCGCTCCGGGCGACGACCGGCACGTCCGGCAGCGCTGATGCGCGCTCCGCTGGCACCCAGGCCACCTCCGGCGGCCGGGATCACGCGCCCCGACGGACCCGCCGATCCCGGCTGCACCCTGATCGGACTCAGGCCGTGGGCCGTCGGCGCTCCGGCGGGAGGGTCTGGAGACCGGTGGTCGGCCCGTACCCGGGATCGGGGGGCTGCCCACCCACCCGCACGGAGTTGCGGCCGGCCCGCTTGGCCGCGAAGAGCGCGGAGTCGGCCACTTCGAGCAGCGCCCGCAGGTCACCGCCGTGCTCCGGGAACCTCGCGCCGCCGACCGAGACGCTGAGACCGCCCACGGTCATCGGCCCGTCCGGGGTGGGGACCTCCACCCGCAGCTCGGCGACCCGGCATCGGAGCCGTTCCGCGACGGCCTCCAGCGCCGAGCCGTTCCCACCGGTTTCGTCGAGCCGCGGGCCGTCCAGGCCGGACAACAACACCACGAACTCCTCGCCGCCGAACCGGCCAACCAGGTCCTTGTCCCGAACCTCGGACCGCAGCGCCGCGGCGACCGAGGACAGCACCTGGTCGCCGACGAGGTGGCCGTGCTTGTCGTTGACCGCCTTGAAGTGATCGAGGTCGAGGATCAGCGCCGCAGCGGACTGGCGCCGGCGGTCGGCCCGCAGCAGCTCGCGCTCAGCCCGGAAGTGCCAGGCGGCGGCGTTGAGGAGGCCGGTCTTGCTGTCGGTGCTGGCAGCTTCCTCCAGCTGACGCACCAGAACCGCGCGGTGCAGCACGAGTAGCGGCGGCAGCAGCAGCACGACAAGCCACGGGTTGAGCGCAAGGGCCACCGCGGCCACCGCGCCAAGGCACAGCGTGGCGACCTCGAGCATGATTTCGTCCCAGTCCCAGGGGACGGTGGCGCGCGGGGTGCTCACCGCGATGGCGCCGGCCACGAGACCGATGTTCACCGTTGTGTAGATCAGCAGCGCGGCGCCGAGCGCGACGAGCTCGCGGCCGCCCCCGAGGACCCGCGCGGGATCTCCGGAGCCGACCTTGGTGACGACGGCCGAGGCAGCGATGCAGGCCAGGACCACGGTCGCGGTGCTGAACAGATGCCGGTAGAGCGGCACCCGAGGCCGCCACGCGCGCCACCACAGGTGGGCGAATACGACGACGGCGACGATCGCCGCGTATGCGGGCGGCAGGATCACCGCGCCCGCGAAGGTCCAGACCGAGCTGAGGTCGATGTGCAGAGACTCGGTGACCCGTCGCCGGATCCGCTCGACCCCGACAGCGATCTCCGTGTGGGCGATGCCAAGCAGGCTGAGGACGGCCGCGCTACCGATATCGAGGACCGACCCCGGGCCGATCAGATGGACGGCGATCAGCGCGACCGCGGTGATCTCAACGATCAATACCACTGTCAGGGCACGACCAGGGAGGCTCCAGACCACCCACTGGGTGATCGGGAGGACTCGAGCCGGGGGCGTACCCGGCTTGCTGTTCTCACCCTGCTCTGCCGACATCCGTGCTCTCAGTCATCTCGCATCTCGGCGTCACGTGCTGGGAAGCGTAATAGGCCATCCATACCATCGCCACAGTTAACGGATAAGTAGGTCGTCTGCCCCGACTGTGCGATGCATCTTGTGCCATAGACGTGCAACCATCACCCTGGTGGTTGACACTCATAGGAGGCCTGATGAGCAACGCCAGCTGGTGACGGGTCATCCGTCGGTCCGCGACACCGAACCGGAGTTCGCGCGACTTTCGGACACGTGCTCTCCGTCCGATCTGGCCAGGCGCCACGCGACGGCGCCGCCGATGGCCAGGACCGAGCCAGCGGCACCGCTCACCGCGATCGCCGTCGATGGGCGTGTCACGTCAGCGAGCAGACCGCCCGCGAGAACGGCCACACCCTGGGCGGCAATAATTCCCGACGCCGCGACACCGATGGCTCGGCCGCGCACAGCGTCGGGCGTCGCCCGGACGAAGCAGGCCTGAGCCTGCATCAGGTAGGTGGTGGAGAGCACTCCGGACAGGCCCCACAGCACAAAGGCGACCGTAACTCCCGGGCGCAGCTGGCAGACCAGCAGCGGCACACCGGCGCCGACGGCGAGCACGCCGATGAGTCGGGACCGCACGTCGGCGGGCACGAACCGGACGAAGAGCCAGACCCCGATCACGCTGCCGAGCGGGTGCGCGGCCATGAGCAGCCCGACCGCCGCCGGGCCGGCGCCGATCTCCGCCGTGTAGGGCGCAGCGAGCGCTTCCGGGACGATGTAGAACCCGATGAGCCAGGCCAGCACGACCAGTGCCCGGCGCCGGGGATCGGTGAAGATCACCGAAATGCCGGTGAGCACCCCACCCAGGCCCTGTTCGCTCCCCCCGGACTCGGCGTCATCGTCGGCCGTGCCCGGTCGCGGGCGAGCCACGACCCCGAGCCGGAGCACGATCGCGGACAGGACGAACGTCGCGGCGTCGATCACCAGCGCCGTGGATGGGCTGAGCGCGGCGACCAGGAGACCGCCGGTGGCGAACCCGACGACCTGGGCGGTCTGGTTCGTGATCTGGCGGATCGCCAGCCCGCGCTCGTAGAGCTGGCCGGGGAGGACCTCGGGCAGCAGAGCACCCTGCGCGGCCAGGTGGGGGGAACCGAGCAGGACGACCGCGACGAGGAGACCGCTCAACGCCCACAGTGGCAGGCCGGGCACCGCCATCGCCATCACGAGCACGGCCCGCAGAACGTCCGCAGCGATCATCACCTCACGACGGCGGTACCGGTCAGCGACCCAGGTCAGCAGGACCCCGCCCAGGATCGCCGGCAGGAACGTGAGCGCGTAGACGCCGGCCGCCCAGGCCGCCGAACCGGTGCGACCGAAGACAAGCACGGCGAGCGCCACCCGGGCCAGCTGATCACCGGCCACGGAGAGCAGCTCCGCGACCCACAGCGCCCGGAACTCGGGCAGGCGGAAGACCTGTCCCAAACCAGCGCGTTCGGTCATCTCCCCCGGCATCCGGCGTGCCTCCCGTCGAGACGGACAGGACAACATGCCACTGCCCGCCGGAAATGGCTGAAACTTGAGCGTAGGCATATCTGTGCGCCAGGTCAGCGCGGCACGGGCAGTCTCCCCCGAAAGATTGACATCGGACACCGGCGGTCAGTTTTTCCCTCACCAGCGGTTGCATCGGTCGCCGAGAAAGCACTCAGCTGAGTCCGGGCAGTTCCTTCATCAGGTCAGCCAGATCGGTGAACTCGACGCCGTGCGCGGCGGCGACCGCGGGCTGCACCACCCGGCCTGCCGCCACGTTGACCCCCGCGGCCAGCGCCGGGTCAGCGGCAACGGCCACCGCCAGACCGCGGTCGGCGAGCGCACAGACGTAGGGCAGGGTGACGTTGGTCAGCGCCCGGGTCGAGGTGTTGGGCACCGCGCCGGGCATGTTGGCGACGCAGTAGAAGATCGAGTCGTCCACGCCGAACACCGGGTCGTCGTGGGTGGTCGGGCGGGAGTCGGCGAAGCAGCCGCCCTGGTCGATCGCGATGTCGACCAGTACCGACCCCGGCCGCATCCGGGAGACCAGCTCGTTCGTCACCAGTGTGGGCGCCTTCGCCCCGGGCACGAGCACCGCGCCGATCACGAGATCGGCCCACAGGCACGCGCGCTCCACCTCGTAGGCGTTACTCATGATTGTCTGTAGGTGGCCGCGGTAGGTGAAGTCGATCTGGCGCAGCCGGTTGATGTTGGTGTCGAGCACGATCACCTCGGCCTGGAGGCCCAGCGCGATCGTCGCGGCGTTCATGCCGGAGACCCCGGCCCCGAGCACCGCGATCTTTCCGGCCGGCACGCCGGACACCCCGCCGAGCAGCACGCCCCGTCCCCCGGCCGTGCGTTGCAGATAATGGGCACCGACCTGCGGCGCCATCCGGCCGGCGACCTCGCTCATCGGGGCCAGCAGCGGCAGCGAGCCGTCGGGCAACCGCACGGTCTCGTAGGCCACGGCGGTGATGCCCGTAGCGACGAGGGCATCGGTGCACTCCTTGGACGCCGCCAGGTGCAGGTAGGTGAAGAGCACCTGGCCGGCGCGCAGCCGGTGGTACTCCTCGGGCACCGGCTCCTTGACCTTGAGCACCAGATCCGCGCTCCAGACGGCATCCGCGTCCGGGGAGATCCGGGCGCCGGCGGCGACGAAGTCCTCATCGCGCAGGGTCGAACCTGCGCCGGCATCGCGCTCGATGAGCACGTCGTGGCCGCGGGTGGCCAGCTCGAGCACGCCCGCCGGGGTGATCGCGACGCGGTACTCGTGATTCTTGATCTCTCGGGGGACGCCGATGAGCATGCCGCGATGGTGCCCTAATCCCGCATGCGCAGGTGGGAACGCGGCGACCCTGTCACCCGCCGGTCCGCGGCCGTCACGAGCGCGACGACGGTGGTGCCAGCGTGACGTGGGCGCCGTGCCCGGCCGCCCGCAACGCCCCCCGCAACGCCTCGGCGTGCGCGTCCTGCTCGACTGCGTCGACGGTCTTCGCCGCGTTCGCGAAGTCGAACGCCGCGATGTCCCACGCCGCGAAGACGTGCAGGTGCAGGTGGGGTACCTCGAACCCGGCGACGATCAGGCCGACTCGAGGCGGATCCCACACCCGCTGCACCGCGCACCCGATCACATGCGCGACGGAATTGAGGTGGGCGACCAGGTCGGGGTCGGCATCGACCCAGCGGTCGACCTCGTCCCGCGGTACGACCAGGGTGTGGCCGGGCCCCAGCGGGTTGATCGACAGGAACCCCACGGCGCGGTCGTCGGACCAGACGAACCTGCCGGGCAGGTCACCTCGGATGATCTTCGTGAACACGGTGCTCATCGGCCCGAACCCTATCTCGTCGGCTCATCGAACATGGTGCTGCGGGCTGCTCGCCCGTTCCCGCTCCACTAGCGTCGCGTCCGTGACTCCCGCGCCGCCGTCCACCTACCGGCTCCAGTTCTCGGCGGACACCACCTTCGACGACGCGATCGGGCTCGTGCCCTACCTCGACGCGCTCGGTGTGGGTGCCCTGTACGCGTCCCCGCTGCTGGAATCCGGAGCCGGTTCCAACCACGGCTATGACGTGGTGGACCCGACGCGAACCTCGGCCGAGCGTGGCGGCGAGGCTGGGCGAGCAGCGCTGGTCGCCGCCGTGCGGGCGGGCGGCCTGCGGTTCGTGCTCGACATCGTGCCCAACCATCTCGGCATCGAAGTCGGGAAGGCGAACCCGTGGTGGTGGGACGTGCTGCGCCACGGCCGCACCTCGCGATATGCCTCGTACTTCGACATCGACTGGTCTGCGGGCCCCATCCTGCTGCCGGTGCTGGACGCCGACGAGGACAAGGCGCTGTCCGAGCTGTCCCTCTCCGGGAACGACACTGACCGCACCGAGCTGCGGTACTACGAGCACGCCTGGCCCGTGGCGCCGGACACGGGTTTCGGGAGCGCTCAAGAGGTCCACGAACGCCAGCACTACCGGCTCGTCTCCTGGAAACGCGGCGCGGCGGAGCTGACCTACCGACGGTTCTTCGACGTCTCCACGCTCGCCGCAGTGCGCGTCGAGGACCCGGTGGTGTTCGAGGCCACCCACCGCGAGGTGCTGCGCTGGGTGGCGGCGGGCGACGTGGACGGACTGCGCATCGATCATCCGGACGGGTTCTCGGATCCGGGCGCGTACTTGCGTCGCCTGCGCGTGGCGATCGGTCCGGACCGCTGGCTGCTGGTGGAGAAGATCCTCGGGGTCGGCGAGGAGCTCCCGGCGTCGTGGCCGGTGGACGGCACGTCGGGCTACGAGGCGCTCCGGGAGATCTGCGGGGTCTTCGTCGACCCCGACGGGGCCGGGTTGCTCACCCAGTTCGCCGCCGAGCACACCGGGGGCAAGGAGTCCGCGCACACCGCCGAGTACACCGCCCGCCGGGAGGTGGCCGATACGATCCTCGCCGCGGAGGTCCGCCGGATCGCCTCGTTGGTGCCCGTGCCCGCCGTGTCCCACGCCGCCGAGCGCGTGCGGCTGGCCGTGGCCGAGCTGCTCTGCGGCTTCCCCGTGTATCGCAGCTACCTGCCCGAGGGCCGTTCCGCGCTGGACACCGCGGTGTCCGTGGCGAGCAGCCACCGCCCCGACCTGGCCGACGTACTCACCACCGTGCACGCCGCGATGCTCGCCGAGCCACACGGCCCGCTCGCCACCCGTGTCCAGCAGACGTCGGGCATGGTGATGGCGAAGGGGGTGGAGGACACGGCGTTCTACCGCTGGAACCGGTTTGTCGCGCTCAACGAGGTGGGCGGCGACCCGGCACGGTTCGGGGTGTCACCGGCCGAGTTCCACGCCGCACTCGCCGCACGTGAGGCGTCCTGGCCGGCCACCATGACCACGCTGTCCACCCACGACACCAAACGCTCCGAGGACGTCCGGGCTCGCCTGGCGGTGCTCGCCGAGATGCCCGGTGAGTGGACGTCGCTGATGCGCGGCTGGGCGGCCGCGCACCCGTTGCCCGACCGGTCGCTGGAGCTCCTCGCCTGGCAGAACCTCGTGGGCGCCTGGCCGATCTCGGCGGAGCGGTTGGCCGGTTACCTGGGCAAGGCGTCCAAGGAGGCCAAGCTCGTCACCAGTCATGTCGAGGCGGTTCCGGAGGTGGACGCGATCATCGCCGGGTGGCCCGAGCAGGTGCTCGCCGACGCCGACCTCGTCGACGAGATCGAGGAGTTCGTCGGGCGGATCTCCCGGCCGGGATGGTCGAACTCACTGGGCCAGAAGCTGGTGCAGATCACCGGGCCCGGCGTGCCGGACGTCTACCAGGGCACCGAGCTGTTCGAGTACTCGCTGGTCGACCCGGACAACCGGCGCCCGGTCGACTGGGTCGCCCGCCGCGCTCTGCTCACCCGGCTCGACGACGACTGGCAGCCGGAGATCGACGCCGGGGGCGCGGCGAAGTTGCTGGTCACCGCGAGCGGGTTGCGGTTGCGGCGGTACCGGCCCGAGATGTTCACCGGCTATCGCCCGCTGGCCGCGGAAGGCCCGGCGGCCGAACACGCGGTGACGTTCACCCGGTCGGCCTCGCTGGTGGTGGTCGCCACCCGGCTCCCGGTCGGCCTGGCCGCACGCGGGGGCTGGGGCGACACGGTGCTCCCGCTGCCCGGCGGGGCGACCGACTGGTGCGACGTCGTCACCGGCACGCCGGTTGAGGGCGCAACACCTCCCCTGGCGCAACTGCTGGAGCGCTACCCGGTGGCGCTGCTCGTCCGACCGGCCTAGCGCAGCGCCGCATCGAGGTCATCGAGGGTCTGGATCACGCCACCCGCTTCATGATCACCGAACGGGAACACAGAACCGCATCCCGGGCGGCTCCCCGCGCCGAAACACTGACCTTGGCAGATCACCGCGACCCTGACGGTGCCATGACCATCGGTCGGGAACCCGGACCCGCACTCGGCACGGCTGACGGTTCCCACATATCGATCAAGCACCCGGCACCCTCCACCCACCGGATCCGCACCCGACCTTCATGCGCGTCCGCCAACCCTCCCGCATGAAAGTAGCCTCATCCACCATTCATCTACGCGCCATACCCCGGCCGCATCATCGTCGGCATGACGAGAGCCGTACTTCACCCCGTCCAGTCAGCCGACCCCGTTTCGACGCCCAGCGCCGGCTCCGTGGCTCGGACCGTCCTGACCGCCGACTCCGCCGCGGTTCTGGACTGGCTGCGCATCCCCACCGACGGCATCGGGGAGGACGAGGTCACCGCGGGACTCGGGGCGCTCGACGCGCTGCGTACCGACCTCCGCTCGTTGCGCCCGGTCCTGCACAAGGAGTGGACGGTGGAGGTGCGGACCGGGCTGGACGCCGTCCGCGCGACGCTCGACGCGGTGCGACGTCTCGACCGCCAGGTCCAGCTGCTCATCGAATGCCGAGCCGAGGCAACGGTGTCGGCCGGTGGAGTGCTCGAGGACCTGCGAGCCGGCCGTACGGCGCTGGTCTCGTCGGTCGGACCGTCGGTCTGCGCGTCCACCCGAGCACAGCTGACGGTCCTCGCCTCCGGACGCCGGCCGGCGCCGTTGCGCACGGCGGCGCCGGCCGGGGACGCCCACCTCCCCGCGGCGTTCGTGCTGCCGGCCATGCTGGCTCGGCGGTGGCGCAAGCTGATCAGGGACACCGCTGTGGACGACCTCACGACGGCGCACCGGCGCACCGAGGAGCTGCTCGTCGCCATCGAGCTCGCGGGCCACGGCGGCCTGCACGTGCCCGCGCTCACCCGCGCGGCCAACGCCCTGCTGGACGCGGTCACCGCGGCCTCGCGCGTCGAGTCCGCCGACGAACTGCGGAACGAACTGCCTCCCTGTGCAGCCCGGAACAAGCTGACCCGGATCGTGCAGCGGCGCCCCTGGACCTGCCGTCTGGTCGCGCAGGCCATGGCGAAGGTGGCCCACCTCGGCGACGGGCTTCTCGCGGTCGATGCCGCCCCGGCCAAGGTGGCCGGCGGTGGCCTGGTCATCCGACCCGCGACCAGCCGCGGACGGGCAGCGGAACCGGAAGTGCTGCTCGTGCACCGGATCCGGCACGGCGACTGGACGATCCCGAAGGGCGCCGCGCTGCCCGGCGAGAGTGTCGAGGAGTGCGCCGAGCGGGAGGTCCGCGAGGAGACCGGCCTGCGCTGCCGGCTGCACCAGGAGGTGCACAGCGTGGAGTACCGCGATCGCAACAGGCGCGCCAAGCACGTCCGGTACTGGCACATGACGCCCCTGGCGGAGGTCGGGACCCCCGACCCCGACGAGGTCGATCAGACCCGCTGGGTCCCGCTCTCCCGCGCAGCCGCACTGCTGACCCGCAAGCGCGACCGCATCGTCGTGGACGCCTTCCGCCGCAAGCACGACCGGCTGGACCTGCTGGCCTCCTGAGTCCGTCCGCGCACAGCGCCCGCATCACGGTAGGTAGGCTCGCTCATGTTCTCCGTGCTCTGGCAGTTCCGCACCACGCTCGCGGTGTATCGCCGCCAGCTCGCGGTGGGCGGCCTCCTGATCCTGGCCGGTTCCGCGATGGCACTTGCGCTGCCCTGGCCACTGAAGATCGTGGTCGACAACGTGCTCCAGGACCGGCCGCTCACCGGTGCGGTCGCGGCCGTGCTCGGCCCGGAGCCGGCCGGGAACCCGGTCGCGCTGCTGTGGATCTGCATCGCAGCCATCTGCGTAGTCGCGGTGCTGGGTGCGGTGCTGATGTACCTGGCCGAGCGGACGCTGTCCGGGGTCGGCGAGCGGATGCTCGCCGATCTGCGCACCACGACCTTCGGTCACCTTCAACGGCTGTCGCTGGGCTACCACGAGAAGCAGCGGATCGGCGATCTGAGCAACCGGCTCACGTCCGATGTGAACACCATCCAGAGCCTGCTCGTGGCGGTGCTCTCGGTCCTGCTGCCCAACGCGACGCTGCTCGTCGGCATCCTCGTCATCAGCGTGACGATCGACCCGTTCTTCGCACTGCTGTCGCTGCTCGTGGCGCCGCCGCTGTTCGCGGTGCTCGTGCGGTACCGGTGGATCATCAAGAGCTGGGCCGCGACCGCGCGGACGGAGGAGGGCCGCGTCGCGTCGCACGCCACCGAGATCCTGTCCTCGATCCGGCTGGTCAAGACCTACTCCGGAGAACGGCGATCGGAGTCGCGGTTCCGGTCCTACAGCGACGCCCGGCTCGTCGCGGGCCTGCAGCGGGTGGACTTCGCCGCCCGGCTCCCCGCCGCGGTCGACGTGATCGTGCACGTCGGCCGGGCACTGGTCCTGCTGGTCGGTACCTTTCGCGTGCTGGACGGCTCCATGGAGCTCGGCCTGCTGCTGGTGTTCCTCGCCTACAACGAGAAGCTCTACCAGCCCGTCAAGCAGCTGGCCAAGCTCACCACGACGATCAGCAAGGGCCAGGCCAGCGCCGACCGCGTGCAGGAGGTGCTCGACGTCGAGGCGGCCGTGCGCGACCTGCCCGGCGCCCGGCCGCTGCGCCGGATGCGCGGGCACGTCGAGCTGCGCGAGGTCACGTTCGGCTACGACCCGGCCCGGCCGGTCCTGAAGGACGTCTCGATCACCGCGACGCCTGGGCAGATGATCGCCCTTGCCGGCCCCACGGGTGCCGGCAAGTCCACGGTCAGCAGCCTGATCCCGCGCCTCTACGACGTGCAGGCCGGCGCGGTCCGTCTCGACGGGCACGACGTGCGCGACCTGACGCTGGAGTCCGTGCGTGCGCAGGTTTCGCTGGTGTTGCAGGACTCGGTGCTGCTGTCGGGCACGATCCTGGAGAACATCGCCTTCGGCGCCCCGCACGCCACCCGCGAACAGCTGATCACGGCAGCGGCGGCCGCCCACGTCGACGAGTTCGTCAACCGGCTGCCCGACGGATACGACACCGAGGTCAACGAGCGCGGCACGACCCTGTCCGGTGGCCAGCGCCAACGCATCGCGATCGCGCGTGCCCTGGTCCGGGACACCCCGGTGGTCATCCTCGACGAGCCGACCTCCGGCCTGGACGCGGTCAGCGAATCGCTGGTGATGGACGGCCTGGAACGGCTGACGGCCGGGCGCACCGTCATCGTCGTCGCGCACCGGCTCTCGACGCTCCGCAAGGCCGACAAGATCTACGTAATCGAGCAAGGGCAGGTCGTGGACGTCGGCACCCACCGCGAGCTCGCGAACCGCGCAGGGGTGTTCCGGGACATGAACGACCTGCTGGACTCCACCCAGCCACCCGATCTGGAGGTCGTGGTGCGACCGACGACCAGGCCGACCGTCGGGGTGGCGTGATGATCAGCAACGTCCGCCGGTCGATGGCCGGCACGCCAAGGCTGTCAGTTCAACAGGAGTGCGACCATCGGAGCGGGCACCGCCCAGACCTCGGGATCATCGATGTCAACGAGGTCCTTCGTTGCCAGCACACCGCCGCCGAAGCGTCGTCGAACTGCCAGCGCCTCGCCCCGCCACTGCCGGCTGACCCACTTCGACTCAACCGCAACGGTGCGTGACCGGACACCGGCAACCGCGATCGGTACCGGCGCGAAGTCCACCTCACCACCTGCTCCTGCCCGTGAGTAACGGATCGCCCGGCCCTCGACGAACCGGTCCGGATGCACACGATCGGTCGCCTGGGCCAGTTCACGGGCCAACGAGCTTTCGGTGAGCCTGGTCGCGTCGGGCGCGGGGAGGGCGGGGTCACGCAAGGTCGGCAGGCGGGCCAGGAGCGGGTCGATCAGATAGAGCTTCGACTGCGAGCCAGGGACGGCGGCACCGTGTTCGTCGCCCTGCGGGCACCAGTGGGCGGCGAAGGTGCTCACCATGCGATGACATCGCACCCGGAAACGGTCTCGACTGATGTGCAGGGCCTCCGCAGTCTGCGCCTGGTTGAGTGGGCTACCGGTGCGCCGATGCAGCTCCACCAGCAGCTCGAGCACGGACTCGACCGGCCTGTCGTGCTCTACATCGCCCGCCAGCCAGGACAACAGGTCGAAGGTGAACGCGTCGGAGACGTCGCCGTGCGCCACGTGGTCCGCTACAGCACGGGGGAATCCGCCGATGTCGTTGAACTGCTGCCAGGCCAGATCGAGGTCGTCCACGAAGGGAGCGAGCTCCGCGATGGCGGACGCAGCGGCGGCCGATCGCAGCGCGTCGGGGGTGACCTGGTCAGGCAGGGGGACGCCCGCTTTGGACGCACGCAGGTACTCTCGGAATGTCATCGGGAGAAGTACCCGAAACGGATGGGCTGTGCCGGTACGCCCTGGTCCCAGCGCTGACCGGGCGTCAGCGAGATCGCCGGCCGAGGACCCGGTGAGCACTACTGCATCGTGGGCGAGCGGGGTGTTGTCCCGAAGCTCCTTGATCGCGGCGGGCCACCCGACGACCGACGAAACCTCGTCGATGATCCAGTAGAGCGGACCCGCGCCGGCGAGCTCCCTCCCGATGGTGAACAACCGGCGCAGATCCTGAACGCGGAAGCCGTCGGCGGCCGCGTACACCACGCGGGCGGCTCGGGGCTCCGGGCCTGCGCACAGACCGGCGACCAGGCGCTTCGCCGCGACCGACTTCCCGACCCTCCGCGGTCCGCGCACAACCCACAGACCTCCTGCGGTGACGTCGGCGAGCACGTCGGGGTGGTGCTCGATACCGGCGACGGCCGCGGCATTGAGAGTGGGATCGTGCCGAACCCACGCCGTCACATCGCCTCCCGAAGCGGCAGCGCGCCACCACGGGTTGCGTTCCCGCAAGTAACGCCTGATCTCGTCGTCGTGCATCGGCCGAGCGTGCCACATAAAATCACGTACTGTGGGTCGACCCACCAAAACCCCGGGTTTGCTGTGAGTCGATCCACCAAAACCATAGGTCCTCTGTGGGTGGACCCACAGAGGACCGACCACATCATCCGGAAGCGTGGGTTGTCCCGCACCGCCTCGGCGGAGTCGGCGCCCAACCGGCAGGATCTCCGCGTGACTGATTTCGCGGTCTGGGCACCGCTGCGCGGCCAGGTCCGAGTGCTGGTGGACGGTACCCCGCGCGCTATGTCGCTTGGCTCAGGAGGCTGGTGGCGAACGAGCGTCGACGGCGCCGGACCGGGCACCGACTACGCATTCCTGCTCGACGACGACGAGACCCCGCTCCCCGACCCTCGCTCCCGCTGGCAGCCGGCCGGGGTGCACGGCGCCTCCCGGGTGTACGACGCCGAGGCGTTCCGGTGGACCGACCAGGCGTGGACCGGCCGCCAACTTCCCGGCAGCGTGCTCTACGAGCTGCACATCGCCACCTTCACCCCCGCCGGCACGTTCGACGCGGCGGTCGAGCGGCTCGACCACCTGGTGGCGCTGGGCGTGGACCTGGTCGAGGTACTCCCGGTCAACGCCGTCGACGGGCCACGCAACTGGGGCTACGACGGGGTCGGCTGGTACGCGGTCACCAAGAACTACGGCGGGCCGGACGCGTTCAAGAGGTTCGTCGACGCCTGCCACGGCCGCGGTCTCGGGGTGGTGCTCGATGTGGTCTACAACCACCTCGGCCCGTCGGGGGCCTACCTCGACCGGTTCGGGCCGTACTTCGCCGGCAGCAACATCTGGGGCCCGTCGTTGAACCTCGACGGCGCGCACGCAGAGCCGGTACGCCGCTATATGATCGACAACGCGCTCATGTGGCTGCGTGAGTTCCACGTCGACGGCCTGCGCCTCGACGCCGTGCACGCCCTGCACGACGAACGTGCCACCCACGTGCTCGAAGAGCTCGCCATCGATGTCGCTGTGGTCGAAGCCCACGTCGGGCGGCCGCTGTCGCTCATCGCGGAGTCCGACCTCAACGACCCGCGCATGATCACCTCTCGTGAGGCGGGCGGGTACGGCCTGCACGCCCAGTGGTGCGACGACATCCATCACAGCCTGCACACCACGCTCACCGGCGAGTCACAGGGTTACTACTCCGACTTCGCCGAAGCCGGTCTCGCGGGGCTGGCGCACGTGCTGCGCAGGGCGTTCCTGCACGAGGGCACCTGGTCCAGCTTCCGGCAGCGCAACCACGGCGCCCCCGTGGACACCGCACGGATCCCCGCCCACCGGTTCCTCGCCTACCTCCAGAACCACGACCAGATCGGCAACCGGGCCACCGGCGACCGGCTCACCGACACCCTCTCCCCCGGCCTGATCGCCTGCGGCGCCGCGCTGCTGATGTGCTCCCCGTTCACCCCGATGATCTTCATGGGTGAGGAGTGGGGCGCGCGGACACCCTGGCAGTTCTTCTCCCGCTTCCCCGACCCGGCGTTGCGGGAGGCGGTGCGCGCGGGTCGGTTCGCGGAGTTCGCCGAGCACGGATGGGCTGACGTCGACGTGCCCGACCCCAACGCCGAGCAGACGTTCCTGGACTCGAAACTCGACTGGGCCGAGCCCGAGCAGGAGCCGCACGCGTCCCTGCTCGCCGGGTTCCGGGCGCTGATCGCGGTGCGCAAGGCGCACCCGGAGCTCTCGGATCCGTGGCTGGACCGGGTGCAGGTGGACGTCGACGAGCACTCGCGCACCCTCGTGCTGCACCGCGGGTCGCTGCGGCTGGTGGTCAACCTCGGCCCGGACCCGGTGACGGTCGCGCTGGGCTCCCGGATGGCCCGGATCCTGCTCAGCTCCGAGACCGCCGAGGCCGACGGCGAGGCGCTGGCACTGCGTCCGGAGTCGTTCGCGATCGCGAGGCTGGGCTAGTTCCGAGTCACCCTCCGCTTTGCAGCGCGAATCCCTGGGCTCAGAGCAGGCCCATACCCTTCACCGCGTACCGCTCCTCGATCAGCTCGGTGACGGAGGCGTCGATGCGCTCGCGGGAGAACGCGTCGATCCCCAGCCCCGGCACGATCTCCCAGCGCCCGCCGCGCGAGGTCACCGGGAACGAGGAGATGATCCCGTCGGCCACCCCGTAGGAACCGTCGGACGGGACGGCGGCGGAGGTCCAGTCGCCGTCGGAGGTGCCGTTGACCCAGTCGAAGACGTGGTCGACGGCCGCGCTGGCCGCCGACGCCGCGGACGACGCGCCGCGGGCCTCGATGATCGCGGCGCCGCGCTTGGCCACGGTCGGGATGAACTCCTCGCGCAACCAGGACTCCTCCACCTGCTCGGCGGCGTTCTTGCCACCGACCTCGGCGTGGAACAGGTCGGGGTACTGGGTGGCGGAGTGGTTGCCCCAAATCGTCAGCTTGGTGATGTCGGTGACCGATACGGACAGCTTCTTCGCGAGCTGCGCGACCGCCCGGTTGTGATCCAACCTGGTCATCGCGGTGAACCGCTCGGCCGGCACATCGGGTGCGGCGGCCTGCGCGATGAGCGCGTTGGTGTTGGCCGGGTTGCCCACCACCAGGACCCGGATGTCGGCGGCCGCGCCGACGTTGATCGCCCGACCCTGCGGGGCGAAGATGGCGCCGTTGACCTCGAGCAGGTCGCCGCGCTCCATCCCCGTGGTACGCGGCCGCGCGCCCACGAGCAGCGCGACGTTCGCGCCGTCGAACGCGACCGTCGCGTCGTCGGTGATGTCGATCCCGGCGAGCAGCGGGAACGCGCAGTCATCAAGTTCCAGGGCGACACCTTCCGCCGCCTGGACCGCCTGCGGGATCTCCAGCAGGCGGAGCCTGACCGGGGTGTCGGGGCCGAGCAGCTGACCCGAGGCGATCCGGAACAGCAGCGCGTAGCCGATCTGCCCGGCAGCTCCGGTGACGGTGACCGTGACAGGTGAGACGGGGACCGGCGAGACAGGGGCAGGCGAGGCCGACGCAGACACGCGGGCAGGCTAACCCGCGTTCCCATCGCGCGCCGCGACGGGATCACCCCGACGGCCGGGCCCCGCCCAGACTTCAGCAAGGTGGCTGGCATCAGACCATGCTCCTCGGCGACCCACTCGCGGATCTCGCGCCGCGTCGCGGCGGCGCTGATCTGCCCAGCGCTCCATGGTCGAAGCGCTCTATGGTCGGAGCGTGACCGCAGCCCTGAACCCACCGGTCGACCCCGGTGCAACGCCCATCGGTGCCCGCAACCTGGCCCCGGACCTCGCCCGCGGCGGCATGCTGTTACTCATCGCGCTCGCCAACGTGCATGTCTACGTGTACGGGCAGCCCACCGGCGTCCGCGGGTACCCGGGTGATCTGTCCGCGGTCGATCGGACCGTCGCCGCCGTCCAGCTCGTGCTGGTCGACGGCCGCGCCTACCCCCTTTTCGGGCTGCTCTTCGGCTACGGGATCGTCCAGCTGGCCAGGCGCCGGACGGCGGTCGGAATGCCGACGCAGACGGTGCAGGGGCTGATCCGCCGGCGTGGGTGGTGGATGCTCGCAATCGGCTTCCTGCACGCCGCCGGGCTGTGGGCGGGCGACATCGTGGGCCTGTACGGCCTGATCGCGGTGCTGCTGGTCGGGCTGTTCGTGACGGGAACGGATCGGGCATTGCTCGTGGCCACCGGGATCAGCCTGCTGTTCGCCGGACTGCTCGGGCTGGTCATCGGGCTGACACCACCGGAGCAGGCCGCCTCCCTGGCCTCGATGACAGTCGTCGACCCGGCCGGCGCGGCGCTGACCCGGGTATTCGAGTGGCTCGTCCTCACGGTCACGTTCGGCCTCGGCGTGTTCGGCGCGGTCGCGCTCGGGGTGTGGGCGGCGCGACGCACGTTCCTCGACGAGCCGCAGCGGCATCGGCGACTGCTGGTTCGGGTGGCGGTGGTTGGCCTCGCCGTGGCCGTACTCGGCGGCCTCCCCCTTGCGCTCATCGCCGGCGGGGTCTGGCCCGCCCCATCCGGTCTGGTGCTGGCGGCCGGGTTCCTGCACGCACTCAGTGGCTATGCGGGCGGGATCGGGTACGCCGCGCTTTTCGGGTTGCTCGCCGTGCGGCTCGCCGGCCGCGGCGGGGTCGGCGGGAAACCGTGCCGGAGCCTCAGCCGCTCCGCGGCAGCCGGACGAGCCCCTCCTGCACGGTGGTGGCCACCAGGCGGCCCTCGCGCGTGGTGAACCGGCCGGTCGCCAGGCCTCGGGAGCCCGACGCCGTGGGCGAGTAGCACTGGTAGAGCAACCACTCATCGGCCCGGAACGGCCGGTGGAACCACATCGCGTGGTCCAGGCTCGCCAGTTGCACATCGGCGGAACGCAGGTCGTGCCGGGCGACCACCGACCCGAGCAACGTGAGGTCGCTGGCGTAGGTGAGCAGGCAGACGTGCAGCAGCGGGTCGTCGGGCAGGGTGCCGTCGGCGCGCATCCACACCTGCACGGGATCGTCGGACGGACCGTTTCGCCGCGACGACCAGATCGGCTCACCGACCGGCCGGATGTCCAGCGGGCGCGGGAAGTCGCGCATCCAGCTGTTCTCCCCGCCCGCGGCGAGCCGCTCCCCCAAGTCCGGCAACGAATCCGGGGCCGGCACGTCGACCGGGGCCGGCTCGGTGTGCTCCAGCCCCTCCTGCGGGAACTGGAACGACGCCGACAACGAGAAGATCACCTCACCGTGCTGGATGGCGAGCACGCGGCGGGTGGTGAACGAGCGGCCGTCCCGAACCCGCTCGGCCTCGTAGACGATCGGCACCCGGGGATCGCCCGGCCGGATGAAATAGGCATGCAGCGAGTGCACCCCCCGATCGTCGGGCACCGTGCGACCCGCCGCGACCAGGGCCTGCGCGGCCACCTGACCACCGAACACCCGCGTGGGACTCCGCGGTGGGCTCACCCCGCGAAAGAGGTTGACCTCGAGCTGCTCGAGGTCGAGCAGCTGCACCAACCCGTCGAGAACGGCCTGGCCGCGCGGGACGCCGTCGGCGGCGATCTCGGGCTGCCTGGTGGTGGGTCCGCTCACCGGAGCATCCTCGCAGGTGACCGCCAAGCATCCTCGCGCCCCGCCCGGCACCTCGCGGTTACTTCCGCCGGGTACCGGGCGGCCGGCCGCGTTTGTCGTCAGCCCACGGTGCCGCACGCGCTCGTCCTACCCGGAGTACTCGCGGGCGAGGCGCGCCGGGCTGGCGCTCCACCACCGGGTCGGGGGGCGGCCTGATCTGGGCCGCCCGGATCATGTAGCCCGCGATGTTGCACGGCCACGTGCGGTACCCGGCCTGATCACCGATGGCGCACACCCGGCAGTGCCCGGTGCCGTCGTCGACGTGCTCGTCGAGCAGCCGGCGCAGCAGTTCGGGCTGCCTCGCCATGAACACCACGATCGGGTCATCATCGTCGGTCATCGTGCCTCTGGTCCTCAGTCGCCGCAGTGGGAGGCACCTGGTGACCGGGCTCGGGGGTGGCAACGCAAGCAAGCGGTCCGTGGCTGTCGCTTGCGCCCGCCGCGATCCGCGGTCGTGGCGGCCGGGCACCAGGTGCACGGGCACTGTGGCGGGGCTGGTTGTGGTGACGGAAGAGGGCGCGACCCCGGTTGCCACCACTCCGGGTAACCCCCCGGTAGGGTGCGGTCGTGACCATGGAGGCAGGGGACGTGGCGGCGCAGCGAGCGAGGGTGAACGCCTTGCGCCGCGACCTGGGTGATCGGCTCGGCAAGTACCGGGAGGCGGCCGGGGTCACCCAGCGCATCCTCGGCGAGACCCTCGGCAGGACCCGCACCATGATGTCGCGGATCGAGTCCGGCGCGCGCGGAATGACCGCAGAGCAGTGGACGGTCGCCGACGAGGTGTGCGGCGCCCAGGGCGCTCTCGTGGCCGCACACGACGTACTGGCCGCGGCGGAGCTGGAGTATGGCACCCACGCGCTGGTGGGGCGCCGTGCGGCACAGCGTGCCGCAGCCCAGGTCGAGGTCGACGCCCTGAGAACCACTCCCCTGTCGCACGCCGCGGGTCTGGCCGGTGTGCGTAGCGAGCTGGCTGAGGAGCTGATGCAGGTGATCACGAAACTGGTACGAAGACTGGGTCGTCGCGACGCGATGCGGGTGGCCGGGTTAACTTTCGCCGTCGTCGGCCTGTCCGGTCTGGATGGTGACGAATGCGCGCGGGTGGCGCAGGCCATCGGCTCTCCACGTCGAGTGGATGCCCAGGTCATCAGAAACCTCGCGGTCACATTCGCCCACTGCAAGCGGCAGGAGGACGCTTTGGGGCCGTCCGAGGTCTTGTCGACGGTCGTGGCACAGCACGGCGTGGTGCAGCGGCTGCGAGAAGGCGGGGTGCCCGGAGGGGGACTGTCCCGATCCTTGTTGGCTCTGGAGAGCGACATGGCATCGTCAATCGGAAATTATCTCCAGGATCTGGGCGACTTCGACGGTGCGGCGCGCTACTTTCGGGCGGCCCGCAAGGCGGGTCACGACGCCCGCAGCCCGGCCTGCGCCGCCTACGCGGCTGCCAACATGAGCCAAGTGGCCTACGTGACCGGTGAGGCGCACACGGCGATGGACACGGCCGCCGCCGCTCGGAGCCTGGCGGCGCGGACCGACGACCCGCGCCTGAAGGCCCTGGCAGAGCAGCGGGCCGCCGACGCGTACGCCTTGGACAGCCAGCACGGCGTGTGTCTGGCCGCGTACGCGCGTGCGAAGGAGTTCCTGGCGAGCGACACCGGGTCTGCCCCCGCGTCGCCCGCCTACTGGGTACACGAGGGCTGGCTCGACAGCCGGCTGAGTGTCGACCTGACGGCGCTGAACCGCCCGAGGGATGCCGTCGACGCGGCGAGCAACGCTCTCGCGCGCAGCGATCGGTCGTATGCGCGCCTTTATGCGTTCGCGCAGGTGCACCTGGGCGCCGCGCTCGTGGCGGACCGGGAGATCGGCGAGGCCGCGCGGGTGCTCGGCGACGCGGCAAGCCTGGCTGACATCTCCCCACGATTGACCTCCAAGCTACGCGACGCCCGGGCCGAGATGCAGCCCTGGCAGGGCACACCGGCGGTCAGGACGCTCGACGCGCAGCTAGCGGCGTGCGGCATCGGCCACGCCTGACCCACCGTCCGTCACAATCGCCAGGGCTCACACCCCCGGCCGCGATCCGCGGTCGCGCGGCCGGGCACCAGGTGCACGGGCACGGTCGCAGGGCTGGTTGTGGTGACCGAAGAAGGCGCGACCCGGTTGCCACCGCTAGGGGTAACCCCCCGGTAGGGTGCGGTCGTGACCATGGAGGCAGGGGACGTGGCGGCGCAGCGAGCGAGGGTGAACGCCTTGCGCCGCGAGCTGGGTGATCGGCTCGGCAAGTACCGGGAGGCGGCCGGGGTCACCCAGCGCATCCTCGGCGAGACCCTCGGCAGGACCCGCACCATGATGTCGCGGATCGAGTCCGGCGCGCGCGGAATGACCGCAGAGCAGTGGACGGTCGCCGACGAGGTGTGCGGCGCCCAGGGCGCTCTCGTGGCCGCACACGACGTACTGGCCGCGGCGGAGCTGGAGTATGGCACCCACGCGCTGGTGGGGCGCCGTGCGGCACAGCGTGCCGCAGCCCAGGTCGAGGTCGACGCCCTGAGAACCACTCCCCTGTCGCACGCCGCGGGTCTGGCCGGTGTGCGTAGCGAGCTGGCTGAGGAGCTGATGCAGGTGATCACGAAACTGGTACGAAGACTGGGTCGTCGCGACGCGATGCGGGTGGCCGGGTTAACTTTCGCCGTCGTCGGCCTGTCCGGTCTGGATGGTGACGAATGCGCGCGGGTGGCGCAGGCCATCGGCTCTCCACGTCGAGTGGATGCCCAGGTCATCAGAAACCTCGCGGTCACATTCGCCCACTGCAAGCGGCAGGAGGACGCTTTGGGGCCGTCCGAGGTCTTGTCGACGGTCGTGGCACAGCACGGCGTGGTGCAGCGGCTGCGAGAAGGCGGGGTGCCCGGAGGGGGACTGTCCCGATCCTTGTTGGCTCTGGAGAGCGACATGGCATCGTCAATCGGAAATTATCTCCAGGATCTGGGCGACTTCGACGGTGCGGCGCGCTACTTTCGGGCGGCCCGCAAGGCGGGTCACGACGCCCGCAGCCCGGCCTGCGCCGCCTACGCGGCTGCCAACATGAGCCAAGTGGCCTACGTGACCGGTGAGGCGCACACGGCGATGGACACGGCCGCCGCCGCTCGGAGCCTGGCGGCGCGGACCGACGACCCGCGCCTGAAGGCCCTGGCAGAGCAGCGGGCCGCCGACGCGTACGCCTTGGACAGCCAGCACGGCGTGTGTCTGGCCGCGTACGCGCGTGCGAAGGAGTTCCTGGCGAGCGACACCGGGTCTGCCCCCGCGTCGCCCGCCTACTGGGTACACGAGGGCTGGCTCGACAGCCGGCTGAGTGTCGACCTGACGGCGCTGAACCGCCCGAGGGATGCCGTCGACGCGGCGAGCAACGCTCTCGCGCGCAGCGATCGGTCGTATGCGCGCCTTTATGCGTTCGCGCAGGTGCACCTGGGCGCCGCGCTCGTGGCGGACCGGGAGATCGGCGAGGCCGCGCGGGTGCTCGGCGACGCGGCAAGCCTGGCTGACATCTCCCCACGACTGACGGCCGAGCTACGCGCCGCCCGGGCCGAGATGCAGCCCTGGCAGGGCACACCGGCGGTCAGGACGCTCGACGCGCAGCTAGCGGCGTGCGGCATCGGCCACGCCTGACCCGCCGTCCCGCACAATCGCCCGGCTGTCACGCCCGCGATCCGCGGTCGCGGCGGCCGGGCACCAGGTGCACGGGCACGGTCGTCAAGACTGGTCGTGGTGACAGAAGAAGGCGCGACCCTGGCTGCCACCACTCCGGGTAACCCCCCGGTAGGGTGCGATCGTGACCATGGAAGACGGTGATATCGCGGCGGGCCTAACGAACCGGCATGCGAACCGCGACGTGATGGTGTCGGGCCCCGAGATCATGATCCGCCCGGTGGGTACCCGTCGTCTGGTGGCGGGTGGTTCCCGATGAGCCGTGCCCCGATCATTACCGGATTGACCACCCTGCAAGCCGACGGCTTGGCCTGTGTCACCTGCGGGACGGACTACCTCACGGTGGCCGCGCCGCACGTGCCGGTGGGCCGCTCGGTGACCGGCTCGCAGGTGTTCGCCTGCGTTGGCTGCTGCCCGGACAAGGTGCAGCGGGCGGCGGGAGGTGTGCTGCGATGAGTGCCACGGCATCCCCTGCTCGGCGGGATCGCGCGCGTTGTGGGTGAAGTGCGCGTGCACGGCGCTGGTGGCGCTTGGCGCGGCGTACGCCTCGTATCGAGTTCGTCTTCACCGGCACCGTCGACGTCGCCTCGATCAAGATCTGGCTCCGCAACCCCACCAACCAAGATCCATGAGACACGCCCTAGCCTCGGAGCGTACGACCGCCCGCAGCATTCCTGCCTAGAATCGGTGCGTGACTGCTCCGTTCGTGTGGCACGACCGGAGTACCGGCAAACCTCGTTGCAACACCCAATAGGCTCGCCGTAATGGGATCAACACAACGGGTGACACACGATCAGGGTGCGAACGGGGACGGGAATCGTGGATCAACAGAGCAGGTAGTCACGCCGTGGGGACGGCCGGTGTCTTCGGTGCCGGTGTCCCAGTCAAGTGCCAGTCGGTTGACGAAGCCGCCATCCCGCCACAGCGACTTGCCCGGCTCTGTTCGAGCATTGCTGATGTCGGTCGCTGTGGGCGATCACGTAGCCTCGGATGTCCTCGCCGATGCCTTCCTGTCCACCGTGGAGTTGCCCGCGCCGACGCGGGACGTAGTGCTCGGGTCGCTGATGACGGCCGCAATGGCGCGTGGCCCTGTGGCCGATGACGTCGTGGCGCTCCTACGAAGCGCGCTGGCCGTGGACGGCCGGAAGCCCGCCGAAGTGATCAGTGGCGGTGACCGCCCGGTGCTGATGCTCGCGGGCAGCGGCAAGAAGGGCGTGCGGACGTTGAACGTGTCCACGCCCGCCGCGCTTGTGGCAGCCGCCGCAGGGGCGCGTGTGATCAAAGTCGGGTCGGCCGCCACCTCATCGGCGCTGGGCTCCCGTGACCTGGTGCGCGCTCTCGGAATGAGGGAGAACCGCACCGCTGAAGGTGTGCGCGCCGACTTGGACGCGTGCGGGTTCGCGTTCGTGGCGATCGAGCCGGAGATTCCAATCCTGGACGAGCTGTACGGCGGACGGTTCCACGCGCCGAACCCGTTCTCCTTCGGGCTGGCTCCGCTGGCAAGCCCCGTGCGTGGCGATGTCACGGTGTTCGGGCTCTCGCACCCGCGCGTTGACGTGGCGGCGCGCGTGCTGAGTCGCTTCGGCATGGACCACGTGGACGTGCTGACTACGCGCCTGCCCACCGGTCACTACCTGGACGAGATCGGCCCGGCGGGCGAAGCGCGATGGTGCCGGGTGCGAAACGGCGAGGTTGGTCCGATTGAAGCTGAACCGGCCGGCCACCCGACGACCACCGACTCGCCTGGTGTGTTGCCGGTGCCCCAGGGGCCGGAGGAGGCGATCGAGCGGACTGGTGAGTTGTTGGCTGGACGTGGACTGGACAGCCATCGAGCCGTCGTTGCGCTCAACGCCGCCCATTTGCTGGCGCTCGGCGGCATCGCCGCGTCGTTCCAGCAGGGTAGGGACTTGGCCGATGACGTCCTGCGCAGCGGCGTGGCACTGGCCAGCATCCCGGTAGCGCATATCGCCGGAGTACTTCGCGGACACCGACGATTCGGGGGTCACCTGGCAGCCGGACGTGTACCCGGAAACTCTGGCACTGGCCCGTAAGCATGACCGCGCCATGATCATCGACCTGGGATGTGGGCGCGCGGGCAAGCTCGTGGCCCTGCGCGAACAGAACCCGGATCTCGACGTCATCGGTGTCGACTTCGGCTCCAACATCGACTGGTGCCGTGAGCATCTGCCGGTCGGGCGGTGGCTGGGCGCCGATTTGGAGTCGGTGACGACGCTGCCGCTGGCCCCCGAAGTGCTCGCCCGGTCGGTGGTGGTGGTGTGTTCAGACGTGCTGGAACATCTGATCGATCCGCGCCCGGTGATGCGGCTGATCTGCTGGCTGCTCGATCACGGCGCGGCCTGCGCAGTGCTGTCCACCCCGGCGCGGGACAAACGCGCCGGAGCTGGACACCCGGGGCCACCGGCCAACCCATCCCATGTACGGGAGTGGACACAAGGTGAGTTCCGGGCGTTCGTGGCGAGCTTCCCGGTGGCGATCGAGCGGTTCGAGCTAACCCGCAGCGACGACGGCGGCAGCGGGCTGACGACCCAGCTCGTCGTCGTGACGCGACCGAGCGGGGAGCGGCGGTGACGCCGATTCGCGTGGTCCACGTCCCTGGCCGGACCCCGTACGCGCGGAAACTGCACGACGACGGTATCCAGGTTCTCAACAGCACGACGGTGGACGGGCTCGCGGTGCCACGCGATGCCACGCTGTCCTGGCTGCTGGCACACCGGCCGTGGGTCTGGTTGGACGTGGTGCATCTGCACCACCCGGACTTCGAGCCGCTTCCGCGCCTGCGCACCGTGCTCGCGGAGTGTCGCCGCGCCGGCAAGCGGGTAGTGTTCACCGCGCACGACGTGAGCCCGGTCTTCGGGGACCGGGCGGCGCACCACCGCAGGCTGCGCACGCTCGCGGAGTTTGGAGTGCCGTTCGTCTGCCTCACACCTGCCGCCGAGGCCGAGGTGCGTTCGCGCTTCGCTGCCCGCACGGCGGTGGTTCCTCACGGCTACGTGGCCCCGCCGGGAGCCCCGCAGCGGCCGGCGCGGCGGGAACCTGGCCCGACCCGGTTTCTGATCTACGGTTCCCTGCGGCGCAACCGGGATGTGGAACTGGTGCTGGCTTGCTGGCGTTTCGCCCGCCACCTCGCCGATAGCACGCTGCACCTGTTGCTGCGTGCGCCGTCGCGCGCCAGTCTCGCAGGGGAGGCCGAGGTGTGGCGAGTCATCCGCGAGCACGCCGCCGATCCGCGGTTGCGCGTCGACGTCCTGCCGTTCCCGACCGACGACGAGGTGAACGAAGCCGTGGCCGATGCCGATTGCCTCCTGCTGCCTTATCGGTGGGCCAGCCATTCCGGGCAGCTTGAGCACGCTTTCGACCTCGGTGCACTGCCGGTGGCGGCGCGAACCGGCTACCTGCCGGAGCAGGTGTCGCTGCACCACGGTCTCGTGGCGGAGCCAGTGTGGTTCGACTGGTCGGACGACGCACCGTTCGACCACGGCGCGCGGCTGCTGGAGGCGATGCGAACGGCGCACGCGGCGGTTCAGGACGGCTGGCAAGTCCAGCACGCCGAGAAGTTCGCCGACTACCGCCATCGCGAACACGTGGAGGTCATGGCGGAGTACCGGACGCTGTACGAGGGCGGGCAATGACGCCGCCCTCGGTGTCCGTCGTTGTGTTGAACCACAATTACGGGCGCTACGTCGGTGAAGCTCTGGCCAGCGTGGTCGGCCAGGAGCCGGGGGATTACCGCTTGGCCGAGGTCGTGGTCATCGATGATGGCTCCACCGACCACAGTCACGAGGTATACGGACGGTTTCCCGGTGTCCGTGTCGTCCGCAAGGCTCACGAGGGCTTCGCCGCCACGCTCACCCGCGCCGCCCGCGAAGCGTCCGGGGACTGGCTCGCCCCGCTGGACGCCGACGACGCCTTCACGCCGGACAAGCTGCGCACGCTGGCCGCGCACCTGGCCGATCCGGCTCGGCTGCTGATCCAGCACGCGGAGTACGTCATCGACGCCGAAAGAAGGCCGTTCGCCGAGGGCACTCATCCAGGCGGGGCGACGAGCACGCTGGTGGTGCGCGCCGACGCCGCACGGGAACTGCTGCTGGTAACCAATGAGTTGTTCTTCCATGTGCTGGCCGACCTCGGCCACGGCATCCGTGTGCCCGCGCCGCTGACCCGTTATCGGGTGCACGAGGCGAGCATGACCGACCGCCGCACGCCGGGCGTCTTCTCCGAGTACATGGCTGGCGTCTGTGACGACTTGGCCGCCCGCCTCGACCAGCTGTGTCTCCGCCCGCCGGCCTGGGCGGACGCCGTTCAGCTCGCCGACCTCGGTGCCCTGTACCGGCGCCGGGCGACGAAGTTCCGCGACGACGCCCAGCGCCAGCGCGAACAGGCCAGGAGCTCCACCAGTCAGGAAGGATTTTCCCGGTGACCAACGCCGTGCTGTTCTCCGAGTCCTCCTACCGGCAGATTCTTGCCGAGTTCGACTACACGCCTTTCGACCTGCGGCAGTTCGACTTCAGCGTGGCCGGGCTGGACGCCGACACACTCAACGCCCGGTACCTGTGCCACCACCACGGCGAGAACTACCTTGGTGCCGCCCCACAACGGCGGATCGTCACCACCGGGTTCGGCATGTCCGGCCCCCCGCACCTGGCCACGGTGTCCCACATCCTGAAGATGATCGAACTCCAGCGCGGCGGCGAGCGCTGCCAAATCGTGCTCGGCGACCTCGACGCCTACAACGGCAAGGCCAAGCCCTACGCCGACGTACGGGAACTGGCAGAGCGATTCCGGGAGTACAGCCTACGGCTCGGCTTTGACCCGCACGCCGGAATCGTGCGCTCCCGAGCCACCTACCCGCGCTGGAGACGATGTACTTGCTCGGCCGCTACGTCGAACAGGCCGACTTCGACGCAGCCGAGGAAGACAACCACGGCTACTACGCCGACCGCGGGCTGGTCGACGCGACCATGACCTTCCGCCGCGCCCTCTCGCTGTCACTCATGGCCGCCGATTTCCTCGCCTTGGGCCAGGACCACGACGCCGTGCTGGTCATGCTCGGCGTGGACGAACACCGCTACGTGCGCTTCGCCCAGCAGGCACGAGCACGCCTGGACGAGCACGTCCCGCTACGTGCCGACTTCGCGCTGACCGCCGCCTACACCCGGATGGTCCGAGGCTTCGGCGGCCACCCCAAGTTCAGCAAGAGCATCCCCGACTCGGCCCTGGACGTAACCACCCCGCCGGAAGACGTGCACCGCCTGCTCTCCACCGAGCCGAACATCCCCGAAGAATCGGCCACCTACCAGCTCATGTGCCAACTGCCCCGCTACAACGCCGCCACCCTGCTCGACCTGCACGCCCACTGCCACGACGCCGGTCCGGCCTGGCAGCGGGCAGTCCGCGAATTCGCCGACTACGTGAACGACCTACTCACTCTGTGGCCAAGTTAACTGGAGGAATCGTTATGGAAGGCCAGCCTGTCACCACCGTCAAGTCTGAAGACGGAAGCACGAAGTATCTCTGGCGGCTGGCCGATGGCTAAACCGTCGAAAGCGTCTACCTTCCCTTGATGAATCGTGGCGCCAAGGGGCCGTCAATGTGCATCTCCAGCCAGGTGGGCTGCGCCGTCAGGTGCATATTCTGCGCTACAGGTAAAGATGGGTTGATGCGGAACCTCACGGTTGACGAGGTTGCAGGTCAAGTACATCGCATTCTCGCCAATCTCGAAACCCTCCCCTCAGCGTTTGACGTTTCCTTCATGGGCATGGGTGAACCCTTGCACAATCTTTCGGCCGTCAAGACTGCGATCGAAGAGTTGCGGGCCGCGTATTCCAGCCGCTGCGACGTCACTTCAGCCTCTCGACAATCGGCATCACCCGAGAACTCTACGACCTTGCCGACATCGAGACACCCATCTCCCTGCAGGTATCATTACATGGCACAATTGACGAGATCAGAGCGCTGCTCATCCCAACCAAGGGCCATACTTCTATTAAAGCGCTGCTTGCCGCTGTTCGCTATTACGCTGATATCAAGAAGGATATCGTCAACATCAACTACGTATTATTCGACGGTGTCAACGACACGGTGAATGCGCGCTTAAATTGACGGAGTTGATTGGTGGCGATCCGCGGCTGCGCCTTAAGCTCTCTCGCTACAATCCCATCGCCGGCAGTGACATTAATCCGACCAGTGAAGCCAAGAAGCGGCGGTTCGACGCGCTATGTCGGCAGGGTGGCCTGAATACGTTCGCGTGGGAGAGTATGGCATTTGACATCGCAGGTGGCTGTGGACAGTTGCGTTCTGCTAATGAGAGCTGAAGACTGTCGTGTGCCGTTTGCTCGCAGATAAGCCGTCAGTCCCTGATGAGTCGAACATCCAATAACTCATCCATGTTAAGGTGCCGCACCCCTAACTCGACTTGCTATTTGCTGTGCAGAGCGCCGAGACAGCGGTCCGGCCTGGCAACAGGATGTCCGCCGGGTTCGCGGGTCTGGCCGTGGTCGAGCTGATCAGCCTGTGGCT
>JBOHEO010000020.1:0-41125 GCA_050701055.1 Pseudonocardia sp. | reverse complement strand
GGGAAAGTATCTCTCGGGAGCTTGCCGCCGGCCGTTCCTTTCGGTCGATCGGGCGCCTGCTGAAGCGGGACCATACCGTGATATCACGTGAGGTTAATCGGAATGGCGGCCGATCATCGTACCGGGCGCGCAGACCATCCACCGGAGCACCGCAGCGCACAGAAAGAACGCAGCTCCGGCACACGGGCAGAACGCAGCCCCACCGCGTCGTACGCCCGCCGGAGGTAGCCGAGGCGCGGGTACCGCGCGCCGGTCGTCCGGTCGGCAAGATCGGTGAACGGCAACCTCCCGGAGCATCTCGCCCAGGTGTGCGGCTCCCCTACAGCACCGGCAGGTACGTCGCCAGCTCGTACGGCGTGACCTGCCGCCGGTACCCGTCCCACTCCGCCCGCTTGTTGCGCAGGAAGAAGTCGAACACGTGTTCACCGAGGATCTCCGCGACCAACTCGGAGTGCTCCATCGCCCCGAGCGCCTCGGTGAGGTTCTGCGGCAACGACTCGTACCCCAACGCTCGGCGCTCGGTCTCGGTGAGCGACCAGACGTCGTCCTCGGTGGCCGCACCGAGCTCGTAGCCCTTCTGCACCCCCTGCAGGCCGGCGCCGAGGATCACCGCGTACGCCAGGTACGGGTTGCACGCGGTGTCCAGGGTGCGGATCTCCACCCGTCGCGTGGACGACTTGCCCGGTGAGTACATCGGCACCCGGGCCAGCGCGCTCCGGTTCGCATGCCCCCAGCAGACGGCCGTCGGCGCCTCCCCACCGGTGATCAGCCGCTTGTAGGAGTTGACCCACTGGTTGGTGATCGCGGTGATCTCCCGGGCGTGCCGGAGCACGCCGGCAACGAACGCCTTGCCCGTCTCCGAGAGCTCGTACGGGTCGTCCGGGTCGTGGAAGGCGTTGCGGTCACCCTCGAACAGCGAGAAGTGGGTGTGCATCGCCGAGCCCGGATGCGCGGAGAACGGCTTGGGCATGAACGAGGCTTTCACGCCCTGGGTGATCGCGACCTCCTTCACCACGTACCGGAAGGTCATGATGTTGTCGGCCATCGTCAGGGCGTCGGCGTAGCGCAGGTCGATCTCCTGCTGACCCGGGCCGCCCTCGTGGTGGCTGAACTCGACCGAGATCCCCATCGACTCCAGCGTCTCGATCGCGTTGCGCCGGAAGTGCGGGGCGACGTCGTGGCTAGCCTGGTCGAAGTAGCCGCCGGAGTCGGCGGGCACCGGCGGGCTGCCGTCGGCGGGCAGGTCGCGCAGTAGATAGAACTCGATCTCCGGGTGGACGTAGCAGGTGAACCCGGCCTCGGCGGCCTTGCTCAGCATGCGCCGCAGCACGTGGCGCGGGTCGGCCCACGACGGCGCGCCGTCGGGCATCGCGATGTCGCAGAACATCCGGGCCGAATAGTGCTCACCGGTGCCGTTCTCCCAGGGCAACACCTGGAACGTCGACGGATCGGGGCGGGCGACCATGTCGGACTCATAAACCCGCGCGAAGCCCTCGATCGCGGAGCCGTCGAAGCCGATGCCCTCGGCGAAGGCACCCTCGAGCTCGGCGGGCGCGACCGCGACGGACTTGAGATATCCGAGCACGTCGGTGAACCACAGCCGCACGAAGCGGATGTCGCGTTCCTCAAGGGTGCGCAGGACGAACTCCTGCTGACGGTCCATGGGAACCGAGCCTAGGAAGGTTGAGTTACAACCATGTTTCGTCACTGGTCGGACCTACAACTGGCAGCGGGCCTCGCCCTCGGGCAGCCGGAGGTCGACGAGGTAGTCGGTGACGATGCCGTCGACGCAGGCATTGCCCCGCAGGGCCGCGGTGTGCTGGTTGCCCTCGACGCTGAGCAGCGCGCCACCGAGCGCCTCGGCCAGGTCGACACCCGCCTGGTACGGGGTGGCCGGGTCACCGGTCACCGAGATCACCAACGTCCGGGGCAAGCCCTCCACGTCGGGGACGTGCGGCTCGCTGGTCGGCGGCACCGGCCAGAAGGCGCACGCGTCCAGGGCCGCGACCACGCCGCGCCCGTCGTCGCGGAACGGGGCGGCCGCGGAGGCGCGCCGGATCAGGTCCGCCACCTCAGCGCGGTCGGTGATCCGTTCCTCGTCGACACAGTCGATCACTACGAAGGCCTCCAGCAGGTTGGCGTAGGACCCCGACGGGTCCCGGTCGATGTAGAGGTCCGCCAGCCGGATCATGGCCGTGCCGTCGCCGGACGCGAGCTCCGCGAGCCCCCGGCTCAGGATCGGCCAGTATTCCGACAGGTACAGCGTCAACACCGTGCCGTCGATCACGTCCGAGTACGACAGCATCCGTCCGTCCCGGGTCGGCGCGGGCGCGTCGATCAGCGGCCGGGTGAGCGCCTGGAACGCCGCAGTGGCCTGCGCCGGGTCGGCACCGAGCGGACATGCGGGCTGTTTCGCGCAGTCGGCGGCGTAGGCGTCGAAGGCCTGCTGGAACCCGGCGTTCTGGGCGACGGTGCGGTCCGCCGTGGTCTGCGTCGGGTCCACGGCACCGTCGAGCACGAGTGCCCGCACGTTCTGCGGGAACGTCTCGGCGTAGACCGAGCCGAGCCGGGTGCCGTAGGAGTATCCGAGGTAGGTGAGCTTCTCGTCGCCCAGCGCGGCACGCAGGATGTCGATGTCCCGTGCGGCATCCCGGGTGCCGACGTTCGCGATCACCTCGACACCACCGGAGCGCTGCACACACTGCTCGACGAACCGGCGCTCCTCAGCCTCCGTCTGTGCCACCCCGGCCGGGGACGGGTCGATGTCGAGATCGGCCCGCTCGGCGTCCCACTCGGCGTTGTTGCGGCAGTCGATCGTCGGGGTGCTCGCGCCGACCCCGCGTGGGTCGAAGCCGATCAGATCGAAGCGCTGCCCGAGCGGGCCGGCCTGCGCATTGGCGCCGATGCTCGAGACCAGCCGGCTCGTCCCGGACACCCCGGGGCCGCCGGGGTTGGTCAGCAGGGAACCGATCTTCTGGCCCTGAGCCTTCAGCCGCGCCACGGCGAGTTGCGCGGTACGCCCCTCCGGGGCCGCGTAGTCGAGCGGCACCTCCAGCCGGGTGCAGTCGTACTGCGGGTCGGCGAACGCCGCGCGGTCGCCCTCGGCGGTCGCGAACGATGCGCACGGACCCCAGGTCAGCGCCTGGGCGTAGTAACGTTCGAGTCCGGGAGCGGGCCCGGTCGGGACCGCTGGGCCCGACCGGACCGAGGTGCAGGCCGCGATCGCGACGAGAACCGAACAGGCAACGGCCGTACACGCAAGGGTCCTGTGACGTGCGAGCATCGTCGGAGCATGCCAGTGCGGTCGTGTGGCGTGGATACGGGCATGGCCGGGGTGGCGCCGTTCACCCCCGGCCCACGAGGTGACCGGTGGAGAATGCGCCCATGCCCACGCTCCGGCTCGCGCTCGCCCAGGTGAACACCACGGTCGGCAACATCGACGGGAATGCCCGGGACGTCCTCGACTGGTGTGGCCGGGCCGCGCGCGCCCGGGCCGATGTGGCACTGCTGCCCGAGATGGTGCTCACCGGCTACCCGGTGGAGGATCTGGCGCTGCGCGAGTCGTTCGCGGTGGCGTCGCGGCGGGCCCTGGACGGGCTGCCGGCTCGACTCGCCCATGCCGGTCTGGGCGAGTTGCTCGTCGCCGTCGGGTATCTGGACCTCGACACCGCCGGGCCGCGCAACGCGGCCGCCCTGATCCACCGGGGCGAGGTCGTCGCCCGGTACTTCAAGCATCACTTACCCAACTACGGGGTGTTCGACGAGTTCCGGTACTTCCGCTCCGGCCTCGCGCTGCCCGTGGTGCGGCTGCACGGTGTCGACCTCGGGGTGGTGATCTGCGAGGACATCTGGCAGGACGGCGGGCCGGTCGCGGCGTACGGGGCCGTCGGCGTCGACCTGCTGCTGTGCCTGAACGGCTCGCCCTACGAACGCGCCAAGGACGACCTCCGTGGATCCCTGGTCGCGCGCCGGGCGCGGGAGGCGGGGGCGCCGCTGGCGTATGTCAACCTCGTCGGGGCTCAGGACGAGCTGGTCTTCGACGGCGACTCGATGGTCGCGGACGCCTCGGGGGCACTGGTGGCCCGTGCTCCGCAGTTCGTCGAGCACCTGCTCGTGGTGGACCTGGACCTGCCGGGGGGCCGTGCCGACCCGGGCTCCGAGGACGCCACCCGCGCCGCCGCGGCGTCCGGTTTCACGCTGCGGCACCGCACGCTGGACGCGGGCCCGGCGCCGGACCGGGACACCCTCGACGCGGCCGAGCACGTCGAACCGCTGTGCGAGGAGGCCGAGGTCTGGTGGGCGCTGCGCACCGGGCTGGGCGACTACGTGCGCAAGAACGGTTTCCGGTCCGTGGTGCTCGGGCTCTCCGGCGGGATCGACTCCGCGGTCGTCGCGGCGCTGGCGGTGGACGCCCTGGGCGCCGAGGCGGTGTACGGCGTCTCGATGCCGTCGGTGTACTCGTCCGAGCACTCGCGATCCGACGCGGCGGACCTCGCGGCGCGCACCGGTCTGCGCTACTCGGTGCAGCCGATCGCCGGGATGGTCGAGACGTTCGTCTCCCAGCTCGGGCTCACCGGGCTCGCGAAGGAGAACGTGCAGGCGCGCTGCCGGGGCGTCACGCTGATGGCGCTGTCGAACGCCCACGGGCACCTGGTGCTCGCCACCGGCAACAAGACCGAGCTCGCGGTGGGCTATTCCACGATCTACGGCGACGCCGTCGGCGGGTTCGCACCGATCAAGGATGTGCCGAAGACGCTGGTGTGGAAGCTCGCCCGGTGGCGCAACGAGGAGGCCGAGAAGCTCGGCGAGACCCCACCGATCCCGCCGAACTCCATCGACAAGCCCCCGTCGGCCGAGCTGCACCCCGGGCAGCTGGACAGCGACTCGCTGCCCGACTACGCGCTGCTCGACGGCGTCCTCGACGACTACGTGGAGTCCGACCGGGGATACGCCGACCTGGTGGCGGCGGGGTTCGACCCCGAGGTGATCGAGGACGTGGTGCGCATGGTGGACCGGGCGGAGTACAAACGCCGCCAGTACCCGCCGGGGACGAAGATCAGCCTCAAGGCCTTCGGCCGGGACCGCCGCCTCCCGATCACGAGCACCTGGCGCGAGAAACGCCCCTGACCCCCCGCGAGTTCCGCAAACCGACACAGCGAGTTCGCCATTTCGACACGGTGAGTTCCGCAAGCCGACACGGTGAGTTCGTCGATCGCGGCGGTCATAGGAGGATGCAGGCAGCGCGCCCTGCGCACTCGAAGGGGCCCTGGTGGATGATCTACATCCGACGGCGCAGCGCCCACAGCGCCCCTCGGGGGAGAGACCGACGATCTCCTCGCCATCGATGCGGATAGATCCCGCGGCAGGTTCGAGGATCCGCAGCGTCGCGAGGGCGGTACTCGTCTTGCCACAGCCCGACTCCCCTCCACGAGCACGACGAGCCCGCCAACACGCACCGTGATAGAAACGCCGCCGACCGCGCGCACGAACTCGGCAGACCAGCGTCGCAGCACCGCCAGGAGGCCGCTGCGCGGCCGGTAGCACATGACGAGGTCGCGGACATCGACCAGCGAAGAGTCCGCGCCCATGTCTCAGCGTCCCAGTTGGCCGGATGTGCGACAACCGGTGATACTGGGTTATACTGACTATTCTCCCTCAGCTACGAAGGGCTCACCTCCGAGAGTGGCACACGGACACGACATTGACAAAATCGTGTCGATCGGGATTCCCTAAGCGCCTAAGCGGGCAGCCGCGGCTGGCTGCGAACGTTATCGATACCGGGGGCGTGATCGTGCTCAGATTCTGCGTCCGAGTCCACGTTTGTCGGCCATTCGCCGGAGTTGCTGTAGTGCCCGAGCGCGGGTCGGTCCAATGCTGCCGATCGGGATTCCGATGGTGCGGGCGACCTCGGAGTAGGGCAGGGGGGTGTCAGTGAACAACGCCTGGAGGAGATCCCGCCCGCGTGGCGGTAGCTCGGCGACGAGGTTCCACAGCTCCTGTGCCGTGTCGGTGTCGATGATGTGCTGCTCAGGGCCGATGGATGGGTCGGCGACATCTTCTGCCATCACTTCGGCAGCGTAGGGGATGCGTTTCGTCTGGCGGAGGATGCGCAGACATTCACGGCTGGCGGTGGTGGCCAACCACCCACCGAGGCGCTCCGGGAACTGTATCCGGTGGCAGTTCTCTGCCAGCCGTAACCACGTCATCTGCACTGCGTCGAGGGTGTCAGCGTCCTGCTGCCGAAACGAGCACACCTTCGCCCTGACAAGGCCGCCGTAGCGGCGGATAATCTCTTTCCAAGCGGCCGGATTGCCCTCGCCGGCCGCCGACAGCAGCTCGGCGATGCTCAACGCCCTGATCGGTGGGCGGGCGCACTTCGTCGGATCAGTACTGCCCCGACACTTGGTTCGAGGATGATCCATGAACAGCGCGGGTTCTCGGGTCAAAGTCATCGCTAACACCTTTTCTGAGTTCGCTCGCTTTCAAACAGGGTGGCCCTCGGGGCAGCGGCGTGGCGATGGCCCGAGAGAAAATCGATGGCCGTGCGGCGGTAATATTCTGAACGCTCCTGCACGTCATACTTGGATTGCCTGACAGTATCTCTTGTGGTCTTCCGCATTGCAGCGGATCGCGGTGGCGATCACCATGGTCGCGGTGTCGAAGATGAGAGGATGCCGATGCGCCACATCGTTTTGAGCCCAAGCAGTGATACGCATCAACCGGCCCGTAATCAGAGCCAGCCCGATGCAGCATCCCAATGTTGCGCCCAGGACGAGTGCCACGCAGTCGGGGTATCAGTCCGAAAGTCAGAGCTCAGGGGGCCGAACAGAGCGGCTCTGGTGCAGTGGGGCTCGCCGCTCTGTACAGTGCTCGTCGGAGCGGGACCCGCAGCGCCGCTGGCCGGACCGCTGCACGCGACCCCGACAACGAAGAAGACGACCGCAACCGTCAGCACCAGCGATATCAGCTGACGGAAACCCAGAGCGATAATCATGGCATGGTCCTTTCGGTCGGTCGGTCGGCGCAGTGCAGCGTGGCGGCACGTCAGCAGTGCCCTGTACGGAACCGTGCAGAGCGTGTCGAGCTGGTCGGTGTCGAGATTGAGCCACCGAGGGGTGTCCGTGGGGGCGTCGTGGACGGACCCGGACAACCCCTCGCTGCTGATCAGCACCTAGATGTCCATCCAGCAGGAGGGTCAACAGCGCGGACCGGGGTGGCCGAGCCAGGGGTTTCCGGCCACGTGACGCCCTGCCGAACGCATTCGCGGTCGAGCTGCGACAAGCAGCCTCGGCGCGCGACGAGACTCCGTCGCTGTATGAGATCTCCAAGGTCTCCGGGGTGAGCCGCACCGCCGTTGGTCGATGGTTTAAGGGCTGGCTCAGTCATGCCGATTTCCCCGAGTTGCCGGACACCCTCCAGGCGGCTCGTCCTAGGCAGGCAGTAGGTGCTCAAGCGCATACCGACAGGGTACACCCTAAGCTAAATAAAGCCTAGGGCAGGAACGGTACTGGGACCGACCCCGGTCCGTCGGTGAGCACGGCCGGATCTTGGTCCCGGCACTGATCGAACGCCATGATCACCTGCGAGCCGGTCGCTCCTCGCACGTCGTGATCCTGCGGCCATCTGCACCCGGCGGTGGGAGGGGAGGCTGGCGTGGTCCTTCCAGCCCACACCTGCACGGCGGTGTGTTTCAGCGCAGACTGCCGGTTGACTACGGAGGATCCCTCACTAGACTTTAGGTATGGCAATGAGGATGACCACGACCGTACGGCAGGTGTTGACAGCTCTCCTGCAGGTCTGGGATGACGACCCCGCCGCCGCCCTCTATGGCCTGGAGATCACCGCACGCACCGAGCTGCTACCCGGGACCACCTACCCCATTCTCCAACGGCTCCTCGACCACGGCTGGTTGACCGACGAGTGGGAAGACGTAGATCCACACAAGGCGGCCCGGCCGCGGCGCCGTTACTACCGACTCACCGACGATGGCGCGGCCGCGGCCCGTAAGGCTCTCCAGGAAGTATCAGCCCGCTCGGGCGCGAGAGTCTTCGCGCGGGGCCGTGGGATCCGCACAACAGCCACCCCTGAACCTGCCTAGCCCAGCGACGCGACCTGCCCCGTTGAGGGAGGAATGTGATGAATAAGATCAATTGCAGCCGCGGCCCGATCATCTCAGATCGTAGGGAGTGAGCCAGGATGCCGCGCGACCGCGGCCGGGAGACAAGAAAAGTCAAGACCTGTGTCCACGCCGCGGGCGTGGGCAACCTCATGCTGTTGATTTTTGGTGATCCTTCAACTCTGGCGCTGGGCCTGGTGGTGGTGCTGGCTCCGTTCACGCTCGCCTCGGCGTTACAGCTGACGGCCTTTCTTGCGTGCAGTTCTGTCAGTGTTGCGCTGGGTGATCGTCGAGAGCGTGTCGAACTGCTGGTATGCGCGATCGGTGTGCTGCAGCCGCCCAGCGAGGGTGAGAAGTACCAGGAGTCCATGCTCGCCGAGATTCGCGCTGCCTCGTCCCCTGAGGTACTGGCGATCGGAGTCAACCTGATTCAGACCGCCCCCAGGACCATCCTGGCGGCGTGGGTCCGCTTCCTGAGGCACCTTCGGAGGCGAGTCGAATCCCAAAGGGCTCTTCGAGGCTGAGTGCCCTACTTCTTGAGGCCCAGCTCGATCACTCCCTCACCCAGGCGGTGAGGTTTCGGCCATCCGAGGGATCGAAGACCTGGACGTGTTCCGAGTCGAACCAGACCTGGATCTTCTCCTCCTCGGCCGCAGCCGACCCGGTGGACAACCGGGTGACCAGCCGGCCGACACCCGGCACGTCGGCGGTACCGGCGTCGGCGATCAGCTCGTCCAGGTCGGCTGCGCGCGCCTGCTCACCCTCCAGCAAGAAGTGGGCGTATTTGTCCGAACCCATCGATTCCAGCACCTCGACCTGCGCGAAGAACGTCAGGCCTTGCTCACGAACGGAGGAGGGAACCAGCAAGGCGTCCTCGAAGTGCTCCGGACGCAGACCCATGATGACCTCGCGGGGCGCGTGCGTCGCGTCCAGGCTGCGGCGTATCCGATCGGACAGCCGCAGCTCGCCCAACACGGAGCTCAGCGCGCCATCCGCCAGCCGTGCGGGCAAGAAGTTCATCGCCGGCGAGCCGATGAACCCCGCCACGAACAAGTTGGCCGGGTGCTCGTAGACGAACTGCGGCGCGCCGACCTGCTGCACGACACCTCTGCGCATCACCGCCACCCGATCCCCCAGCCGCATCGCCTCGGTCTGGTCGTGGGTGACGTAGACCGTGGTGGTGCCCAGCTGCCTCTGCAGCCGGGACACCGCCATCTGCATCTGCACCCGCAGCGTCGCGTCCAAATTGGAGAGTGGCTCGTCCATGAGGAAAGCCTTGGGGCTGCGCACGATCGCCCGCCCCATCGCCACCCGTTGGCGCTGGCCACCGGAAAGCGTGGCCGGCTTGCGGTCCAGGAGGTGGGTGAGATCGAGCATGCGGGCGGTGTCGGTCACGCGGGCTTCGATGACGGCTTTGCCGACTCGAGCAAGCTTGAGCGGGAAGGCCATGTTGTCCCGCACGCTCATATGCGGGTAGAGCGCGTATGACTGGAACACCATCGCGAGGTCGCGGTCCTGCGGCGCCCGCTCGTTCACCCGGTCTCCGTCGATGCGCAGTTCGCCGGAAGTGATGTTCTCCAGGCCGGCCACCATGTTCAGGGTGGTTGACTTCCCGCAGCCGGACGGCCCGACCAGGATGATGAACTCGCCGTCGGCGATCTCCAGGCTTATATCCTGGACAGCGAGCTCGCCATCCGGGAACCGCTTGGTCACCTGGTCCAGGACGATGGTGGCCACGACGTCACCCCTTCACTGCACCGGCGGTCAGGCCGGCGACGATACGACGCTGTGAGAGCAGCACGAACAGGGTGGTGGGAATCGTCAACAGCAACGCCGCCGCCGCGATCGACCCGGTGGGCTCGTCGAACTGCGACGCCCCAGTAAAGTTGGTGATCGCCACCGTAGCGGTCTCCGACGTGGTGGTGGCGGTCAACGAGGCGGCAAAGAGGAAGTCGTTCCAGCAGAAGATGAACACCAGAATCGCGGTGGTGAACACTCCGGGGGTGGCCAGCGGCAGAATCACATTGTGGAAAGCTTGGAATGGCGTCGCACCATCCATCCTAGCTGCCTTCTCCAGCTCCCACGGAATCTCCCGGAAGAACGCGGACAACGTGTAGACCGCCAGCGGCAGCGAGAACGCGATGTACGGCAGGATCAGACCCGCCCAGGTATCGAACAAACCGACGGACCGCTCGATGTCGAAGAGCGGCGAGACCAGCGACATCTGCGGGAACATCGCGACCAGCAGCGTCACCCCGACCAGCTGCTTCTTGCCTGGAAAGGACAGTCGAGCGATCGCGTAGGCCGCTAGCGTGCCGATCACCACCGACAGCGCGGTCGCGATGAGCGCGATACCGATCGAGTTGCGTAGCGCGCTGGTGAACAGGTCCAGCTGAAAGACCTGCTGATAGTTCGACCAGGTGAACTCGGACGGGACGAACCGGCCGTCGGTGATCGCGCGAGTCGGTTTGAACGACAGGCTGGCGATCCACAGCACCGGGACCAGCGCGTAGACCAGGATGACGACATCGGCGACGGCCCACCAAGCCTTGCGTTCTCGCGCGCCGGTCATCGCTGTCGCCTCTCGTCAGCTTCGGCGCCCGGTGCCGCCACACCGAACAGTTTGACGAACACGAACGCGACGATCGCCACCACCATGAAGATCAGCACACTGATCGTCGAGCCGATGCCCAAGTTGAAGACTATGAACAGATTGTCGTAGCCGAGCATCGACACCGAGCCCGTTCCGTTGGAACCCCGCGTCAGGATGTAGATGCTGTCGAAGATCCGGAACGCATCCAGCGTGCGAAACAGCAGTGCCACCAGGATCGCCGGCTTCATCAGCGGCAGGATGACTGTGGTCAGCCGCTTCCACGGCCCGGCACCGTCGATCTGCGCCGCCCGCAGCAGCTCGTCGGGCACCAGCGCCAACCCCGCGAGCAGCAGCAGTGCCATGAACGGAGTGGTCTTCCACACCTCGGCCAGGATGATGACCGCGACGGCCGAGACCTGGTCGGTGAGCGGGGCGACGCCCGCCGGTAGCAGCGCAGCCAGGTATCCCTTGTTCGGCGTCCAGGCGAACTGCCAGCTGAACGCCGCCACCACCGTGATGATGCTGTACGGGATCAGTACCACGGTGCGCACCAGGCCCCGGCCGACGAGCGTGCGGTTCATCGCGAGCGCCAACGCCAGACCGATCACGAGCTCGATGGCCACCGAGACCACCGTGATGATGAGCGTGACGGTGAGTGCCTGCCACCAGTAATGAGAGGTCAGCACCGCACCGTAGTTGGCCAGCCCGACGAAGCTGCGTTGCTCGGAGAACCGCAGGTCGAACCGCTGGAACGACAGATAGATCGCATAACCGATCGGGTAAGCGGCGACCACCGTTATCACCAGCACCGCGGGCGCGCAGAGCAACGCAGCGAACCGGTGCTCCGAGCGGGCTCCCTCGGGGACAGGAACCCGCTGGTGCCCTCTCGCTGATACAGGTGCGCGGACACCCGACTGCGCAGTCGTCATCATGGCACCAACCCCTCCGACTTGACGGCTTCGGCGATCCCCTCGGTCAGTCGGCCCAGCATGGTCTCGGGATTGATCTCCGCTGGCGGGTTGAGCAGGTCGGAGATCACAATCGAGACGTTCTGGTAGGCGGGCGTTTTCGGCCGGACACTGGCGGCAGCCAGCGAATCGCGGATCGCCTGCCAGGCCGGGTACTCCCGCTGGAACGCGGGGTCGTCGTACAGCTCACGCAGCGTTGGCGGCCCGCCGGCGCCGATGGCATTGCGCAGCTGGTTCTCCCGGTTGCGCAGGCACTGCACCGCTTCGAACGCCTCGGCTGGGTGCTGCGAGGTGGTGCTCACCCCCAGGTTGAGGCCACCAACTGTCACGGTTGCGGGCTTGCCCGACATCACCGAGGGGTAGGCGGTCCAGCCGAACACGTCCCGGACGCGGCGGCCGGTGTCCTGGATGGTCGGCCGACCCAGCGGATCGATAAACGTGCCACCCCCACCGTCCGGTCCTGGGGTGTTCACCGAGGCATGGACATACGGGTAATTGACCTGGAAAGCCGCCAGACCTGCTTCCATCGCCAGTCGGGCGTCGGTCTCCTTCGCCACCGACAGCGACGGGTCCGCGGCCGGCGAGGTGGCGACCCGGGCCATGATGTCCATGGCCCGCCGGGCGGCATCACCGTGGGACACCTCGACCTCGCCGTTCTCCGAGAGGATCGAACCGCCCGCGGTGGTGACCAGGGTGTTGAACCACACCGTCAGACCTTCGTACTGCGCGCCCTGCACCCCGATGAAGTGCGGCAGGCCCCTCGTCGCCAGGTCCTCCGCCATCTGGATCATCTCGTCCCACGTCTGGGGCGGGTGGGGCACCAGGTCCGTGCGATACCAGAGCAGCTGCGTGTTGGTGTTCAGCGGCGCCGCGTACAACCTCCCCTGGTAGGTCCCGGTCTCATACGGCCCCTGCAGGGTTTCCTGCTCGACGTGGCGGGCCAGGTCGGCCGGATACGGCAGGATCCACCCCGCCTGGGCGAACTCCGCGGTCCAGATGACATCGAGGAGCATGATGTCCAGGTCGGAATCGTTCGCGACCAACCGGCGGGCCAGCTGCAGCCGCTGATCATCAGTACTCCTCCTACCAGTCCGCATCTGGATCGTGTACCGGCCGCCAGCGGCCCTGCTGCAGGCCGCAGCGGCGGCGGCGTACTCGTCCGCGCCGTCGGCCGGACTATAGGAATGCAGCACGATTCGCCCTGAATCGCCGGAGCCGCAACCCGCCAACGTCGCCGCAACCAACAACAGCCCCACCGCGGCCACCACTACCCGCCACCCGTACGCCTCTCCACGGTGCATGCTCATCTACCTCCCCCCGTAACCAGGGCGCGGCCACTACGCCGTCCCTGCCGCAACACGGCCTCTTGACAGTGGCGTCCGGCCAGGTGCCCCGCTCGCCAGTCCTCGCTGAGTAGGGCACCCAGGACGGCTACCCCCCTACAGGCATGACTAAAGCCTATACAGGGCTTAGCTGAAGTCAATAGAGGCTAGGGGTGAGGCGGTCAGCAGCAGCAGAGCTGAGGTCCCACGCCGTGTGAGTCTCGTCGCTCAGCGGCACCGCGCCTGCCATGCGTGTCAGGCTTTACCGTCAACCCCTGACGACCCGGGGACCCGCTGAGCGGGCCTCGAGGGAGGACGGACACCCGTGTCACAGCCCCACTCCACCGGTCCCGAAGTGCAGCCGCCGTATCGTACGGGCCCCATGCCCGTCGCGACCGGAAGGCCCAAGCGGACCCGCATCCACCACCTGCGCGAGTTGAAGGAACGCGGCGAGCGCTGGCCGATGCTCACCGCCTACGACGTGTACGCCGCGGAGATCTTCGACGAGGCCGGCATCCCGGTCCTGCTCGTCGGCGACTCTGCCGCGAACAACGTCTACGGCTACGCGACCACCCTGCCAGTCACCGTCGACGAGCTGTTGCCGCTCGTCAAGGCTGTGGCGCGGGCCACGACGAGTGCACTCGTCGTGGCCGACCTGCCCTTTGGCAGCTACCAGATCGGCGCCGAGCAGGCGCTGGCCACGTCCTTCCGGTTCATGAAGGAGGGCGGGGCGCACGCGGTGAAGCTCGAGGGCGGCGTCCGGTTCGTCCCACAGGTCGAGGCCTTGACCAGATCCGGGGTGCCGGTGATGGCCCATCTCGGGTTCACCCCGCAGAGCGAGCACGCGCTGGGTGGCTATCGCGTGCAGGGTCGCGGTGACGCCGGCGAGCGGCTGGTCGAGGACGCGCTGGCGTTGCAGGCGGCCGGGGCGTTCTCGGTGGTCTTGGAGATGGTGCCGGCGCACGTCGCCAAGCGGGTCACGGCCGAACTGGCCATCCCGACGATCGGGATCGGCGCCGGCCCGGATACCGACGCCCAGGTGCTCGTGTGGTCCGACATGGCCGGGATGAACCGTGGCCGCAAGCCGCGGTTCGTCAAGCAGTACGCCGACCTCGGTGCCGTGCTCCTCGACGCCGCGCAGCGCTTCGGGAATGAGGTGCGCCACGGGGAGTACCCCGACGCGGAGCACTCGTACTCCTGACGCGCCAGAGAACGGCCCGTATGGGGGCCCGGACTGTGAGCGGCACCTGCGCCAGCTGCCGACAGATCGGACTCGCCGTGCCCGATCGAGCAACTCGCCGTGCCCGATCGGCGAACTCGCCGTGCCCGATCGGACAACTCGCCGGGGGGTTACGGGCGGCGGAGACCGGAGACCGGGTGTCCCGCGGTGTAGCGGGCCAACATGTCGACCGCTGGGCACTCCCGGTATTCCCATCGCTTCCGCAGCGACGCGAGCCGGGCCAGGTCGGCGGCCCGGCCGGTCAGCGCGGCCGCGGCCGCGTCCAGGAGTGCGCCGGTACCGGCGTGGATATCCGGATCGGCGAGGCCGGCCCGGGCGGCCCGCTGGTGCGCGGCAGCATCGGGGGTGGTCCGGCGTCCGGGCAGGGTGCGGTCCAGCACGAGCCCGGTGAGCAGGCTGAGCAGCTCGCCGTAGAGCGCGACGTCCGGGCAGGCGTCGAAGGCCTTGAACTCGATGCGCCCGACCTCGGCCGGGATCCGGGCCTTCTGGGTCAGCGACGGATCGGCGGCGACCTGCTCGGCCGCGGCGTCGAGGAACACCAGCACCGCAGGCCTTGGGCCGGTGCGTACGTGGGTGCGTGCCGACAGCCCACCCCACGGCGCTCCGTCGCGGAACGGGGCGGAGAACGACAGCGGCACCAGCCAGGGGCTGTAGTGAGTGAGCTTTCGTCCGATATCGATGAGCTCGCTCACGTCCAGGCTCGCGCACGACAGGTTGAGGTCAGGTCCGTAGGTGGTCATGTGCAGGTGTGCGGTGCGCTCCTCCGGCGAGTCGAGCCGGTACCGCCGTTCCCAGCCGTTGAGCGGTGGCACCACCGGATACTCCGAGCGCAGCGGGTTGAACCCGATGGTGGTTGTGACCAGGCCATGTCCCGCGGCGACGGCGTCGAACAGCTCCTGGTCCACCCGCACCGCGGCGACGGCGGCATCGATGCAGTCGTGGATGCGGGTGCGGATCTCGATACCCTTGGGGTCGCAGCGGAGCAGCTCACCGCCTTCGTCGAACCGTTCGTAGCCTTCGATGTACCACCGCTTGCGCTTGATCCCCTGATCGCCGACCCGCAGGTCGGGGTAGTCCGCCGGGTCCTCGGGGAGCGCGTCGACGATCTCCTGTAGCGCGTCAAACCCGAGGTCAGTGAAGTCAGCGAATGACCCATCCGTGTGCAGAAGGGCGCATTCGTGCTCAATTCCGTAACGGAACGTACGCAGCGGCACACTCAACCTCCACCACATCGACGACATAGGCGAGACAGCCGTACCCGCCGCAATGAGGGTAGCCTCATCTGATCGTGAACAAGAATGTGGACGGGGGTTGCCTTCTGTGTCGATAGACCTGCTGGCTGTGGCACCCGACCTGGTGGCCCTGCTTCGTGATCGCCGGTCCCGGCCCACCCTCGGCGCACCGGCGCCCAATCCGTCGGAACTCCACGAGCTGCTCGTCGCCGCATGCTCGGCCCCCGACCACGGACGGCTGCGGCCGTGGCGCTTCGTCGTGGTCGACGGTGCCGGCCGCGAATCGCTCGGGGAGGCGTTCGCGGCGGCACAGGCCGAGCGCAACCCGTCAGCGAACGCGGTGAAGCTCGCTCGCCACCGCGCCCAGCCGCTCCGCGCCCCGATGATCGTCGTCGTGGTGGGTACGCCCCGCGAGCACCCGAAGGTACCGGTGTGGGAGCAGCGCGCGGCCGTCGCGTGCGTCGCGTACGGGCTCCTCCTGGCCGCGCACGCCCGCGGTTTCGGCGCGATGTGGCGCACCGGTTGGTACGGCGACGACCCGAAGGTCCGCGCCCACCTCGGCGTGACGGGAGGTGAGGAGGTGACCGGTTGGATCTACCTCGGCACCCCGACCGGGTCGGTGCCGGCACCGCGGGCCGCGGTCGAGCCGTCGGTCACCTGGCTGCGCTGAGCTGGTCGGGCCACCCGATGTCGACGACGTCCGCGCTGCGGCGCCCCCGCACCCGCCAGCCACCGGTCGCTGCGGAACGGCGGCAGGGTTCGATGTCGCGCAGGGACAACGAGTCAGAGCCAGCGGGGTAAGGGTGGGGGTCTTCGGCCGTCTGTCGTGCGCAGGTCACGGCCGCGGGACCGACCCAGCAGCCAGCCCACCAGCGCGGGCGCCGTACCGGCGACGGTGACGGCATCGACCTCGGCTGTGCCGGACACGGTCACCGGGTCGGTTGCCGCGTCAGCGTCGGGAGCCACCGTCCACGTCCGCCCCTGGTCCTGGGCGACCAGCCGCAGCGGCGGGCAGCCCGGCGCCGCACCGAGGGTGGTGACGACCTCGTCGATCAGCTCGGTGACCATCGGCGCAGGCAGGTCGGTGAACGACGCGCCGACGTCGAGGTCGACCGCGTGGATCCACATCTCCCGCGCCCGGAGCCACGTGATGTCGGTGGCCGGGATCTCCTTACCCTGCACGGTGCGTATCGTCGCTGACCAGGCCTGCTCGGGCATCGCGCGGATTTCCTCGGCGAGCCGGTCGGAGGTGGCGACCACGTCTGCACGGATCGCCGCCGGTGACCGCCCTGCCCCGGCCTCGATGTCGGCGTTGCGCGCCTCGATGCTCACATAGGCCGGGGTGGGGACACCGGTGCGGGCCCAGGTGAGCAGGTTGATCATGCCGTCCGCATTGCGCGCGATGTGGGTGAGCACGTGGGCACGGCTCCAACCGGGCAACCTGGACGGCGCCGTGAAGGCGTCGTCGCCCATCCGGGTCATCAGCCCGCGCAGGTGTGCGGCGCCGTCCCCGGTCCAGGCCAGTGTGTGGGCCGGCGTGCGGGTCACCGGACCGCCCCGGGCAAGACCTCGGCGCGGCAGGTGTTGCGGCACTCCCCGATCCCGGCGATCGCCGTGACCAGCGTGGCGCCGTCGGTCAGATAGCGCTGCGGGCGACGCGCGCAGCCCACCCCGCCCGGCGTGCCGGTGGCGATCACGTCGCCGGGATTGAGGGTGAGGATCGTGGACAGATAGACCACCAGGTCCACCGGCCCGAACACGAGCTCGGCCGTGCTGGAACGCTGCATCGTCTCGCCGTCGAGGATGCTGCTGATCTCCCAGCCGCCGCCGGGCAACTCGTCGGGGGTGACCAGCCACGGGCCCAGCGGCGTCGACCGCTCGAACGTCTTGCCCTGCAGGTACTGGCCGGTGCGGTTCTGCCAGTCCCGGATGCTGACGTCGTTGAGCACGGTGTACCCGGCGATCGCGGCAGCGGCCCCTGCGGGGTCTGCATGCCGGATCGGGTGGCCGATCACCACGGCCAGCTCGGCCTCGTAGTCGACCTGCTCCGAGACCGCGGGCAGCATGATGTCATCGCGGGCGCCGACGAGCGCGGGGGCGAACTTGGCGAACACCGTCGGGTACGCCGACGGGGTCTTCCCCGACTCGGCGATGTGATCGCGATAGTTCAACCCGACACAGATGATCTTTTCCGGAGCGGTGACCAGCGGAGCGTAGTCCAGGCTGTCCACCGAGTGCACCGGCCCGGCCGCGGCGGCGGCCTGCTCGGCCCAACCAGGCCGCTCCAGCAGCGCCCGCACGTCCGCATCCCCGGTTTCGACCGCCGCGGCGGCATCCACCCTGACCGCCCGCGTCCCGGTCGCGGTGCGGATCGTCGCCAGCCTCATCGCGTCTCCTCCGTGCTCACGTCGGGCAGTCTGCGCCGCCGGACCGCCGAGCACAGCGCAGGGTCCCCGCTCTCGGCCGCAGCCCCGACCCGGGATCGGTATGGGGACCGCGGTGCGGAACTGCGAACAGGACCTACCGTGAGGCGTACACGGCCTTCTCGAAGTCGGCATACACGTCCAAGGCGGTCTGCGGCAGGTGCTCCGCGGCTCTGTGGCCGTTCGGCGCACACCTCGCCCGGAAACTCAGCGACAGTGACTCAGCACGGCCCACAAGTCGTGCTCGCCACGGGAAGTCGGACCGACCAGGGGCTGGTCCGACCTCCCGACTAACTTGTAGCTTTCTGATGTCCACCGGCCGCCAGCGCGCGTACCCGAACGACACGGGCGAGCGCGGCCACGGCCGCTCAGGGCTGGGGGAGCTGGGTACCGCGACCCGAGCCCGGGCGACCGTCGCCGCCGGCCACCGCCAGCTCCCCTCCACCGCGAGGAACAACTCCAACGACAGGTTAGCCGGATCCGTTCACGGCCTCACACAACGCTCGCGCAAAAGCCGCACCGAGCGTGGCGATCGGCGGCACGAACACCACGACGAGAAAGGATCTCCACCCGGACCACGCCGACCGCTCGAACAGCGCCGCGACGCTGGCCTCGTGGATCCGCACCGGCGCCGAGTTCCGCCCGCTCTGGCATTGAACCGTACATCAGCAGCGGTGCTGGCCACGCCGAGCGCATCGGGGCCGACCACCCGCATGCCGCGAGCTCGACATCGTCGGGGATGTCGGTCGCCGAGGTGCAGGCCTGCGCCCCGCGCACCGACCGTGCATCGGGGTGCCATGATGCACCCGGCCAGCGAAATGCCGCGCAGCAGGTTTGGCCAGCACCGCGTGCCCGATCTTCGACGGGTCCGTCGACGCGCCGATCACCGCGACGGAGCCGGGGCGCAGCAGGGTGTGCACGCTGCACGCCTCAGCCCGTTGCTCCCGCGCGTCGCGGACGACGATCGAAGCGGTGGTGGGGTTGACGTCCGGGACGGGCTTCCGGTGGCGGTACCGGCCGGGCCGTTGTGCGCTCCACAGGTGCTCCGCTCAGTCCCGTCGATCGTTGGGATCGAGGCCGTGCAGCGGGAAGACGGCCCGGCGCACCTCGAGCACGGCGGCGTCCACCCGGTCGGAACCCTCCGTCCATGGCTGGTGGCTGCCGCTACGGCCGTCGGTCATGGATGTGGGCAACGGCTGGCCGGTGAGCCCGGCGGTGTGCGCGATCCAGCTCGCGGGCAACGGGCGGCCCGGCTCCACGTCCCGGTCCAGAAGCGTGGCGAGCAGGTGGGTCCAGGATCTCGGCACGACCCGGAACAGGCCGTACCCACCACCGCCCATGGCGAGCCACTTGCCGTCAGAGGTGTGCTCGGCGAGCTCGCGCAGGGCCCGATAGATTGTGCGGTGACCGTCGACGGAGAGCCCGAGGTTGGCCAGCGGATCCTCGTAGTGGGTGTCGACGCCGCACTGGGTGACGAGGATCTGCGGCCGAAACACCGCGAGCAGCGATGGCACCACCCCGTGAAACGCCCGCAGCCACCCGGAGTCATCGGTGCCCGGTGGCAGCGGGACGTTGACGGCATAGCCCGTGCCCGCCCGCTCGCCGTACTCCCCCGGCCACCCGGTGCCCGGCCAGAGCGTCATGGGGTGCTGGTGCATCGAGATCGTGAGTACCCGCGGGTCGTCGTAGAACGCGGCCTGCACGCCGTCGCCGTGGTGCACGTCGACATCGATGTAGGCAATGCGATCAAAGCCGTGGTCAAGCAGCCAGGAGATGGCGACCGCGCAGTCGTTGTAGACGCAGAACCCGGCGGCCCGGTCGACCATGGCGTGGTGCAACCCGCCGGCGATGTTGACCGCTCGGTCGGCACGACCCTCGGCGATCTCGCGGGCCGCCAGGAGCGATCCCCCGCACACGAGCGCGCCCGCCTCGTGCATCCCGCGGAAGATCGGGTTGTCCTCGGTGCCCAGCCCGTGGCCCACCCCGAACGGAGCCCCCGGCGCGGACTTCACCGCTCTGAGATACGGCGGTACATGCACCCGTTGCACCTCTTCGTCTGGCGCCTGCACCGGTATCAGCAGGTCAACGCCCTCGAGCACCCCGAGATCGGCGGCCAACCGCATCGTGAGGTCGAGTCGGACCGGGTTGAGGGGGTGACCCCCGCCCAGGTCATAGGAGAGGAACGCCGGTGTCCAGACCACCGCGGTTCGCGGACTCATACCTGCGACCGTAGGCGCTGGAGTGCCGGGCTGCCCGGGTGGCGGCCGACCACCGTGGCAATCATGAACTCTGCGCTTCCCGGGATCTGGCGGCACTCCTGTGCGTTCGGCCCGATAAGATGTGGCAAGACGAAGGGGCCGGCTGTGAACGAGCTCATCGATACCACCGAGATGTATCTCCGGACGATCTACGAACTCGAGGAGGAGGGCGTCGTCCCGCTGCGTGCGCGGATCGCCGAACGCCTCCAGCAGAGCGGACCCACGGTGAGCCAGACCGTCGCACGCATGGAACGTGACGGGCTGGTGGTCGTGGCAGGTGACCGCCATTTGGAGTTGACCGACGCCGGGCGGGCCCGAGCAGTGTCGGTGATGCGCAAACACCGCCTGGCCGAGCGGCTCCTGATCGACGTGATCGGCCTGGAGTGGGAGTACGTGCACGCGGAGGCGTGCCGCTGGGAACATGTGATGAGTGATGCGGTCGAGCGCAAGCTCGTGGCGCTGCTCGATAACCCGACGACGTCCCCGTATGGCAACCCGATCCCCGGTCTGGACGAGCTGAGCCGACCTCCCGAAACGGCGAACGACAGCATCTCCGTACCGCCGACCATCGAGGCGGGGCTGCAACGGCTCGACGAATTCGCTCGCCGCGGCGGCGGACGGGTCGAGGTCCGGCGGATCGCTGAGCACGTGCAAGTGGACACGGACCTGATGGCCGAGCTGAAGAACGCCGGCATCCTGCCTGGGCACGACGTGGACGTGCGGGCCATCGCCCGATACGGCGACCCCGTGCCGGTCGGCTCCGACGCGGACGGCACGTCCGCCGTGGCGCCACTCATCGCACACGCGGTGCTCGTCCGGGCACGCTGACGGCCGCCCTGCCCCTGGGTGGAAGGTTCTCCGCCTCATGAGACGGTTGTCGGACAACGCCCCGACACCTGAGGAGGACCACACGTGAAGCTGCTCGTCACCGGCGGGGCCGGCTACGTCGGCAGCGTGTGCGCCGCGCACCTGGTGGACGCCGGCCACGACGTGGTGGTGCTCGACGACCTGTCCACCGGACACCGGGACGCGGTGCCCGGCGGTGCCCGGTTCGTCGAGGCAGACCTGGCCGAGGCCGCCGATGACATGTTGGCCGACGGTTTCGACGGCGTGCTGCACTTCGCGGCCCGGTCGCTGGTCGGCGAATCGGTGCAGCAGCCTGAGCTGTACTGGTCGGGCAATGTGGTGACGTCGCTGAGGCTGCTCGAGGCGATCCGCCGTCACGCCACACCACGGTTGGTGTTCTCCTCCTCCGCCGCCGCCTACGGCGAGCCGGAGGCGATCCCCATCCGGGAGGACGCCCCGGCACGACCGACGAATCCTTACGGCGCGAGCAAGCTGGCGATCGACCACGCGATCAGCTCCTACGCGGCCGCGCACGGCCTGGCCGCGGTGAGCCTGCGCTACTTCAACGTGGCCGGCGCGCACGGTCGCTACGGCGAGCGGCATGCGAAAGAGACCCACCTCATCCCGATCGTGCTGCAGGTGGCCGCCGGGCAGCGCGAGTCGGTGCAGATCTTCGGCACCGACTGGCCGACACCGGATGGCACCTGCGTGCGCGACTACATCCACGTCGACGACCTCGCCGCCGCACACCTGCTCGCGCTGGAGCACGCACGGCCGGGAAGACACGCGATCTACAACCTCGGCAGCGGCACCGGATTCTCCGTGCACGAAGTGCTGGATGCCTGCCGGGCGGTGACCGGGCATGCGATCCCGGCGGTCGCCGCGCCGCGCCGCGACGGCGACCCGGCCGTGCTGGTGGCCTCCAGCGACGCAGCCGCGACGGAGCTCGGCTGGCGTCCCCGATACACCGATCTGGCCACGATCGTCGGGGACGCCTGGCGGTTCACCCGCACACGCGTACCGGTCTGACCGGAAACCAATACCCGCGGCGTGGCCGTTGCGGGAGGCACGGGAGCGTTGCCGGCACAACGCCAGGGCGTCTCTCGTGGAGATCATCGTCGGGTCCGCTGCCGTCCGCGGCGAATCCGCCGGTCCGCCTGCACAGGCCTGGCGGTGGCGCCCGGGCTCAGCCATGCGCGGATCTGGTCGGGCCGGAGCCCGAGCTCGACGGCATGGCGCAGGATGCCGGTGAGCCGGTGCCCCGGCCAGGCCCCCTCCGCGCGGTCGAGCGCGACGTGCGCCAGCGCGCCGTTGCCGCGCAGGAGCGCTGACACGGCCAGCAGCGCTGCCGGCTCCGCGGCCTCCGGGTCGGGAACCTCCCGGGCGAGCGCAACCCACAGCTGCTCCGCGGCCGCGGCCCGTGGCCCGGCGCAACGGGCCAGGGCGGAGTCGCGGACGGCGGGTACCACCAACGCTCCGGCGAGCGCGACCACGGCAGCGTCATTGAGGTGGAGCCGCCCGGCCGACACGTCGTCGATCGCCGCGTCCACAATCGCCAGCTGGGTGGCCGCATCGGGCCCACCTGGCGGATCGGGGTGGGCCAGCGCTGCGTCCACCGAGCGGTTCAGCATTGCCTCGCGACGGCTCAGCACCACCGGGTCGACCGGGTCGACCAGCCGCTCCAACTCGCTGCGGTCGGCGTAGACGACCTGCCCGGCCACCGCCGCGGCTGCTGCGAACGGAGTGGCTCCCGGGTCGGGTAGCAAACCTGTGCAGCCGCACGGGTCGTAGCAGGCCCAGCGGGCACCCGAACCGCACTGCTGCGCCCACACTGCCGTGTGCACGTCGACGCCGAAGTCGCCCAGAGCCTCGAGTGCGGCGCCGACCACATCGCGACGCGGCGGATCAGCGCCGGTCGCCGATGCGCCACCGATCACGATGACCGCGGCTCCAGCCGGCGTGCCGGTCAGAAGACTCTCGGCAGCCGCGCGACACATCGTCTCGACATGCTCGGGCGGAGGCAGATCGACTCGTAACGTCAGGCCCAACCGCCGCCCCGTGCGGCCACCGGTTGCGACGAGGACCAGCGAGTCGCTGGGACGGAACCCGAGCATCACGGGAACCGCAGCCACCAGACCACCCGGATCCCGCAGGCGGAGAACCGGCTGATCGGCATCGGCGGAAGGAAACGGGGACGCTGGAGACATATCGGGAAGCACCATGGGCCGAGCCTGCGCCAGGCCAGGGCCGCTGAACAGACCGTCGAGTTCGCCTGTGGACAACTGCACCTCCTCTGACCTACCTGTGGATAACTGCCCGAGTAACGGCGGAGACGTCGTCGTCCAGTGTTAACGTCGCCGACGCAGCAGATCGGTCAGCCGTCCGCGACGCTGGACGAACGCCGGAGCGTGAGGAGGAGTCGATGTACGACTACGACCTGCTGGTCATCGGCTCCGGACCGGGCGGGCAGAAGGCCGCGATCGCCGCGGCGAAGCTGGGCAAGCGGGTGGCCGTGGCCGAGCGTCGGGACATGATCGGTGGGGTCTGCGTCAACACGGGCACGATCCCGTCCAAGACGCTGCGGGAAGCGGTGCTCTACCTCACCGGCTTCGCCCAACGCGACCTGTACGGCGCCAGCTACCGGGTCAAGGCCGAGATCACGATCGCCGACCTGCTGGCCCGCACTCGCCACGTCGTCGGCCGCGAGGTCGAGGTGATCCGCAACCAACTGTTGCGCAACCACGTGGATCTCTTCGGCGGCACCGCCCGGTTCGATGACCCGCACACCGTCACTGTGCAGGGCGAGACGCGCGGCGACCACAACACCATCACCGCGGAGAAGTTCGTGATCGCCACCGGCACGCGCCCGGCGCGGCCGGCCGAGGTCGAGTTCGACGACGCCCACGTGCTCGACTCCGACGCCGTGCTGCGGATGCAGCGCGTCCCCGGGTCCCTGGTGGTGGTCGGAGCTGGCGTGATCGGCATCGAGTACGCCTCGATGTTCGCCGCGCTGGGCACCCGGGTCACCGTCGTCGAGAAGCGTCCGCAGATGCTCGAGTTCTGCGATCCGGAGATCGTCGAGTCGCTGAAGTTCCACCTGCGCGATCAGGCCGTCACGTTCCGGTTCGGCGAGGAGGTGTCGAAGGTCGAGATCGCCCCGAAGGGCACGGTCACGAGCCTCGCCAGCGGTAAGAAGATCGCCGCCGACATGGTGATGTACTCCGCGGGCCGCCAGGGCGTCACCGACGAGCTGGACCTGGAGAAGGCCGGGCTCACCGCGGACAGGCGAGGCCGCATCAGCGTCGACGAGCACTACCGCACCGAGGTGTCGCACATCTACGCCGTCGGCGACGTGATCGGGTTTCCCGCACTCGCCGCCACGAGTATGGATCAGGGGCGGCTCGCCGCCTACCACGCCTTCGATGAACCGGCGCGCGAGCTGCAGAGCCTCCAGCCCATCGGTATTTACACCGTTCCGGAGATCTCCTTCTGCGGTCGCACCGAGGCCGAGCTCACGCAGTCGTCCGTGCCGTACGAGGTGGGCGTGTCGCGCTACCGCGAGCTCGCCCGCGGGGCGATCGTCGGCGACTCCTACGGGATGCTCAAGCTGCTGGTCTCCACCGAGGACCACACGCTGCTCGGCGTGCACGTCTTCGGGTCGGGCGCCACGGATCTGGTCCACATCGGGCAGGCGATCATGGGGTGCGGCGGCACTGTCGACTACCTGGTCGACACTGTGCTCAACTACCCCACCCTGTCCGAGGCGTACAAGGTGGCGGCCCTGGACGTCACGAACAAGATCCGAGCGTTGGCGGCGTTCGAGATCTGACCCCGCACCGTGGCCCGCCTGTCGGTCACCGTCCGGCCACCGCCGGAGATCGTCGACGCGCGACCGCGGTATGCGTGCCCGACGCCGTTGAGCGTCGCGACATCATCGAACATCTACCTGGCAATCGGCGGACGATACGGGAGGCGGAGCCGTCACGACCGGAGCGTCATGGAACGGCACCCCTGTTCACCGTCGAGCGCCGGATGATCACGCCTGCTGGTGTCCAGCGGGCCGCGGAGAGCGGAGACCAGACGGACCGGCTATGCGCCGATCCCCCCGCCGCGGCCGGATGGCCGCGGCGGGGGATCGAGGTGTGCGCGACCACCGCAGGGGGCGATGCCGTGCCACTACCTTTCCTTCGGATCTCACAGCCTCGGGCCGGACGTCCCGTCGGGGCGGGGGGACCGAGGCGGGGTGGTCCGTGTCCGTTCTGTGACCAGGCCGTTATTGATCCGGCGTTGACGCTAGCTGCTCCGAGCAGGTTCAGGCCCCCTTGGATACGCCGTTGAGGCCGCAGGGCCGGCCGGGGCGGCGAGCGGACTGCCGGGATGTGTTCGGACGGCGCACGGGTCGAGCCCCGGCCGTTCAGCGCAAGGGCCCGGCTTGTTCCCGCTCGGCTGACCGTCCGGCACTCGCGGCGCCAACGCCGTACCTGAAAACTCCGCCTCCCAGCAGCTCCCTTCTGCGTTCGTTGCACACCCAGAGGTCTGGGCCTAGTTAGCTGGCTTAAGCGGCAGGGCCGTCATGATCGAGTCGAGTGCATGGGTTGGCGAGTCACCTCCGGTGTGTGCTCGTGGTCGTCAGGCCGCGAGTCGGGCGTGGTTCGCGAGGTCGTCGAAGGCGGCCTGGTAGGCGCGGGCGGCGGTGCGTAGCCGCGATGGTGCGGGTGGGTCCGGGTCGGTGACCTGGGCCAGGCCGGTTCGTAGCAGGTGATCGTGGGCGTGGGTGAACACGAGTGCGTAGTGCAGCCCGGTGTCGGTGATCTGGTAGCGGCGGGTGTGCGGGATGCGTTCGATGAGCCCGTGGGCGCGCAGGCGCCGCAGGTCGTAGGTCATCTTCCCGGCGGTGATGTCCTCGGGCTTCATGCCGAGAAGGGGCGCAACACGTTCATCGCAACCGCGGAGGCGGTCGTACATGCCGGGGCGACGCCGGTGCTCGTCGACTGCCGACCCGACACAGCACTGCTCGACACCGAGGCCGTGGCCCCCGTGCTGACGCGCCGCACGCGCGCCGTGCTGCCGGTCCACCTGTACGGGCAGCCGGCGGATACGGAGTCGCTGGCGAACGTCCTCCTGCCCGAGGTGGCGATCCTCGAGGACGCAGCGCAGGCACAGGGAGCGCGCCGGCACGGCGTGGCGGCCGGGGCACTCGGCCGGATCGCCGCCACCAGCTTCTACCCCGGAAAGAACCTCGGCGCCTACGGCGACGCCGGCGCGGTGCTGACCTCTGACGACACGCTCGCCGACACCGTCAGGTTGCTCGGCGCCCACGGCTCGGCCCGCAAGTACGAACACCGCGCGCTGGAGTTCAACAGCAGGTTGGACACCCTGCAGGCGGTAGTGCTCTCGGTGAAGCTGCGCCGGCTGGATGCCTGGAACGACGAGCGCCGGCTGGCTGCGAAACACTACAATGCCCTGCTGGCCGGCCTCGATGCTGTGGTCACCCCCGTAGTGGACGCCGGGAACGAACCGGTGTGGCACCTTTACGTCGTGCAGGTCGATCATCGGGACGAGGTGCTCAGGCACCTGCATTCCGCTGGGATCGGCGCCGGGATCCACTATCCGACACCGCTGCACCTGACCGGCGCCTTTGCCCACCTCGACCTCGAACCCGGCGCGTTCCCGGTGGCCGAGCGGCTGGCTTCGCGGATCCTGTCGCTACCGATCTTTCCCGGGATCACCGTCGGTCAGCAGGAACGGGTCGTGGAAACCCTGGCCGCAGCGGTTGGCGGATGACCGACCTGCCGGGCGTCGGGGTGCATCCGCACGGGCTGTGCGAGAGCACCGAGGTGGGCGCAGGCACGCGGATCTGGGTCTTCGCCCACGTGCTGGCCGGAGCGCGAATCGGTCGCGACTGCAACATCTGTGACGGTGCATTCGTCGAGGATGGCGCCGTACTCGGCGACCGGGTCACGGTCAAGAACGGGACACTCGTGTTCAGCGGCGTGACCTGCGAGGACGACGTGTTCCTCGGCCCGAACATGCTGTTCACCAACGACCTTCGGCCCCGTGCGGCGATCCGTCGGCCGGCCTCCGAGCTGCTACCCACCGCAGTTCGACGGGGCGCCACCCTCGGCGCGGGCGCCGTCGTGATCTGCGGCGTCGAGATCGGCGAGTATGCGTTCGTCGCGGCCGGGTCGGTGGTCACCCGCAGCGTGCCGGCACACGCGTTCGTTGCCGGGAACCCCGCGGGTCAGAAAGGTTGGATCTGCACCTGTGGCGAGCGGCTGGACAGCGAGCTGGGTTGCCCTCCGTGCGGCGGTCGGCACGAGCAGCATGTTGGCGGCCTCCGCGCGATCGAGAGGTTGGCCAGCCCAACGCGACATCCTCGTGCCACGCAATGAGCAGCATGCTCAGTGGCACGCCACGCGCTGACATGGGTTCACCCGTATGAGATCGTGATCGGATGCGTCGCTGGCAGCCGTCGCGCAAGCGCCTATCGGGCGGTGCGCTCCTGATCGTCGTGCTCCTGGGGGCCGGGTTCTTCCTGAAGACGCAGGGCTTGGACGAGGCCGACAAGTGGGCGAGCATCGGCGCTCTCCTGATCGGGATCGTGTCGCTGTGCCAGCCCGGGCGGCGGATGCCCGCTTCCGGTCCCCCAGCCGGGGCCTTCGTGGAGGCACCCGGCCCGCTGCTCGATTCACTGGCCGAACAGAACCTGCGACGCAGCTGGGAGATCGAGTGGCGGCGCCGCCGGCTGCACGACCCCGTTCCGCTTCCCGTGTCCTGGATGAACGCGGACGAGCTGGCCGATCATTGGCAGAACATCTGCGGTTCGGCCGAGCCCAGCGAGCCGCTGGTGCTCGACGGCCGATGGGAGGACCTCGCGGCGACGTTCGAGCGGGTGCCGTCACGGCGGCTCGCCGTCGTGGGTGCGGGCGGGCAGGGCAAGAGCGTTCTCTGCCTCCACCTGGCGCGTCAGCTGCTGGAGCGACGGACACCGGGCGATCCGGTGCCCGTTCTTCTCTCCCTGTCGAGCTGGAATCCGGAGGTGTCCAGCCTCGAGGACTGGCTGTGTGACCGGCTGCCCGTCGACGTCTCGCCGGCGCTCTCCCAGGATGCCGGTGACGGCAGGACCATCGCGCGGGTCATGGTCGAGGACGGCCTGATGATCCCGATCCTCGACGGTCTCGACGAGCTGCCCGACGCGCTGCACCACCGTGCTGTGGAACGGATCAACGACGCCGGTCGCGGACCGCTGTTCCTGACCTGCCGCGAGGAGGAGTTCGCGCACGCCACCAGCCGTGACGTACTGACCGCGACCGCCGTGGCGCGGCTGCGTCCGCTGCCGCTGGCGACGGTGTCGTCGTGGCTGCACAGGACCGCGCCCGCCGCCGACCGGTCGACGACGAAGTGGACGCCCGTGCTGAGCGCCGTCGATTCCGATGCCGCGCCGATCGCTCCGGCCCAGGGGCCCGCCGAGGCGGGAGCACACGAACCGCTCCGCATGGTCCTGTCCTCGCCCCTGATGGTCTCCCTGGCCAGGACCGTCTACAGCGAGACCTCGGCCGACCCGAGCGAGTTGCTGGCCGCCAGGATGGATGCGCGCGACATGATCGAGCAGCACCTGCTGCGTCAGCTCATCCCCGCCGCATACCGGGACGCGACGTCTCGACGACAGCGGGCGTGGACACCCGAGCAGGTCGAGCGGTACCTGGTCAACCTCGGTCGCTACCTCGCCACGAAGGACACCGACCGGTGGGAATGGTGGCGCCTGGCCCACATCCTGCCGCGGCTGCGGGTCCGGTTGCTCAAGGCAGCCGTCGTCGCCGTGGTCGGCATCGCGGCCTTCGCGGTCGTTCAGCTCCTGGTAGTCGGCCGGGTCGCCCTTGATGGGAGCATGATCGTCCTCGGCGTCGTGCCGGCGCTGGCCGTACTCATGGCCGAGCCGGGATCGCCCGACCGAGCCCCGGTCGCGCAACGACTCGGGTTCCCCGCCCACATGCGGCCCGCACTCGCCGCGGTGGGCCGACCGGCCCTCCGGGGGCTGGTGCTGGGCTCGATCGTCGGTCTGGTGGTCGCCGCCGTCATCGTCGTGCTGATCTGGCAGGGCCCCCTGATCCTGAACGCCGCCGTCTTCACCGAGGTGGTGCTGTTCGTCAGTAGGATAATTGCCGTCTTCGGCTTCATCGGGCTCGGGTTGGGGGCGGTGGTGTCGGTCCCGCTCGCCCTCCTGAAGGTGTTCAGCCAGCCTCTGCCCATCGATCGGATCCCGAGTCCCGGCGTGCTGTTGCGCACCGACCGCGCGTGGTCGCTGGTCCAGGCCGTCGTCTTCGGCGCCGTGGTTGGACTCACGTTCCTGCCGGCGCTCCTCTACGTGCTGGTGGGATCCATGCACCTGCTGCGCCTCAGCGGTCTGCAACTCCAGCCCGCGCCGGAGGTCGGCACCATCATCGAGCCCGTTCCGTTGTTCGCACTCGGGGTCTCGACCGCGCTGGCCTTCGTGCTGACATCGACCGCGTGGGGCCGGTTCACCTTCGCCCGGACCTACCTGGCCGTCACGCGTCGGGCGCCGTGGCGGCTCATGGCGTTCCTGGCCGAGGCCCGTGACCGCGGCGTGCTGCGCCAGGTCGGCCCCGCGTACACCTTCCGTCACGAACGGCTGCAGTCCCATCTGACTGCCGTCACGGGGTCGTCGTCCCGCCCCCCGGAGAGCATCGACCGGTCCCTGCCCGAAGCCGCCGCTCAGCCCACGCCGAGCTCGGTGAGCCGGGCCCGGTAGCGCTCGACGTTCGCGAGCTTGACGTCCTCATACCCACGGACGAGGTCGGCCGCTTCGGCGGCGGCCACGGCGGCGGCGTAGCTCGACGCGGTCAGTCCTGCTGCCAGCCGCAGGACCAGTACCCGGTACTCGTCGCGCAGCGCCCGCTCGAGCCGACGGATCTCGGTACGGCCGAACGGGTCCAGTGGCGTCCCCCGCAGCGCCTTACCCCGAGCGAGGACCCGCAGCACCGGTCGCACCCACGACCCGAACGCGATCTTCTTCTGCCGCCCGAGCGCCTTGAGCACCGGCGGGTGCAGCCGGTAGCGCATCCGCACTCCACCCGGCACCTCGGCCGCGAGCTGCGACTCGAACGCGGGGTCGGTGAGCAACCGGGCCACCTCGTACTCGTCCTTGTAGGCCGTGAGCTTGTGCAGCCCGCGGGCGACGGCCTCGCTGAACCCGGTGGACTGTCCCACCGCCCGCTCAGCCCGCCACACCGCGACGATGTCGGCAACGTACGCCCCGGCCGTGCGTTCGCCCTGATAGTCGACGAGCTGCGCGGCCCGCATCCCCACCAGCCGCCGGGTCTCCCCCGCCAGCTCGCCGAGGTCGATCGACGCCGGCAGCACCGGCCCGGCCGGCGCGACAGAGGCCGGTGTCGACGAGGCCAGTCCGGCGTCCGCGGTGAACGCAGCGGGATCGGCGACGGCGACCCGGCCCCAGCGGAACGCCGCGATGTTGGCGGTGACCGCGACCCCGTTCAGTTCGATGGCCCACTCGATCGCCGCGGCCGACAGCGGCAGCCCCCCGGCCTGGTAGGCCGCGCCGACCAACAGGAGGTTGGCCGGCATCGCGTCACCGAACAGCGCCTGCGCTGCCGCCTGCGCATCCAGCTCGACGACATCCCGCGAGACCCCGGCGATCCGCGCGACGAGACCGGGCACATCGGGCGTGGTGATCGAGATGTCGCGCACCATGGCCCCGGTCGGCACCGGACTGGTGGAGACCACGGCGACGGTGTGCTCGGGCGAGGCGTAGCCGAGGAAGCGCGGATCGGCACCCACGAGAGCGTCGAAGGCCAGGTAACAGCCGGCCGTCGCCGCACCGACCCGGTTCGCCGGGCCGAGCGCGGCAGCGTCGACCGCGAGCCGCAGGTGCGAGGTGACCGGACCAGCCTTCTGCGACAGGCCGGTCTGGTCCACCCCGTGCACGGCGAGGCCGTCGCGCACCGCGGCGGAGCCGAGCACCTGGTTGACCGTGACGATCCCGGTGCCGCCGATGCCGGCGAGGAAGATGTCGCCACCGACCGCGGCACGCGGCACGTCCGGTACCACGGGTGGTTCACGCCGCTCCCCCGTGGTCCGGGCCGGAGCGCCGGGCGGCAGCTCGACCGTCACGAACGACGGGCAGTCGCCGTCGAGGCAGGAGTAGTCGGTATTGCAGGTGGTCTGGTCGATACGGGTCTTGCGGCCGTACTCGGTATCGGTGGGCTGCACCGACAGGCAGTTGCTCCGCACCCCGCAGTCGCCGCAGCCCTCGCAGACTGCTTCGTTGATCACTACCCGGGTGGGTCGGATGGGCAGCGTGCCGCGCTTGCGCATGCGGCGCGACTCGGCCGCGCAGCGCTGGTCGTAGACCAGCACGGACACACCGTCGACCGCGGCCAGCGCGCGCTGTGCCTCGTCGAACCGGTCCCGGTGCCACAGGACGACCCCGGCAGGCAGCGCCGCCAGCGTCCGATACCGCTCCGGCTCGTCGGCGCACACGATGATCTTCTTGACGCCCTCGGCGAGCAGCTTGGCCGCCAGCGCCGGCACCTCGAGCCCGCCCTCGGCGTCCTGCCCACCGGTCATCGCGACGGTCCGGTTGTAGAGCAGCTTGTAGGTGATCGACACCCCGGCCGCGACGCACGCCTGCACGGCCAGCTGGCCGGAATGCGCGAATGTGCCGTCGCCGATGTTCTGGAACATGTGCCCGGCGCTGGTGAACGGCGCCTGCCCGATCCACTGCGCACCCTCACCGCCCATCTGGGTGAGCGTGGTGACCTCGCTGGACGGGCGTTTGGTGAACGCGACCATGGCGTGGCAGCCGATGCCCCCACCCGCCACAGCACCTTCCAGCACGGTGGTCGACCGGTTGTGTGGGCAGCCCGAGCAGAAGTACGGCGTGCGGTTGACCGGCAGCAGGTCGAGCATCGGACGGGGCCGCGCGGCCGGATCGGGGGCGAGCGCGATCTCGGGGTGCGCGGCGAGCACCCGGCGCAACGGCCCGGCGAGCAGGCCCGCGGTCAGCTCCCCCGCGACCGGCACGAGTGGCGCACCGAACGCGTCGGCCGAGCCGATGACGAGCGGTGCGTCGGGCAGCCCGTAGAGGGCGTCGCGAACGGCGGCCTCGACGAACGGCGACTTCTCCTCCACCACCAGCACGGTCTCGACCCCGGCGGCGAACTCACGCAGCAGTTCGCGCTCGACGGGGTGGATCATCCCGAGCCGCAGCAGCTTGATCCCGGCGCGCCGCAGGGCGGCGTCAGGATCGGAGTCGGTGCCGTCCAGACCGAGGTCACGCAACCCCTGCCGGACGTCGGTGAACGCCTTCCCGCCGGCCACCACCCCGAGCCAGGCCCCGGGCGCGTCGACCTCCACGGTGTTGATCGGGTTCGCGGCGAGGAACGCCCGCACCATCGCCCAGCGCGGCCCGTACATCTGCGCCTCGGCGTGCAGCGAGTCCGGTGGGATCAGCTTCGGGACCTGCTCGTACACCCACGGCCGGCCCTCCCATTCCAGTTCCGGCACGGTGATGTCCACCTCGCCACAGGAGCCGTCGATGGTGTAGATCCCGTCGGCTACGTCAGTGGTGATCTTCATCCCGACCCACATGCCCGACGCCCGCGACATCGCGACTCCGAAGCGACCCAGCCGGACGATCTCCCCGGCCGAGCCGGGGTAGAGCACCGGCAGCCCGTAACCGGCCAGGGTGCGCTCGCTGATGCACGGGATCGTGGAGGACTTGCAGCTCGGGTCGTCACCGGCCAGCACGAGCACACCGCCGCGCGGGTGCGCACCGCACATGTTGCCGTGCCGCATCGGGTCGCCCGCTCGGTCCACGCCGGGGCCCTTGCCGTACCAGACGCCCACCGCGCCGTCGATGGTGCGGGCGTGACCGGGCACCTCCAGCTGGCTACCCCAGACCGCTGTGGCGGCGAGCTCCTCGTTCACCCCCGGCACCAACTCCAGGCCCGCGGTCTCCCGCAGCTCCGACGCGGTGGCGAGGGTCTTGTCCAGCCCACCGAGCGGGCTGCCCGGATAACCGGAGACGAACGAGGCGGTACGCAGCCCGGCCGCGGCGTCGACGGCGTGCTGCTCGACGAGCATCCGGGCGATCGCCTGGAGACCGGTGAGCAACACCGGCCCCGCACCGGCCCGGTAGCGGGCGGCGAGCTCGAACTCGACGGGCTGGGCGGTGGCCTGGATCTCGGCGTCCTGCAGCGTCATGCCTACCTCCGTTCGGCTCGTGCGCGGCAATCGTCGCGTAGCCGCCGGCATCCACGCACCGCTGGGTCAGCGCTCTCCGGAGAGACTATCGACCGGGACCGTCCCAAGTCCTTGCACCAGGCGACGTTCAGCACGGTCCCGACTCATCGACCGCTGGCAGCCGCGGGTCCACGTGCCGGTTCCGGGGTATCGAAGGATGCTGGTATCAAGATCGGGTGACGCGACGGGACAGGCTGCGCCGCGCCAACGATCCGGCGTCCTTGCCGCTCCGCGCTTACTCAGATCACGATCAACGGAGCTCCGGGGTCGAGCCGGGTGATGTCATCCGGGTCGCTGGTGACGATGTGGTGACGGCGGGACCGGGCGGTCAGGACGACCGACGCGTCGATCACATCCGAGGTGCGGGTGCGCCCGCACAGCTCGCCGGCGGCGCGGGCACTCGGCCCGTCCAGTGGTGCGAGCGCCGGGGCATTGCACCGAACCCGGAGGAACCCGGCGAGCCGGGCTTGCGTGGCGCCATGGCGCCAGGCCTGGGCGAGCGCACCCGTCGGAACGACGATCGGTAACGCCTGCCGTCGTGCTGTGCGGATCAGAGCGATCATGCGTTCGTCCCCCTTGTCGATGGCGATCAACGCCCCGGCATCGAGGGTGAGCCCGGCGGCCCCAGTTCTCGGCGTCATGCAGACTGCTGTGAACAGTCGCCGCCAAGCACCGACTCTGCCCAGGCGAACGCGCTGGCAGACGGCGGACCCAGCTCATCGTCGACCTGATCCAGCCACTCATCGAGCGTCAGAGACTGCCGGTAATGCTCGACGGCCGTGACAATGTAACCTGACACGGACTCTGCGCGGCCGGCGCGGACAGCGTCCCGTGCCTCGGCCGCTACGGCATCGGGCACACTAATGGTCAACTTCTTCGTCACACCGACGATACTACCTCGCAGCTCAAGCCGCCTCACGAGCAGCTCAGCGATCGGCCGGCAGAACCAGGGCGCCACACCCGTCGACCCCAACGCCACCGCCAACTCGGCGAACATCGCCAGGGTGCAGGAGGCGGTCAACACCCAGTTCGTCGACGATCTCAAGGCCACCCTGGGTGGCAAGGCGTGACCGTGTACGCTCCCGGCTCGAACGCCGCCGTCCCACTGGGCAGGTAGCCGTGCGTCTCGTCGCGATCCTGGTGGTGCTGACGCTGCTTGCGCTGCTCGTGGCACTTGCCGTGCTGGCGCTCCGCCACCGACGCCGGCTCAGGCGGCAGCACACGAACCGGTCCGCGGCCTGGCAGGACCACGTCATCACGCGCCACAACACGACCTTGATCGTCGTTCAACGGGTCGCTCACGTCGGTGGCCTGGAACGTGTCCTCGACGAGATCGTCATGGTCGAGGTGGCCGCGAACGATCCCGACTGGACGAGCAAGGTTCGAACCGCACGGGTCATGGCTGCGGATCGAGCGTTCGAGCTGAACGTGCAGTCCTTCCCCGGCTCGCCATAGCTGCGCGGCGGTACCGGCCTGGGCCACCATGGTCCACGTGCCACTCCGTCACCCTTGGTCGCACCGGGGCAACGTCACCGGAGAACCGGTGGAGTGGCCAACCCTTCAGCTACTCCGAGCACGCACCGCCGGCGGCATCAGTTCATCCGAATCAGGACCTCGCCCCGGGCGGCACTGCACTAGGGTGGCGATCCCGCCCGGCTCCTCAGGGAGATCCGCAATGGACCATGCGCGTCGCTCCAGCGGAGCGCACATCGATATCGCCCTGCGCATCGCCATGCTCGCAGGGCTGATCCTGATCGCCGGCTGCGGAGGTTCAGTCGCCGATTCCGACTCGCTCGGTCCCAGCCGGTCCACGGCAGCTTCGGCGGGCGGTTTCTGCGCCGCCGTCCGAGCCAACAGCGACGCGGCCCGGCCCCTTGCCGGCCTCGCGGACGGTGACGCGGCGCCTGACGGCTTCCCGGCTGTCGCCGCCGAGGTGCGCCGCACCGGGGCCGACGTGCTCACTGCCGCGCCCGCGGAGATCCGAGCCGACGTCGAACGCTCGGTCGAGGCGACGAACCTGCAACTCGATGCCCTGGAAGCGGCCGGCGGTGACCCGGTCGCCGCCGCTCGCAACACCGACCTCACCGACCGGCTCACGTCAGCGGAATACACCGAGGCCGGCCAACGGGTCCGGGCCTACGTGGCGCGCACCTGCGGCACGGGCGGGCGCTGACTCCGATGGGCACCTGGCGGCGGCACCCCGCCAGGCATGCCTTAAGGTGACCGGCGCCTCGACGGCCGCTATCGGTGTGACCGTGCTCGGTCGGCAGTGCCCGCGCTCATCGCTCCCCCATCTCGCAAGGAGAATACCTGTGGGCAGGACATTCCGAACCACCCTGTTCGCCCTCGTCGTCGCGGCCGCGGTCAGCGGCTGCGGCGAACCGGGACCCGACGCCGAGGCATTGGAGGCGGCCGAGGCGCGGGCCACGGAGGTCACCACCTTCTGTGACGCGGCGCGGGCGAACATCGCGGCCGCGCAACCGCTGATCGATCTGTCCAAGGCCGGCGGCGCTCCCCTGCCGGCCGAGAAGATCGAGGCGGTCGTCGGGCCACTGCGCGAATCCAACAAGACCATGTTCGATGCCGCCCCTCCGGAGCTCCGGGCGGACGCCGAGTCGGCGGCACAGCTCGCCGAGATGCAGCTCGCGGTGTTCGAGTCGACGGGCGGTGACGTTATGGCCTCCGCCACCGACCCGGCCTACGTCGCCAAGGCCACCGAGCTGCAGCCCGTGGTCGCCCGGTTCCAGGGCTTCATCCGCACCACCTGCGGCGTCGACGTCGACTGATCCCCAGCAGGACGTGCGGCGCGAACGCGGTCACTCGCTCGGGCCGGTCGCTCTCTCTCCCGGGATCCTTCCCGAGCACCCCTGCGGTAGACAGCACTCACCATCCAAGAACCGGGCGCAGTCGAGGGACTCGCGCTCCTCGCCGTCGATCACATGGCCGAAGAGTTCCATCGGCCCTTCTCCTTCTCCGCGGTGACCCCGGCGGCCGACCTGTCGTGCGACGAAGCCGCGCCCGGTGCGGCCTGACGTGCGAATGTCCAGCGACAGGTCGCACGTCGAGCGACGGGATCAGTCACCGGCCCGAAAGACGTTGCGCTCAGGTTTATCGCGATATATCGTGACAGCACACGAGCGACTCGGTGCTATCAGAGCAGGAGAGCTCGCAACGATCACGGAGACACTGAAATGACCAGCATGACCTCCCCATGGGCGAACCCGTTCGGCTTCGGCCACCGGCGGCGGCGCTCACATCCACCCTTCGGGCATCACACCGCGGCGATGGCACTCCCGCCTGAAGACGACCCCACCGACGCCCACCACCACCACGGGCACCGTGGACCTGGGCGCCGCGGCCGCCGCCACGGCCATTCGCCGTTCGGCCCGGGCTTCGGTCCTGGCTTCCCCCCGCCGCGCCGTGGCTTCGGCCGCGGCCGGCGCACCTCGCGCGGCGACGTCCGCGCAGCCGTGCTCGCCCTGGTCGCAGAGCGTCCGAGGCACGGCTACGAGATCATCCAAGAGATCGCCGAACGCTCCGGCGGCACCTGGCGCCCAAGCCCCGGCTCGATCTATCCGACGGTGGCCCAGCTCGAGGACGAAGGCCTGGTGCGCACCGAGAAGGTCGACGGGCGCCGGATGGTGCAGCTCACCGAGGCGGGCACCGGCTACGTCGAGGAGCACCGCGCAGAGCTGGACGCGGTATGGGAGTCGGTCGGCCGGCGACGCGACGGCCTCGACGATGGCGCCCTCGACCTGTGGGAACAGCTCGGCCAGCTGCACGCGGCCGCCCAGCAGGTGCTGAGCGCCGGCACCCCCGAGCAGATCAGCACGGCGACGACCGCGCTCACCGAGGCCCGCAAGACGATCTATCGCCTGCTCGCCGAATGACCCCCGGACGTCCGCCGCCGATCACGAGCGGAATGTCGTTCTCGAAGACCTTCTGCCCGTGATCGTCAACGGTCGAGGCGAGGCTCCGCAGTCGGAGCGTCGGCAGTCCCGCAGCTACAGCGACGGTCGGGCGAGCAGACCCGGCGTGAAGTCCGGATCGATCTGGGCGGTGAGATCGGCGCCGACCACCTGGTTTCCCCAGGCGGCAGCGTTGCGCAGGTGGAACTCCACGGTGCCGCGATGGTAGGCCGCCCAGTCGCGCTGCCGCCCGTCGAGCGCGGCCAGCAACGCGCCGAGCACCGCGAGGTTCGCCGGCTCCAGCGTCGAGAAAGCGGCCAGGTCTCCCCGCTCGGTGGCCCGCACCCAGGCGGACTGGCCGAACCAGCCGAGCAACGCATCGCCCACCTGCTCGCGCAGGTATGCGCCGTCGGCCTGGTCGGCAACCTTGTTTCCGAGGACGCGCAGCGCCACACCGTGCCCGGCGGCGTGCGCGGCGTACTGCTCATACACCCCGACGCCACGCCGGGTCGGCTCGCTGACCAGCACGGTCAGGTCGAAGCGGGTGAAGAGCCCGGATGCGAACGCGTCGGCGCCCGCGGTCATGTCGACGACCACGTACTCGCCGGGACCGTCGAGCAGGTGGTTGAGATAGAGCTCCACGGCGCCGGTCTTGGAGTGATAGCAGGAGACACCGATGTCGGCCTCGTCGAACTCGCCCGTGACGAGGTAGCGGACGCCGCTGGCCGTGGCCGCGTGCCGCTGGAGCAGCTCACCCGCGGAATCGAGGTCGAGCAGCCGTGAACCGGGACCCGGCGGGGTGGTCTTGATCATCACGTCGGCGGAGGCGATGCGGGGATTGGCGCCGCGCAGGTGGTCCTTGAGCCACGGCAGATCAGCACCCAGCGGCCGCGGTCCCGGGCCGGCGTGGCCGAGGGCCTGGCCGAGATGCTGGTTGATGTCGGCGTCGATCGCCAGCACCGGACGGCCCAGCTCGGCGAGGTACCGGCTGAACATCGCCGCCGTCGTGGTCTTCCCGCTGCCGCCCTTGCCGACGAATGCGATGCGCACCGTTGTCCCCCTCGTTGATCCGATGAAGAGTTTAACGATAGTCGTTTCCACTAGCGACTGATCGACCGGGTCGGCGGGGCGACGTCCTGCGCGGAGAGCGCGGAGAGCTCCGCCATCAGGATCGGGGAACCAGCATGATCGGCACACGGGAACGCCGGACGGCGAGCCGGCGGCCCCGAACCAGTCCAGCAGCACGCCGATCGACACCTGGAGGTGGCGTAGACAACGCAACTGGAGGACGATGAGCCCGGGCAGGACGGGCCGGGCGGCGACGAAGCGGCCGGCGGCGGACAGGCCGAACGAGGTGCGGCGCAGCACGCCGACCAGTAGGCGCCAGGCCTTTCGACCAGATCACCCGGACGCGGCGCTGCGATCCCCATCGCGCCCCATGGTGCGCCGTCACAGTGGGGAACGGGATGCTGTGCGGGCAGCCGCACCTTGCTGCTTCGATGTTTGTTCGGTTTGATCACTTGGTTGACGACGATCGGAGGTGTGCGGTGCTGGAGCCGGCGCAGCTGTACCAGGTGGACGCGGATGCCGCGGCGCTCGACGCGCCCGTGCTGGTGGTCGCGCTCGACGGGTTCGTCGACGCCGGCAACGCGGCGCGGCTGGCGGTGGCGGCGTTGCTCGCCGGCCAGGAGCCACGGCGGGTCGTGCGCTTCGACGTCGACCAGCTCCTGGACTATCGCTCCCGACGTCCCCCGTTGCAGTTCGACACCGACCGGTGGGTCGGCTACAGCGCACCCGAGCTGGACGTCGTCAAGCTGGACGACATCGCCGGCACTCCGTACCTGCTGCTGATCGGCCCGGAGCCGGACTCGCAGTGGGAGCGGTTCGCCGCGGCGGTGGAGCAGATCGTGCGACGCTTCGACGTACGCCTCGTGATCGGCATGAACGCGATTCCGATGGCGGTGCCGCACACCCGCCCGATCGGCGTGACCGCACACGGCACCCGCCCGGAGCTGACCGAGGGCCACGAGGCGTGGTTCACCACCGCCGAGGTGCCGGGCAGTGCCGCCGGCCTGATCGAGTTCCGCCTCGGCGAGACCGACCTCGACGCGATGGGCTTCGCCGTGCACGTACCGCACTACCTCGCCCGTACCGAATACCCGCAGGCCGCACGGGTGTTGCTGGACCACGTCGGGCTGGCCGCCGGACTGCACCTGCCCACCGAGGCGCTGCTGAAGGCGGCCGAGCGCTCCGACGCGGAGATCGCCGAACAGGTGGCCGGGTCCGAAGAGGTCGGGCAGGTGGTCCAGGCCCTGGAACGGCAGTACGACACGGTCGCGGCCGGGCGCGGCGAGCGGTCGGCCATCGGGCTGGGTGGCGAGTTGCCCAGCGCCGATGAGCTCGCCGCCGAGGTGGAGCGGTTCCTCGCCGACCAGGAACAGGATGATCGGGACGGCTCGTGATTCACGGTTCACCCCTGGCCCGCCCTGCTGGTCTCGATGTCGGGCACCATCCAGGCCAGCACCCGGCAGCATCACCCGACGTCACCCGGTGGCACCACCCTTCGAACCCCACGAGAGGACGCCATGACCGAGGTGCTGCGCGGCCCCACGCTGGTCGCGGCCACGGTGGGGATGGGACTGGTGGCGGGCCTGTTCTACGCCTTCACCGTGTCCGTCATGCCCGGGCTCAGCCGGACCGACGACCGAACCTTCGTCGACGCGATGCGGCAGATCAACATCGCGATCCTGAACCCGTGGTTCTTCCTCGCCTTCTTCGGCACGCCGGCGCTGACCGTCGTCGCCATCGTGCTGCATCTTCCCGCGGCCGGGCGGGTGGCGCTGCCGTGGATCGCGGCCGCGCTCGTGCTGTACGGGGCGGTGCTCGCCGTCACGGTCGGGGTGAACGTCCCGCTCAACAACGCCCTCGCCGCGAACGGGCCGCCGGAACCGACCGCTGATCTGGCGCAGGTACGCGCCCGCTTCGAGGCAGCGTGGATCCGCTGGAACATCGCCCGCGCCGTGGCGTCCACGGCCGCGTTCGGGTGCCTGGCCTGGGCCCTCGTGATCTACGGACGCACCCCGACGACGGGGTGATCCCGGTGCCGTTCATCCTTCGACGTCAAATACGAACCGCCCGCTATCATCCTGTTGCAAGGGAAGCGTCAGCACGACAGCCTCAACGTCGAGCGGGCCATAGATGTGCGGAAACGGCGTGTCCCAACCGGGCACAGGTTCATAGATAATCGCCGGCTCAACCCGACTGTCGTCGATCACCAACACCAGCAATCCCCGATCCCCGGTATAGACAGCGTTGGCGACCGGCGCCACCTGGTCGGCCGTGCTGGCGTGAATGAAGCCTTGCTGCTCCAGGCTCCGGCCGCGCGTGGATACTCGATACTCGCCGGCCTCCTGCGCCTGCTGCCAGTCCACGGCGTTCGCGATGTGGTATATCAGTCCCACTAGTTTGCTCCCAACAACTCAGAGATTTGCTCACTGAACTGCTGCACCTGCGAGTGGTCGCCGTGCAGCTCATGCAGACGGTGCCGGATATCACGAATGTAGTGCAGCACTCGCGCAGACCGGAACGTTGTCGCCAGGTGCGCCGCCTGTAGGCCGAGGGCGCAGGCCTCGTCCAGATCGGTCTCGACATAGACCGTTGGTGGCTGCTGGCCGAGGGCGCGGCGCGCGACTCCGACCTCTTCGGACTCGGCCAAGGTTGTCGCTCCTTCTTGGATCACGGGTTATGGCGTGATTGTCGCAGACGGTCGCATAAGCTGTCCGGCGGACCAGGGCGCTGCGTTGGGTAGGCGTCCTTGGTTTCAACCAGTGAGAGCGCCATCGGCGTTTCCTAGTAATTCGCTGAGCTTCTCGCTCGGCGTGGTCCATTCTAGCGTACGGCGTGGGCGGCCGTTGAGGCGGTCGGCGATCGCGTCGAG
>JBOHEO010000019.1:0-43154 GCA_050701055.1 Pseudonocardia sp. | reverse complement strand
ACCGCATCCGCCTACTCGGCGACTGCCACACCGCCTTCGACGACCAGGACGCCCTCCCCACCTCCGTGCTGCTCCAGCGCCTCAAAGCCGACCCCGAAGCACCCTGGTGCGACTACGGCCGCGACGGGCTCACCGCGATGAAGCTCGGCGGACTGCTGCGCGACTACGACATCCGCTCGGCCAACATCCGGTTCCCCGGACTCGGCCGAGTCAAGGGCTACTACCGCGCCGACTTCCTCGACGCCTGGGCCCGCTACTGCCCCCGCCTGCTGACCCCCGACACCGCCGACCTGGACGCCGTCCCGGGGCAGGGGGGTAGCCGTACCAGCCGTACCAGCCTCATCACCGCAGGTCAGCGCGGGGAGGCTTGTTCGGCTGGTACGGCTCAAGCCGTACCGGCACATCAAGCCGTACCGGGCGTACCGGGCCTGACCAGGGAAAACGCGGCTGGTACGGCTGGGACGGCTGGTACGGCTCACCCCCTCCACGTCGTCAGCGGGGAACGACGTGCGCAGTGACCGCCCCCGCGCACCGCGCAGTCGCCGGGGGGAGCTACCAACGTCACCGATCCCGGCCGGCCTAGCCCGACGCCATCGCACCAACGAGCACGCACCGTAACGACACAGGAGGGGGAACATCCACGATGTCCATCCGACGACACACACCGCCCCGGCAGACAGCGGCTCGACAAGGCAGCGTTCCGACTCACCGCCGCCGAGCACCCGCCGCTGCACGGCACGTGTACAACGTCCGGGAGGTCTCCGAGATGCTGTCGATCTCACTGGGTGGCACCTACCAGCTCTGCCGCGACGGCCAGATCCCCGCGCTCAAGCTTGGCGGCCGGTGGGTCATTCCCAAGACTCGGTTCCACGTCTGGCTGGACACCTCCAGCGCTGACCTTGGGGACGGCTGAGCACGGTGGGATTCATCAGGAAGGCACCCGGCGGGACGTTCCGAGCGTGCTGGCGGGATCCGGCCGGAAAGCAGACGTCGAAGTCCTTTCCCACGAGACGTGAGGCGAGCGCCTTCCTGGCCGAGATCGAGGCCACGATGAACCGAGGGACGTACGTCGCGCCGAACGCCGGGAAGCTCCGATTCCGTGCTCACGCCGAGCGGTGGGCGGCCAGCCGCAGCCTCACGACCAGGGCGACGGAGCGCACCACGTCCATCCTGCGAAACCACCTGCTCCCGAAGTGGGGTGAATGGCCGATCGGCAGCATCGACTACCTGTCCGTGCAGGAGTGGGTGACCCAGCTCGGGAAGACGCGCGCGCCCGCCACCGTGGGTAAGTGCTTCGGCATGCTGCGAGCCATCCTTCGGTCCGCTATGCGCGCACGGCTCATCGCGGTCGATCCGACTGATGGTGTGGTGGCCCCCAGCACATACCAGCCCCGGCCGCTCACTGGGGTCATCGGTCGTCAAGCATTCCTCGGGGTGCTACTGCCCGCGGTGCCGGCGGATCACCGGGCGATCGTGGCGACGGCCGCCGGCGCCGGGCTGCGCTGGGGGGAGGCGGCCGGGCTCCCGTGGGGCGCAGTGGACCTCGCACGACGACAGCTCAGCGTTCGCCAGGTGGCCGTGGAGACGGCCGCCGAGGTGACCGTACGGGCCTACCCGAAGTCGCGGGCAGGTGTCCGTACCGTCCCGCTTCCCGGCTTCCTCGTGCGCGAGCTCGAGGGACACCGGACCCTGACCGTGGGCGACGACGAGCCAGACCCGGCCTGGCTGGTGTTCCCGACCCGCAACGGCACGCCGCAGCGGCGGTCGAACTTCCGTCGTCAGGTCTGGCGCCCGGCACTGGTACGGGCTGGGCTTCTGGGCAGCATCGCCGCGGTACCCGGCGCCTGGCGCGCCAGCTGGCCGGACAGCTCGGGAGCGACGCAGTGCCGACAGTTCCCGACCGAGCGGGAGGCGCTCGCGCACGTCGTCGAGAACGCCGCCGGTGGTCTGCGCTACCACGACTTGCGGCATTCCTACGCCACCTGGCTCGTGTCCGATGGGGTGCCGGTCAACCTGGTGCAGAAGGTCATGGGCCACGAGCAGGCATCCACCACGCTCAACCGGTACACGCACACTCCGGACGACTTCGGAGCCCGCGTACTAGCCGCGCTCGACTGATCTGCTGCCTTCCCGCTGCCTCACCCAAGCCAGGCGGGGCCGGAGGCTAGCCAACGGGGATCACATCGTCGCAGGTCACGGTGGTGGAGACGAGGGGAATCGAACCCCTAACCCCCGCCTTGCAAAGGCGGTGCTCTGCCAATTGAGCTACGCCCCCTACCGAGCGAGACGATACCCGCTCAGCCAGAGCGGCCGGCGCTCAGCCGCTGGTGGCCTCATGCCACAGGTCCGTCTCCGAGCGAGACGCCCGGACCTTGGAGAAAACAACCGCGCCTGCGACGACTGCAACGACCACAGCAAGGAGCTTCTTCACGACGATCACGTCCTATTGGTCCCGGGGATGGGGAGTGGGCCCAGCTGGATTTGAACCAGCGACCTCGTCATTATCAGTGACGCGCTCTAACCAACTGAGCTATGGGCCCGTGCGGCGGAAACGACGTTACCCCAGCACCCCCAGCCGCTTCCAACCGGATACCCACCTCCGTGAGGAGGCTGCTGACCTGCGCGAACGCTGGTCAGTCACGTTCGGAAAGGGTGACCTCGATGCCACCGACGAGGTCGGCCGACACGTTGTAGACGAAGGCTCCGACGGTCATCGCGACAGCGAACAGCAGGCTGTTGATCGCCCCGATCACCGTGGCCAAGCCGAAGACCCGGCCGATGCTGATCAGCGGGCTCCCGGTGGTTGCCTCCCCAGAGACGAGGTCGGAGTAGGTGCCGTTGAGCCGGTCCCAGACTCCCATTCCGCCGAGCACGCCATAGAGGACGCCGACCGCCACCAGCCAGATGAAGAACAGCACCACGGCGAGCACCAAGGCCATCTTGAGCACCGACCACGGATCAAGACGCTTGAGCTGGAGGGTTGCCTGGCGTGGCGGGCGGTTGCGGACCGCGCGCATCGTGGATCTTCCCGCTTCGGTGGACCAGCGCCTTCCGTCAACTTTCCAGGGCGACGGCTCTCGGGCTGGGCGCTCGGGCTCCTCGGGCTCCAGGAATGCGGTGGGTCCCTCGTCCAGGAGGCTGCCAGCCGTTCCGGTGGCCGATGCGGGCGGCAGGTCGGGTCGGTCGTCGGGTATCGCGTCGATCGGCATCCGTCGCCAGGGCGGGGGGACGGCCGCACCTGGGCCTGGGCTGGGTACCGGACCTGGTGTGGGGGCCGGTGGGGGCGCAGTGGGTGGCGCCGGACGGGCGGGCGGAGCCGGGCGGGCGGGAGTCAGCAGTGGAGCAGTGGATACCGATGGGGCAGGGGGTGGTGTCCGGACCGGCGGCGGAGGAGGAGGAGCAGACACCGGCGGTACACCATCACCGTCGTCGGCCCGAGATGGCGAAGGGTTGACACCCGCACCCGGACCCGGCGTCCTGACCGGGTCGGGATCAGCGCGAATCTCTTCCGGCACGGCCGCAACCGGCACCTCACCCGGTGCTCCGGGGACAGGGTGCGGCACCGAACCGTTGCCTGAAGACGACGGAGACGGAGACGGCCGTGACATCGATGTCGTGCCACCGTCGACGCTCGACTGCTCAATCTGCGCGCCATCGGCGTTGCCCGAAACATCATCCGCCGACGCCTGAGTCGCGAGCGGAGGCTCCGAACCGTCACTCGGCTGTTCGGCGCCGTCGCTGTCCTGGCGGCCGGTGGTAACCGATCCGCGGCCGTCGGGCTCATCCGGGGTGTTCGTCGTGTCGTTCATGCAGCCTTCCCGCCGGCGGACGTCGCCTGCGTCCCATCATGTCGGACTCGTCGCTCAGGTTGCCCTATCGGTGAGCTCGGGGTCGTCCGCATCGTCCTCGACATTACGGGCCACCGCCAGCAGCGTTGCACTCTCACCCAGGTTCATCAGCCGGACTCCCTTGGTCTGCCGGCCGGCCTTGCGGACCTCGCGGGCCGAGGTTCGGATCACCCCACCGGTCGAGGTGATCGCATAGAGCTCGTCGTCGGTCCCGACGATGAGCGCGCCCACGAGCGTGCCGCGACGCCGGTCGTACTGGAGTGTGAGAACGCCCTTCCCGCCGCGGCCCTGCACCGGATAGTCCTCGATCGGGGTGCGCTTGGCATACCCGCCGGTCGTCGCGACCAGGACGAATGTGTCGGGCTGGACCACAGCGAGCGAGAGCGTACGGTCGCCCACGTTGAACCGCATCCCCAGCACGCCCGAGGTGGCCCGGCCCATCGGGCGCAGCACTTCATCGCTCGCGGTGAACCGGATCGACTGCCCCTCCGCCGACACCAGCAGCAGGTCGTCCTCGGCCGAGCAGAGCACGGCGCCGACCAGCTCGTCGTCCTCACGCAGGTTGATCCCGATCAGGCCGCCGGCGCGATTGGAGTCGAAGTCGGTGAGCCTGGTCTTCTTCAGCAGCCCGGACTTCGTCGCGAGCACCAGGTACGGCGCCGCTTCGTAGTCCTTGATCTGCATCACCTGGGCGATCTGCTCGTCGGGCTGGAACGGGAGCAGGTTCGCGACGTGCTGACCGCGGGCATTGCGGTTGGCCTCGGGCAGCTCGTAGGCCTTGAGCCGGTAGACCCGGCCCTTGTTGGTGAAGAACAGCATCCAGTCGTGGGTGGAGCAGACGAAGAAGTGGGCGACGATGTCGTCCTGCTTGAGCGTGGCTCCCTGCACGCCCTTGCCGCCGCGCTTCTGCGCCCGGTAGAGGTCGGTCTTGGTGCGCTTCGCGTAGCCGGTCTGGGTGATCGTGACGACGACGTTCTCGACCGCGATGAGATCCTCGTTGGTGACCTCGCCCTCGTCGTGTTCGAACCGGGTGCGCCGCTCGTCGCCGTGCTTGTCGACGATCTCGGTGAGCTCGTCGCGGACGATCTGGCGCTGCCGCTCGGGCCGGGCGAGGATGTCGCGGTAGTCGGCGATCTCGCGCTCGATCTCGGCCAGCTCGTCGATGATCTTCTGGCGCTCGAGGGCGGCGAGCCGGCGCAGCTGCATGTCCAGGATCGCGGTGGCCTGGATCTCGTCGACGTCGAGCAGCTGGATCAGACCGGCGCGGGCGATGTCGACGGTCTCCGAGGCGCGGATCAGCGCAATGACCTCGTCGAGGGCGTCGAGCGCCTTGACGTAGCCGCGCAGGATGTGGGCCCGCTCCTCGGCCTTGCGCAGCCGGTAGCGGGTGCGCCGGACGATGACCTCGATCTGGTGGCGGACGTAGTTGCGCACCACCTGGTCCAGGCGCAGGGTGCGCGGCACCCCGTCGACGATCGCCAGCATGTTGACGCCGAAGCCGTACTGCAGCTGGGTGTGTTTGTAGAGGTTGTTGAGCACGACCCTGGCCACCGCGTCACGCTTGAGCGTGACGACGATGCGCATGCCGATGCGGTCGGAGGACTCGTCGTTGATCTCGGCAATGCCCGCCATCCGGCCGTCGCGCACCAGCGCGGCGATCGACTCGATCAGGTTGTCCGGGTTGACCTGGTAGGGCAGCTCGGTGACGACGAGGATCGTGCGCCCCTTGGCGTCCTCCTCGACCTCGACGACCGCGCGCATCCGCACCGAACCGCGGCCGGTGCGGTAGGCCTGCTCGATGCCGTCGCGGCCGACGATGAGGCCGGCGGTCGGGAAGTCGGGGCCCTTGATCCGCTCCATCAGCGCGGTGAGGAGCTCCTCGTCTCCGGCCTCCCAGTTGTCCAACGCCCACACCACGCCGGTGCCGACCTCGCGCAGGTTGTGCGGCGGGATGTTGGTGGCCATGCCGACGGCGATGCCCGAGCTGCCGTTGATGAGCAGGTTCGGCACCCGCGACGGCAGGACGTCGGGTTCCTGGGCCTTGCCGTCGTAGTTGTCGGAGAAGTCGACAGTGTCTTCTTCGATGTCCTGCAGCATCGCCATGGCCAGCGGGGTGAGCCGGCACTCGGTGTACCTCATGGCGGCAGGCGGGTCGTTCCCACGCGAGCCGAAGTTGCCCTGGCCGTCGATCAGTGGATAGCGCAGCGACCAGGGCTGGGCCAGCCGGACCAGCGCGTCGTAGATCGACGTGTCGCCGTGCGGATGGTAGTTACCCATTACCTCGCCCACCACGCGCGCACACTTGACGTAGCTGCGGTCGGGGCGGAAGCCGTTCTCCCCCATCGAGTACAGGACGCGCCGGTGCACCGGCTTGAACCCGTCCTCGACCAGCGGGAGCGCCCGGCCAACGATCACGCTCATCGCGTAGTCGATGTAGGAGTTCTGCATCTCCTGCTGGATGTCGACCGGCTCGGTGCGGTCGCCACCACCGCCGAGAGTGGGGATAGTGGGGTCGAGCGTGGTCACTAGTCGTCTCCTCTTCCGCTGCCACCGCACGACCGGCAGACGTGGCGCTTGTCAGCGGGATTCTTGCCCGTGTCGTTGCAGACAGGACACTGCTTCAGCGCCGAGTTGTCAGACATCGAGGAACCGCACTCCCTTGGCGTTGCGCGTGATGAACGACCGGCGCGACTCGACGTCCTCGCCCATGAGGATCGAGAACAGTTCGTCGGCCGTCGCCGCGTCGTCCAGGGTGACCTGCAGCAGCACCCGGTTGGCCGGGTCCATGGTGGTCTCCCACAACTCCTTGGCGTTCATCTCGCCGAGGCCCTTGTAGCGCTGCACGCCTTCTTCCTTGGGGAACCTCTTGCCCGCCGCCCGGCCGGCCTCGATGAGGCCGTCCCGCTCACGGTCGGAGTAGGCGAACTCCGGCTCGGCCCCCCGGCCACCCCACTTGATCTTGTAGAGCGGCGGTTGGGCGAGGAAGACGTTCCCGTGCTCGACCAGCGGGCGCATGAATCGGAACAGCAGCGTGAGCAGCAGCGTACGGATGTGCTGACCGTCGACGTCGGCATCAGCCATCAACACGATCTTGTGATAGCGCAGCCGGGACACGTCGAACTCGTCGTGGATGCCCGTGCCCAGCGCAGTGATGATCGCCTGGACCTCGGTGTTCTTGAGCACCCGGTCGATCCGGGCCTTCTCCACATTGATGATCTTGCCACGGATCGGGAGGATGGCCTGGAACATCGAGTCGCGGCCGGACTTGGCCGAGCCGCCCGCGGAGTCGCCCTCCACGATGTAGACCTCGGACTTGCTCGGGTCCGTCGACCGGCAGTCGGCCAGCTTGCCGGGCAGCCCGCCGAGGTCACCGGCACTCTTGCGCCGTACCAGCTCGCGCGCCTTGCGCGCCGCCTGCCGGGCCTGAGCCGACTGGACCGCCTTGTTGACGATGGTGCGGGCCTCGGTGGGGTTGCGCTCGAACCAGTCGGCCAGCCACTCGTTGCTGACCCGCTGCACGAACGACTTGACCTCGGTGTTGCCCAGCTTGGTCTTGGTCTGGCCCTCGAACTGGGGCTCCTTGACCTTGACGCTGACGATCGCGGCCAGGCCCTCGCGGATGTCGTCGCCGGACAGCGCCGGGTCCTTGTCCTTGAGCAGCTTCTTGTCACGCGCGTACTTGTTGACCGTGGTGGTGAGCGCCGAGCGGAAGCCCTCCTCATGGGTGCCGCCCTCATGGGTGTTGATCGTGTTGGCGAAGGTGTAGACCGACTCGGTGTAGCCCGAGTTCCACTGCATCGCCACCTCGACGCTGTGTCCCTCATCCTCGGCGGTGTAGGCCACGAGCTTCTTGTGGATCGGATCCTTCGACTTGTTCAGGTGCGCGACGAAGTCCTCCAACCCGCCCGGGTATTCGAAGATGTCCTCCCTCACCTTGGCGACGTAGCCTTCGGCGTCGGGCTCCTCCTCATCGGCGGGATGCCCGTTGCGCTCGTCGCGCAGGACGATAGTCAAGCCCTTGTTGAGGAACGCCATCTCCTGAAGGCGGCGCCGAATGGTCTCGGTGCTGAAGTCAGTGGTCTCCAGATACTTTGGATCAGGCCAGAAGGTGACGCTGGTGCCCGTATCCCGCGTAGGTTCCCCCTGCTCCAGCGGCCCAGGGATGGAGTGCAGGTAGGTCTGCCGCCACTCAAAGCCCCTCTGCTTGACCCGCACCTCGACGCGAGTCGACAGGGCGTTGACTACGGATACGCCTACGCCATGCAGACCACCGGACACTGCATAGGCATTTCCATCAAACTTTCCGCCTGCATGGAGGCGAGTCAAAGCCAACTCTACGCCGGATACCTTGAGTTTCGGATGAACGTCGACCGGAATACCTCGACCATTGTCGACCACCCTCAGTCCACCGTCCGCGAGGATCGTCAGGGTGAACTGGTCGCAGTAGCCCGCGAGCGCCTCGTCTACGGCGTTGTCGATCAGCTCCCACACCAGCTGATGCAGCCCACGTTCTCCCGTCGACCCGATGTACATCCCGGGGCGCTTGCGCACGGCATCGAGGCCCTCCAGCACCGTGATTGACTCAGCGCTGTACTTGCTCTTCTTCTCCGCCACGTGCTGCTTGTCTCCTCGGCATGAGGGGCTCCACGGCCGCGGCAACGGTGCCGGGATGGAACCTGCTCGAACGGACCCGTCGGGGGTGGCCCACAGATACCTGTCCATCATACCGGTGGGGGCCGACAGGAACGCGGCTAGGACACCCCCAGAAGCGTCACTGGACGACGAACGCGCGTCCGGACGGGTCGAGACGGCTGAGGCAGGCGTCCCGACCGGCAGCGGTGCCGTCACGTGGGGGAGCGGCACATGTCATCCGACAGTGCCGGTGGTCGACAAGCTGTGCCGAACCACACGACAAGTCCTGTCGCGACGCCGACACACCATCCCACTCCGCGTGCCACATCCTGTGTCGGAGGTGCGGCGATCGCTACGCGTGCGGGAAGAGCGGGTTCACCGGTGAGGGGTGGTCATGGCGGCCGCGATGTCACGCCCGTGCCATGTTCAGCGCGCCGCGGATCTGCTCGCGCAGCGCGGCGACCGGCGCCTCGGTGGAGTGCCGTCGCAGCACGGTGTCCAGGATGCGCAGCCGGTCCAGAGCGCGCCGCGACGACAGGCCGGTGATCTCGGTGACCGCCTGCCCGCGCCCGGCACCAGCGCGGCGAGACGGTCCAGGTCCAGCGGCACACCGAGACCCACGGTGACTCCGGTGACGGCCGCGAAGAAGGTCCGCCGACGCATCCAGTCCACCTCCTGATCATTACTGTGACCGTGCCCGACCGCCCCCACACTAGCTACGCCGACGGTGAATCCGAGCAGGTCGGCGGGGATGCCCGTCCGGGAGGAGAGCCGGGCGACGATCGCGATGTCGCGCAGCCGGTGGATCCCGCGTTCGACCCGGGAGATCCGTTCCTGGGGCAGCTCGATCAGCTCTCCCAGCCGTTCCTGGCTGTAGCCGGTGGTCCGCCGGATCGCCAGGAAGACCGTGGCGAAGTCGTAGCCAGCCAGGGCCCGGCGCATCCGCTCGTCGTCGGTGAAGAACTCGGGCGGGAGCAACCCACCCAGTATCCTCGCCCGGGTGCACGGATCGCACAGCTCACCGAGGTTATCCAGGCGCAGCCGAGCACCACACCGCAGGCAGCACATCCGGTCGCTCATGGGGCTCACCACACCGTCCTTTGACGTTCACCTATGCGTCCAGCGTCGACCGGCGCGAACTGGTCGGGATGGGCCACGGCCTGCGGGAAGGTAACCGGCGCGTGGTGATGCGTCGCGAAGTCAGCACCTCCAGAAGCAGTTCGGCCGGATCCTGGCCGCCTCGGCACTGGTCCGGACCTTCTCCCCCATCGGAGTCTGGGTCGCACCGCCAGCTTCATGATCGCCGGACGGGAACACCGAACCGCATCCCGTGCGGCTCCCCGCACCGAGACGCTGATCTTGGCAGGTCACCGCGACCCGACGGTGCCATGGTCATCGGTGCGGAACCTGAAACCGCACTCCGCACGGCTGACGGTTCTCAGATATCGATCAAACGTTCGATACCTCCGCCCGCCGGATCCCCGCACCACCTCCACGCGTGCCCGTACCCGCCCGAACCCCGGAAGAACTTCTGCGGTGCTGCACTAGCCGTACGTGTCGCGGGGGCCCCGTCCACGCACGTGCCGGGACCCGTGCCGCCAGCTCGGCTGCCCGCTGGGGCCCACCACCCGGATGCGGCGCACCACGTCCTTCCCGACCGCCGCGGCCAGCCGGACCAGCAACTGCCGCTGCATCGTACGCAGCTGCGTCGCCCACGCCGTGGACTCGGCCTGGAGCACCAGCTCACCGTCGTGCAGCGACACGGGTGTGCAGTGGTCGGCGATCTCCGGACCGACCAGGTGGGGCCACCGGCCGAGCACGGTGGCGTCGGTCAACCGGGGGGACCACCCGCGATCCATCGCCACCCGGGAGACCACCCGGCCGAACGGCTGCGGGTCCCGATCGTCGGGGCCGGGCCCCGACCAGCGCCGACGGCGGGCGTGCCCGGTGGCCGGGCGTCCCGTACCGCGCTGCGCCGACCGCTGGGCGGCCCGTTCGGCCGATGCCTCCCGCGCCGACCGCAATGCCTCGCGCGCTATATCCGACCCACGACCAGTGGTCAAGTTCGCCGTATCCCCAGCGCTGTGGACAACTCCTCTGGATAGGTCCTTGGTAGATGGTCGTTCACTGTCGGCGGACGGTCGTTCCGGCCTGTCAGCGGTCATGCGCTCCGAGTTATCCACAGTATCCACAGCCTTGTCCACAGGTGGCGTACATCACATTCGATCTCCGGACGTGGCCCCGTGGGGGGATCGGACGACGGTTCCGCTGCTCACCGCGAACCGCGCCCCGTCCAGAACGTCGGGCACGTCCTCGGCAACCGCGGCGGTGACCAGCACCTGTTCCGCGCGCAGGGCGACCTCGGCCAGGGCCCGGCGGCGGCGGGTATCGAGCTCGGCGAACACGTCGTCGAGGATCAACACCGGCTCCACGTCGTCTGCCAGCAACAACCGGTAGGACGCCAACCGCAGCGCGAGCGCCAGCGCCCAGGACTCCCCGTGGCTGGCATAGCCCTTCGCCGGTCCGTCGCCCAGTCGCAGGTCCAGATCGTCGCGATGCGGGCCGACGAGGCACACTCCGCGGTCCACCTCCTGGCGCCGCACCCGCGACAGTTCCTCGAGCAGCCGGACCTCCAGCTCGTCGACGGTGACCGGGAGCTCGCCCCCCATGCTTGCCATGTCCTCCGCCACACTCGCCTTGTAGTACACACCGATGGATTCCGACGTCTGCGCCACCTCATCGAACGCCTCGACGGCCAGCGGCGCGATCCCCACCATCAGGTCGAGCCGGCCGGCGAGCAGAACCGCCCCATGGCGGGCCAGATGCCCGTCCCAGACCCCGAGGGTGCTCAGGTCACCACCCAACCGTGCCGACTTGAGCAGCGCCGAGCGCTGGCGCAGGACGCGGTCGTAGTCCGCGCGGATCCCGGCGTAGCGGGGGAACCGGGCGACGAGCAGGTCGTCGAGGAACCGGCGCCGCTCCCCCGGATCGCCGCGGACCAGGGCGAGGTCCTCCGGGGCGAACAGCACGGTACGCAGGATGCCGAGCACGTCCCGGGCCCGGCTGACGGGTGCGCGGTTCACTCGGGCCCGGTTGGCCTTGCCCGCGCTGATCTCCAGCTCGACGTTCAGCTCGCGGCCGTGATGGACCACCGCGGCGCGGACCACAGCCCGCTCAGCTCCGCGGCGGATCAGCGGTGCGTCGGTGGCGACCCGGTGTGATCCGAGAGTGGCGAGGTAGGCGGCCGCCTCCACGAGGTTGGTCTTGCCCACCCCGTTCGGCCCGACCAGGACGGTGACCCCGGGCTCCAGGTCGAGCTCGGCCCGTTCCCAGGATCGGAAGTCGACCACTGCCAGGCGACGCAGGTGCACCTCGCGCGTCAGTCCTGGGTGGAGCCGGTGCCGGAACTCGGGCCGGCATGCTCCCCGGGCGCGCCCGCCGGCCCGGCGGTGCGCACGGCATGCCCACCGAACTGCTGACGCAGGGCGGCGACGGCCCGCATGGCAGGCGACGAATCCTGCCGCGAGGCGAACCGGGCAAACAGCGCCGCGGAGATGACCGGCAGCGGCACGGCATGGGTGATCGCTTCCTCGATCGTCCAGCGGCCCTCGCCGGAGTCCTCGACGTAGTCGTCGAGCGCCACCAGCTCGGGATCCTCGCGTAAGGCCAGCACCAGCAGGTCGAGTAGCCAGGACCGCACGACCGTGCCCCGTGACCACGCCCGGAGCACGGCCGGGACGTCGGTGACGAGGTCGACCGCCGAGAGCAGCTCGAAGCCCTCGGCGTAGGCCTGCATCAGCCCGTACTCGATGCCGTTGTGCACCATTTTCGAGAAGTGCCCGGCACCGACCGGCCCGGCGTGCGCGAAGCCCTCCTCCCGTGGCCCCTCCGGGCGCAGCGCGTCGAAGATCGACATTGCGAGCTCGATGTGCTCGACGGCCCCACCGGCCATCAGGCCGTAGCCGTTGTCCTTGCCCCAGACCCCACCCGAGACCCCGACGTCGACATAGCCGATGCCGTTCGCGTCGAGCAGCGCTGCGTTGGGCTCGTCGTCGGTGTAACGGGAGTTGCCCCCGTCGATCACCAGGTCGCCGACGTCGAGCACGTCGGCGAGCGCGCGCACCGTGCCGCGGGTCGGATCGCCCGAGGGCACCATCACCCATACCACCCGCGGCGCATCGAGCGCGGCCGCGAGGGCGGTGAGGGACTCGACATCGGTGACATCTGGGCGAGGGTCGTAGCCGACGACCTCATGGCCGGCAACGCGTAGCCGAGCACGCATGTTGCCGCCCATCCGGCCGAGCCCGATGAGTCCGAGTTGCACGGTGATGCTCCTGGGTTTGGTTCGCGAAGGGGGGAGTCGGTACGCGCTCAGCCGGGCAACCGGACCGGCATCAGCAGGTGCAGGTAACCCGGCAGCGCCGGGGGGCTCTCGTGCTCGCCATCGTCGCCGTCCTCGGCGGGCGACGGTGGGACGGGGCGCACCAACGCGGGGCGGTTTGGGGTGGTGAAGGTCAGCTGGGCGCGTTCGGTGTGCAGCGCACCGAACGCGTCGAGCAGGTACCCGGGGTTGAACGCGATGCTGAGCGGCTCGCCGGTGAACTCACTGGGCAGCTCCTCCTCGGCGCTACCGACGTCGTCACCGCCCGCGGCCAGCCGCAACCCGTCCTCGCTGAACTCCATCCGGACCTGCGCGACCCGGTCGGTGACCAACGCCACCCGCTTGACCGCCTCGACCAGCGACGCGACCTCGAGCACAGCGACACTGGTGTGTTCGGCGGGGATCAGCTGGCGGAAACGCGGGAAGTCTGCATCCAGGAGACGGGTGGTGGCACGGCGACCTCCGCCGGTGACGCCGAGCATGCCATCCCCTGCCGACAGTGCCAGGCTGATCGTGCCGGTCCCGCCGAGGGTCTTGGCCACCTCGGCCAGCGTGCGTGCCGGGATCAGAACGGCAGTGGACGCGGTGAGCATGTCGTCCCCGGGGGCCCACTCCAGCTCGCGCACGGCCAGCCGGAAGCGGTCGGTGGCGGCGAGGGTGAGCCGCGGACCATCGATCTCCAGCCGGATACCGGTGAGCATCGGGAGGGTGTCGTCCCGTCCGGCCGCCACGGCGACCTGGGCTACGGCCTGGGCGAGGTGTTCGGCGGCCACCGTGCCGGCGACCTGGGGCATGGCGGGGAGCTGGGGATAGTCCTCGACCGGCATCGTCGGCAGGCTGAACCGGCTGTTGCCGCAGTTGATCGTGGCGCGAGAGCCGTCGACGATCAGGTCGACCGGTTTGGACGGCAGCGCCTTGGTGATGTCGGCCAGCAGCCGCCCGGAGACCAGCACCCGGCCGGGATCACCGATGGTGGCGTTGAGCTGGACCCGGGCCGAGGTCTCGTAGTCGAAACCCGACACCGTCAGCTGATCATCGTCTGGACCGGAGGATGCCTCAATGAGCACCCCACCGAGAACCGGGACTGACGGCCTCGCGGGCAGGCTGCGGGCGACCCACGCGGTCGCGTCGGCCAGGACGTCGCGTTCGACCCGGAACTTCATGCGCGGACCCTTCCCGGGACTGGACAGGATTGTCGGATGCTCGACCACGGTTCGGCCGATCGCCCCGGGCGGACCCGGGGCAGAAGCCCACCGTAAGCCCCCACCAGTGCTGGGGGCTTACCGGCCGTGCACACCCGGCAGAGGCGTCCGGCCCGCCCCGTCCACACGGTTGTTCTTCTGTAGTTCCTTCAACAGAGAGATACAGCAGTAGTACTAGGGCCTGTGGATTGTGTGGACAGCCGAATGTCGTGCTGGTCAGACGGCGTGGCGCGGTGTGGACCGGATCGAGGGACAGCCGGTGGGTAACTGGGCATCCCGGTGGATCGTCGCGACATCGGAAGAGCTGTCCCCGTCCTGGCCCCCGGTTGTCCACCGTCGCGGGCCGATCGATCCACGGCTCTGCACCCGTTCATCCACAGGGTTGTCCCCAGTTGTGGGCGAAGCGTGACGGTCCGGAACGGAGTGCGACGGGGATCAGCGAACGGAGTGCGACGGGATCGGCCGATCGACGCGCCGGCAACGGCGAGGTGTCACCCACAATGTTCCCTGCTGACCTATCACCGGTACGCTCCGTAACCGGGATTGCTCGCATTCGGCGGGCCGGCAGCCCACCGAGCGATGAGTGTGGGCCATCCAGAGCCGAACGGTTCGCCGACGGCGCCGGGAGCCGATCAGTGCCGGGCGCGCTGCTTGATCCGGGCCGTGAGCTCCTGGACCTGCTCGAAGGTCTTGCGCCGCTGCGCGATCTCATTGCGGATCTTCTTGTCCGCGTGCATGACCGTGGTGTGGTCACGGCCGCCGAACGTCTGACCGATGCGGGGCAGCGACAGGTCGGTGAGCTCACGGCACAGATACATAGCGATCTGACGTGCCTGGGCGACGGCCTTGGTCTTACCCGGCCCGCACAGCTCTTCCATCGTCAGGCCGAAGAAATCGGCTGTGACGGCCATGATCGTGGGCGCGGTGATTTCCGAGGCCGCCGAGTCGGCGATCAGGTCGCGCAGCACGATCTCGGCGAGCTGGGTGTCCACCGGTTGGCGGTTCAGTGACGCGAACGCCGTGACGCGGATCAGTGCGCCCTCGAGCTCGCGGATGTTGCGCTCGATGCGCGTGGCGATGAACTCCAGGACGTCGCCCGGCACCGCGAGCCGGTCCTGCGCGGCCTTCTTGCGCAGGATCGCGATGCGCGTCTCCAGCTCGGGCGGCTGGATATCGGTGATGAGGCCCCACTCGAACCGCGTGCGCATCCGGTCCTCCAGGGTCTCCAACCTCTTGGGCGGCCGGTCGGAGGACACGACGATCTGCTTGTTCGCGTTGTGCAGGGTATTGAAGGTATGGAAGAACTCCTCCTGGGTGCCTTCCTTGCCCTCCAGGAACTGGATGTCGTCCACCAGCAGCACGTCGACATCGCGGTAGCGGCGCTGGAACGCCACCTTGCGGTCGTCACGCAGGCTGTTGATGAAGTCGTTGGTGAACTCCTCGGTGGAGACGTACCGCACCCGCATGCCGGGAAACAGCCGCTGGGCGTAGTGCCCGACCGCGTGCAACAGGTGAGTCTTACCCAGCCCCGACTCTCCCCAGATGAACAGCGGGTTGTAAGCCCGGGCCGGCGCTTCCGCCACGGCGACGGCCGCGGCGTGGCTGAACCGGTTGGACGCTCCGATGACGAAGGTGTCGAAGGTGTACTTCTCGTTGAGTCGGGTCTGGGATCGGGCGGTGACCTGATCACCGGCGGACGGTCCGGCGTAGGTGGGCCATCCGTTCGCGATCCGACCGCCGCCACCACCACCGTCGCGGTGGTCGGCCCGGTAGTTCGCCGCATCGCCGCGATCGGGTTCGGTGCTGATCGGCGATGACCCGGCGGTGGATGGTGAGCCGTCCGTGTCAGATCGGGACTCCGGCGGCGCGAGGCCGGCTCTGGTGGGCCGGTCGAGCCCGGTTGCCCTGCTGTCGTGGCCGTCCCCGTCGTGGAACGACGCTCCGATCCCGCTGCTCGTCCCGTCCGTGGTGGAAGCCGCCAAGCCCGGCGGGTGCGGCACGTCGCTGCCACCGGAAGCCGCGGACGCGTTGACGACGACGGCGAGGTTGACCGGCACCCCGAGGTGTCGACCCAGGGCATCGCTGATCTGACGTCGGAGGATGCGTTCGATCGCGTCCTTGGCGAATTCACTCGGTGTGGCCAGCAGCGCCGTGCCGTCGATCAACCCGAGCGGGCGGGTGAGGCGCAGGAAGGCGCGCTGCTGGGCGGACAGTGCCTGAGCCCCGGATCCGGCCGACGCCCCGGAGAGGTCGGCGATGACCCGGTTCCACACCTGGTCCAGATCTCCTGGTTGATCGGCCACCGTTCGCGCCCCCTCCGGTCATCGCCTTGGCGTTCGGTCGGGTCGGCGCCACAACTGAATGGAAGCATCCCCAGACTTGTCCACAACCTGTGCGTACCTTCGCGCAGGACGGTACGCGGGACCGTGACAACGAACCCGTGCGGCCCTGACGTGGTCCCGTCGTGATTGGCCGACTTTCCCCGGATCGAATAGCGAGAGAGCGCAGGCTAACAAGCCAGGCTCGCTGCCACAAGTCACGTTTCCGCACGAGGGTGCACCGGGCCGACCGGGTGGTTTGACCCTTTGCGGACGCGCTGCGTACGCTGGACGCGACCGTGTCTGTCGCGTGTGCGGCTACGTCGCGAGCCCGGACAGATCTGCAGATGACCACCGAGCGACATAGATGACCACCGACCCAGTGTCCATAGTGACTACCACCGACGGCCGGCCCCGAGCCGCTGTTGACCAGGAGGCCGACCGTGAGCAAGGGCAAGCGTACCTTCCAGCCGAACAACCGCCGCCGCGCACGCACGCACGGGTTCCGGCTCCGGATGCGTACCCGGGCCGGGCGCGCGATCCTGGCGGCCCGCCGCGGCAAGGGTCGCGACCGGCTCTCGGCCTGATCCGGCACCGTCGGTGCTCCCGGCCGGTTCCCGGCTGACCCGCCGGGAGGAGTTCGCTTCAGTCATCAGCCGGGGCCGGCGTAGCGGCCGCGGTCGGCTGGTCGTTCACCTGCAGGTCATGAACAGCTCTCTGGAGTTCGCCACGGGCAACACGCCATCCGTACCGCGTGTCGGGTTCGTGGTCAGTCGTGCTGTCGGGGGTTCAGTGGTCCGCCACCGGGTGGTCCGTCGGCTGCGCCATCTCGTCGCTGAGCGTCTCGACGCCCTGCCGAGTGATGCGTGCCTGGTGATCAGAGCCCTTCGGCCGGCGGCAGATGCCACGTCGGCACAGCTCGCCGATGACCTGGATGCCGGCCTGCGCGGGGCGCTGCGCAAGCGTCAGGGCGGTTCTCCGTGACCGCTCCGCCCCCCGATCGTCCCGCGCTCCTCGCGCGCGTCCTGATCACGCTGTTGCGTGGTTACCAGCTCTGGATCTCCCCCGCCCTGCCACCCACGTGCCGCTTCTACCCATCGTGCAGCGCCTACGCGGTTGAGGCGCTGCACGTGCACGGCGTTCTCCGCGGCTGCTGGTTGACCGTCCGGCGGCTGCTCCGATGCGCGCCGTGGCACCCTGGCGGTATCGACCCGGTGCCGCCGCGTCGCCGCGTCACCCGCTCGGTCCAGAACCACGAGGAGCAAGCGCCGTGCTGAACTTCATCTACTACCCGGTCTCCTTCATCCTCTGGGTCTGGCATCAGGTCTTCGGCTGGCTGATCGACCCGGCGAGCGGCGTCGCCTGGGCGCTGTCCGTGGTCTTCCTGGTCTTCACGCTCCGTGCGCTGCTGTACAAGCCGTTCGTCAGCCAGGTGCGCTCCATGCGGAAGATGCAGGAGTTCGCGCCGGAGATGCAGAAGCTCAAGAAGAAGCACGGCAACGACAAGCAGAAGCTCGCCGCGGAGATGCAGAAGCTGCAGAGCCAGGAGGGCTTCAACCCGCTGGGCGGCTGCCTGCCCGTCCTCGTGCAGGTGCCGGTGTTCATCGGTCTCTTCCAGGTGCTGCGCGAGTTCGAGCCGGGCAAGACCGAGAACTACTTCTTCGACGCCCAAGGAGTGGCCTCCTTCGTCGAGGCGGACTTCTTCGGAGCGAAGCTCGGTGCCTGGGTGCTGCAGGGTGGTGAGGTCCTGCGATCGCTCGGTACCTCGATCCCGCAGATGCTCGTGGTGATGATCCCGCTGATGATCGCGGCCGGCGTCTTCACCCACATCACTGCCCGGCACTCCGTCGCGCGCCAGACCGAGGCGCAGCTCGATAACCCGCAAGCGGCGATCATGAACAAACTGATGCTGTACGTCTTCCCGATCGGGGTCGTCGTCGGCGCGCCGTTCCTGCCGCTCGCGGTGCTGATCTACTGGGTCGCGAACAACCTGTGGACCCTCGGCCAGCAGTACGTGGTCTACCGGCGGATCGACGCCGAGGAGACGACGAAGCGCGAGGAGGCCGCCGCGAGCCGTCAGGCACTCGGGCCCCGTCCCGGCCAGAAGCCGGTTCGACCGGAGGCTGCCGCGAGCGCCGAGCCGCGGGGGAAGACCCCAGGTGCTAAGCCCGTCACGCGCAAGTCGCCGACCTCGGGCGGCCCGAGCAGCGCGTCGACGAACGGGAGCGCCGCGGCCAGCACCAACGGGTCCGTGGCCAAGGACTCCGAGGTGGATGCTGCGCGGGTCAGCGGTTCCGATGCAAACGGTTCCGATGCTAACCGCTCGGGTACCAGTGGCTCGGGGACCAACCGCTCCGGGACCAGCGGCGCACCTGGGGGCGACGCGGTCAAGGGCCCCGGCGCCAAGGATGCCGCCGGCGCCCGCGCCCGTTCCACCGGTGGCGGTGCGCGCCCACCCACCCGTCGCGGCCGCAAGCGCCGCTGACCACGAGCCATCGGTGATCGTCTGCGTCGGCGGTCCCCACCGTGGCGCCGGGATCGTCCGGACACCACTGCACCATCTCGGAAAGGAGACGCATCGTGCCCAAGACTGTGCAGGACGGGGCGGCGGCCAGTGACGGTGGTCCCACCGCGGTGGCCGAGGATCAGCTCGTGCGTGAGGGCGACATCGCCGGCGACTACTTGGAGCGGCTGCTCGATGTCCTGGACTACGACGGCGACATCGACCTGGATGTCGAGGCCGGCCGCGCGATCGTCAGCATCGATGGTGGCGACGACCTGACGAAACTTGTCGGCGATCGGGGGGCCGTGCTGGAGGCCTTGCAGGAACTCACCCGGCTCGCGGTACAGCAGACCTCGGGCAATCGCAGCAGGCTGATGCTGGACATCGCCGGTTGGCGACAGCTTCGGCGTGACGAGCTGACTGAGCTCGGGAGCCGGAAGGCGAAGGAGGTGCTCGCCAATGGTGAATCGGTGCGGCTCCGGCCGATGACGCCGTTCGAGCGCAAGGTCGTCCACGACGCCGTGGCCCGGGTACGGGGCGTGTCCAGTGAGAGCGAAGGCGAGGAGCCGCGGCGCCAGGTCGTCGTCTTCCGTGATGCCTGAGTGCGGATCTGCGGGGATGTTTCACGTGAAACATCCCGCGGTAGACGTGTTCGGCGATCGTTTACCCGTAGCCGAGCGGTACGCGCAGCATCTGGCGACCTCAGGGGTTGAACGTGGGCTCGTCGGACCGCGAGAGGCGACGCGGGTGTGGGAGCGGCATGTGCTGAACTGTGCGGTCGTCGCCGAGTTGGTCCCGGATGGCGCGCACCTGGTCGATGTCGGTTCAGGAGCGGGACTACCCGGGATACCGTTGGCGCTGGCCCGTCCAGATCTTCGGGTTGTCCTGGTCGAGCGGCTCGCCCGTCGAGTTGCCTGGCTACGCGAGGTCCTCGACGACCTCGACCTGGAGGTTCAGGTCGAGCGGGGTCGGGCTGAGGAGGATGTGGTGCGACGTCGATGGGAAGGGGCCGATGTGGTGACCGCCCGCGCGGTCGCTCCATTGGCCCGGCTCGTGGGCTGGACCTTTCCGCTGTTGCGGGCAGGTGGTCTGTTGCTCGCCGTCAAGGGCGAGTCCGCCCAGGCGGAGGTCGAGCGGGACGCGGCTGCGGTGCGGAAGTTGGGAGGCGGAGAACCTCGGGTCGTGCGATGCGGGAAAGGTGTCGTCGATCCGCTGAGCATCGTGGTGATCGTCGAGCGGGTTCGGACCGATCGGCGACCGGCAGCAGCCAAGAGGAGTCGTTCGGCATGACGTACGACGTGTTCGAGCAGAATGTTTCACGTGAAACATCGGCGCCGCCGGGGTGGACGCCGATCGCCGACGAGGCCGAGCGGGCGGCCCGGGTCCTGCACCCGGAACGGCACCGGATGCCGCGCCCGCTGCACCGCCGGGTCCTGACCGTCGCCAACCAGAAGGGTGGTGTCGGTAAGACGACGAGTACGGTGAACCTCGCGGCGGCGTTGGCGATGCACGGCATCCGAGTGCTTGTCATCGACCTCGACCCGCAGGGCAACAGCAGCACGGCGCTGGGTGTCGAGCACCGCGTCGGCACGCCATCGATATACGAGGCGCTGCTCGGTGAGCTGCGCCTTTCGGAGGCCACGGCGGTGAGTAGCGCATCGCCCAACCTGCTCTGCGTGCCGGCCACGATCGACCTGGCGGGTGCGGAGATCGAGCTGGTCAGCATGGTGGCCCGGGAGAACCGGCTCAAGCAGGCGCTGTCGCCGATCGTGCTCGATGAGCTGGATGTCGACTACGTCCTGGTCGACTGCCCGCCCTCGCTCGGTCTGCTCACCGTCAATGCCCTGGTCGCGGCGGCTGAGGTGCTCATCCCCATCCAGTGCGAGTACTACGCGCTGGAGGGCCTCGGTCAGCTACTGAGCAACATCGATCTCGTCCGGTCTCACCTCAACCTCGAGCTGTATATCTCCACGATCCTGCTGACGATGTACGACGGCCGCACGAAGCTGGCCGACCAGGTCACGGCGGAGGTCCGCCGACACTTCGGTGAGACGGTGCTCCGGACGGTGATCCCCCGCAGCGTGAAGGTCTCCGAAGCACCCGGCTACAGCCAAACGGTGCTCGCCTATGACCCCGGGTCGCGCGGAGCGATGAGTTACGTGGACGCGGCGCGTGAGATCGCTGAGCGCGGCGCGGCCGGTGTCCACGCCAGGCCTGCCCAGAGTGGGCGGTAGACACCGTGACCGAGCGCAGGGGTGTCGAGCGAAAAGGTGGCCTGGGCCGTGGCCTCGCTGCGCTCATCCCGACGGGCCCGGCCGCTCTGGATCTGTCGTTGGCCCCGGTGGGCGCTGCCGAGCGGGCCTTTGCCGCGCCGGATCGGCTGACGCCGACCGTCAGCGCCGATCCGGTCGCCGTGGACGGTGCGGTGTACCGCGAGGTGGACATCAACACCGTCCGACCCAACCCCAAACAGCCCCGGACGAGCTTTGATGAGGAGTCGCTCGCGGAGCTCGAGCACTCGATCCGCGAGTTCGGCTTGCTCCAGCCAGTGGTCGTGCGGGAGACCTCGCCGGGCTCCTATGAGCTCGTTATGGGCGAGCGGCGCTGGCGGGCAGCCCAGCGCGCCGGGTTGGATCGTTTGCCGGCGATCGTCAGGCAGACCGGTGACGACGCGATGCTGCGCGATGCGTTGTTGGAGAACATCCACCGTGTGCAGCTCAACCCGCTGGAGGAGGCAGCCGCTTACGAGCAGCTGCTCGCCGAGTTCGGGGTCACCCACGGCGAGCTCGCCGACCGGCTCGGACGCAGCCGGCCCGGCGTCACCAACACCATCCGGCTGCTGAAGTTGCCGGTATCGGTGCAGCGGCGCGTCGCGGCCAGCGTGCTCTCCGCCGGGCACGCCCGCGCGCTGCTCGGCCTGACGGATGCGGGTCAGCAGGAGGAACTGTCGGCTCGCATCGTCGCCGAGGGTATGTCCGTGCGGGGTGCTGAGGAAGCCGTCCTACTGGCCCGGCGGGAGGCCCCCGCGGCCTCGCGCAAGCATCGACGTAAGCCGATTCAAGCGCCTGGACTGCAGGAGTTGGCGGAGCGGCTGTCCGACACGTTCGACACCCGGGTCAAGGTCGAGCTCGGCCAGCGCAAGGGGCGGATCGTCGTCGAGTTCGGGTCGGTCGAGGACCTCGAACGTATCGCGGGCCTGATGACTCCGCCATCCTGAGCTACCCCGTCGGCGGGCGGCAGCGGGGGTGACGTGATGCCGGAAGGTGTCGGAGTTCGTGGGCTTCGGCTCCGGCTCGATGTTCCACGTGAAACATCCCGTGATGCGGCTGCCGCCCAGTGCCCGGATCTACCCTGTGGCCAACGAGTATCGCATCGCTCCAGGGTCCAGACTGTCCTGATCGTCAGGTCACCGGGGTGAGCTCCATCCGCGGGTACCGGGATGTGCCGCGCGGTCGAGAAGCATCGAGTATGTCAAGATCGCGCTCTGGGTGCGCAGAGCGGTCAGGGTGAAGGCGTTGCCTGAACGGTTCTTCGGGTGGACCGATCAGGTACGGTAAGACCACTTCGTGATCAACGAGCTGGAACGTACAACAGCGGAATCCGCCGCTCAGCGTTCCAGAGTCTCGATCAAGCGAGAGTCCGGTCGTTTTCAGATCGTTCCAGGTAACCCGATGCCCCCTCCATCCGCGGTGATCAAGGCGAAACCGTGGTTGCTGTAGATCAACTAACAACGGATTGCCTTTGACCACCGCGGGATTCAGACCTGGGGGGCAGCACATCAGGGCGATCTTGAAACAACCCTGGGTCTTGACCACATCGCGTTGAAGGGATCCGCATTACCGACCCACGGTGCTGCTCACCACTTCTCTCGTCGCCGCGGAAAGGGGTATCCTGCCCTTCGTCGAAGCTGAGACGCCGGTCGCAGCATCCGGGTACCGTGTGTCACTGAATCGATCTATGGTCGAGGCGTCGGCGCGACGGGCGGCGGCACCTCATGTAAATGCCCTGCCGCCGGAGGTTGGTCTTGTCCTGGCACGTGGCGGCGTTGACGCTGGACAATCTGAACGAACTGCCCAAGAGGTGTCGCCGGTGCGTCTTCTGGGAGCTGTCCCCGCACCTCGCCAAGCAGGCGGCCGACTATGGTTCGGTGGATCTGGAGAAGGAGGCCTGGGTCTCCGAAGTGCTCCTCGAGTGGGGCTCGTGCGGCAGGGTCGTATACGTCCGTGGCGTACCGGCCGGATATGTGATCTACGCACCGCCGTCGGCCGTACCTCGCGCCAGCGAGATGCCGACCGGCCCGGTGAGTGCCGATGCGGTGCTGCTCACCACGATGCAGATCATGCCGGAGTTCTCCGGTGAAGGGCTCGGCCGGTTGCTCGCGCAGGCCGTGGTCAAGGACCTCACCCGGCGCGGGGTCAAGGCGATCGAGGTTTTCGGCGAGGCTCGATCCGGCACTGATCCGGGCTGTGTGATCCCTGCTGACTTCCTCCGAAGCGTCGGGTTCAAGACAGTCAGGCCGCATCCCCGCTGGCCACGGCTACGGATGGAGCTGCGGTCGGCCATGACGTGGAAGGAAGACGTGGAGACCGCGCTCGAGCAGCTCTTCAGCACGATCAGCATTCCCCTGCAGGCCACCGGGATCAGCGCCGTTCCCCAACGGGAGAACGCGCCTGCATCAGGCTGATCACATCGCTTGGGCCTCGCCGCGCTCGAGCTCACGGGCGAGCACATCGGAGAAGGTGAAGGTGCCGGTGGGTTGGTCGTCCTTGCCGAGCAGGTAGAGGCGCTTCACCCCGATGAGGATGCCCTCGGCGACGATGTCCCGGAACGCCGGGTCCAGTAGCTTGCGTCGATCGCCGAGGTGCGTGAGATACCCGACCTCCACGCGCACGGTGGGCATCCGGGTCAATCGCAACAACTCCCAGGTGCATGCCTGGGACCGGCAGTCGAGCATCGTCGTGCGGGTCAGTAGCTCGCGCTGGATCAGTCCGGCGAGCGCCTCACCCACGGTGGACATCGCGCCGGACCCGTTGCCGAAATGGAACGTCGCCAGGCCCTGGGCGTGCATGCTGAGACTGGCATCGGTATGCAATGACAACACGAGGTCAGCACCGGTGTTGTTGGCGAACGACGCCCGCTCCGCCTCGGGCGGGCAGGTGTTCTCGCGACGGGTCAGCGTCGCCTCCATGCCGGTGGCCGACATCCGGCCGACCAGCCGGCGGGCGAGGTCCCACATGAGATCGGCCTCGGCGACGCCGGCGGTCACGATCCCACGGTCGGGGCCACCGTGCCCCGGATCCACCACGATCCGCTTGCCTCGCAGGCGGGGCCCGGCCTCCCGCAGCGACTCCTGCTCGCGCAGCAGGTGCGGACGGCCACCGGTGACCTTGCGGGCACCGAGCAGCCGCAACGCCCGAAGTGTTGACGGCCCGCACACGCCGTCGGACACGTCACAGAAGTCGCGCTGGAACGCCCGCAACGCCCGCTCGGTCTGCTCGTCGAACACCCCGCTCGGGCGGCCGCTGTCGTACCCGAGCTCGAGCAGCCGCTCCTGGAGCGTGAGCACGTCGTCACCGCTCATCGGCGCGGAGATCAGCAGAGCCAGCCTCCGGTCGCCGAGGCTCCAGCCAGCCTCGCGGAGTTCGCGGTAGGTGGCGGGCCCGACGATACCGTCAGTGATGAGACCCCGCCGTTGTTGGAACGCGCGCACCGCTTGCTCGAGAACCAGATCGAAGTGTCGGTCGTGTGGACTGCCCTGGTCGGGTCCGACGGCCAACAGTCCGAACTGTCGTAGCATCGCGCGAACCTCGACGACCGCAGGCGCGCTGTCACCTCGGCGCAGCAGCTGCATCCACCCCTCACTCAGGTCTTCGTGATGCCGCGCCGCGGGCGCGGAAGGCCAGGACGACATTGTGCCCTGGGGCCCCCGGCTGGGTGACAGCGGGGCGCTTCTCGGCGCGTCCGGTGATACGACGGTGCCTCGCACCGGATCCGGGGGTGGGCCGCGTGCAATGACGTGCGGAATCAGCCCAGGTAGTCGGCCAGCTCGGACAGCAGTGCGGCCTTCGGCTTGGCGCCCACGATCTGCTTGACCGGCTCGCCGTCCTTGAAGACGATCATCGTAGGGATGGACATCACCTGATAGTCCCGGGCGGTGGCCGGGTTGGCGTCGATGTCCAGCTTGACGACGGTCAGGGTCTCCTTGTTCTCACCCGCGATCTCGTCGAGCACCGGGGCGACCATCTTGCACGGTCCGCACCAGGCGGCCCAGAAATCAACGAGCACGGTCTTGCCGCTCTCGAGGACCTCGGACCTGAACGACTTGTCGGTGACGTCAACGGTATTGCCTGCCATGGGGTTCTCCGTTCCCTGGGGTGGTCGTAGCCGAAGGTGATCAGTGCGCGACCGCAGCGACCTGCACGGACGCGTGACCGTAACCGCCGCCGGCCATCTCGCTGGACACGGCTCCTTCGGCCAACCAGCGCTCGGCATCGATGGCCGCGGCGCAACCGGAGCCCGCCGCGGTGATGGCCTGCCGGTAGGTGTGGTCGACGAGGTCGCCACAGGCGAAGACACCGGGAACCGCGGTACGCGTACTCGGGGTCTCGACCTGCACGTAACCGGCGGCATCGGTGGTCAGTACATCGCGGACCAGCTCGCTGCGTGGGTCGTGCCCGATCGCGACGAACATGCCGGTGACGTCGAGTGTGGACTCCGCGCCGGTGACGGTGTCGCGTAGCCGCAGCGCGGACACGCTGCCCTCGCCCAACACCTCGACGACCTCGCTGTTGGTGCGCCATGCCATCTTCGGGTCGTTACGGGCCCGCTCGAGCATGATCCGCGAGGAGCGGAACTCCTCGCGACGGTGCACGATCGTGACCGACCGGGCGAACCGGGTGAGGAAGGTGGCCTCCTCCATCGCCGAGTCCCCACCGCCGATCACCGCGATGTCCTGGCCGCGGAAGAAGAAGCCGTCGCAGGTGGCACACGAGCTGACGCCGCGGCCGAGCAACTGTTGCTCGCCCGGAACGTGCAGGTAGCGCGCGGCTGCCCCCATCGCAAGCACGACGGCGCGGGCGCGGTAGGCGACCCCGTTGGCGGTGACGATCTTGATCTCGCCGGTGAGCGAGACCTCGTCGACGTCCTCCGTGCGGAGCTGTGCACCGAACCGGGCGGCCTGGTTGCGCATCTGCTCCATGAGCTCCGGGCCCATGATGCCGTCGGTGAAACCGGGGTAGTTCTCGACCTCGGTGGTGGTCATCAGGGCGCCCCCGAACTGGGTGCCCTCGAACACCAGCGGGGTGAGCTGGGCACGGGCCGCGTAGACAGCGGCCGTGTAGCCCGCGGGCCCGGAGCCGATGATGATCAGTTCGTGCACCTCGTCGGGGTCGATGCTCGAGGCTGCAAGCACCTCTTCGGGGTTCATGCTCGAGGCTGCAAGCACCTCTTCGGTGGTCACTGCTGCCCGTCCTCCCTGTCGATCCTCAACGTGAGCACCTCGTCCGTGCACCGGTACGTTTCATCGAACACGAGCGCAGGTCAGGGCATTCCCGATGGCATCGGGCGGTACGGCTGTGGCCCGCGTCACCGACCGACGACGGTTTCCGCGAGTAGCGTCCCGCCGCCCGGACCGCACGCCGGATCGACGACGAGTAGCCGGAACCGGCCCAGGATCCCGGTGCCCACCACGAGCAACACGCCTGGCCGCCCGTCCATCAGCACGCGCCGCCCGCCCAACACCGGATCACCCGGGAGGCCGCGGTTCACCGCCGCCAGGCAGCCGGCGCGGCGGACCGGATCATCGAGCGCACCCAGGTCCCGGACGCCCACCACGGTCGTGCCGAGGGCGGCGAGGTCGACCTGGGCGAAGGTCAGGACGCCGGGCTCGGGGGACGGGGCCGGTCGAGCCAGCAGTCCAGACCCGGCGGCGATGAGTGCACCGGTGAGGAGCGCGACGAGGAGTGGCCGGCGGTGCCGCCGCGGCGACGCAGGCCGCCGCTGGAAGGCCGGTCCCCTCGGACCAGGGGAACGCCCTGCGGGTCTCTGGTTCGGCGCGGCTGTGCGCCCCGCAGTACCGGCCCGGGCGCCCGCGACGGGCGTGCCCGGCCCAGTGCCGGCCTCGGCGTCCAGCGCCGCCGCCCACCGCATCGCCACCCCGGGCGGGACGGCGGGGGTGGGCAGTGCCGCCAGCTCGGCACGGGTCGCGGCCAGCGCGGCCAGCGCGGCCGCCGACCTCGGATCGGTCAGGGCTGCCGCGCGCACGGTGTGCGCCCGGGCGGGGTCGAGCAGGTCGGCGTCGAGCGCCGCCAACAGGGCGAGGTCCGGAGGTTCCCGGCCCGGCTCGGTCATGTTCCCTCCTCCCGCAGATGCCCGAGCAGAACGGCCAATCGCGCCCGGCCCCGCGCACAGCGACTCTTCACCGTGCCGGCCGGAACCTGAAGGATCTCGGCCACCTCGGTGACAGCGCAACCTTGGACGTCGACCAGGACCACCGCGATCCGCTGCTCGACCGGCAATGCGGCGAGGGCCTCGTCCACGGCCATCCGGGTGGCCAGCTCGGTTGCCGGGTCGGGCCGCAGGGAGGGCAGGTCACGTTCGGTCAACGGTACGACGGCCGGTCGGCAGCGATCATGGCGGATGCGGTCGATGCAGGCGTTCGCCACGATCCGGTGCAGCCACGTACGCACGGACGCGTCGCCGCGAAACGTGCCGGCGCGGCGGAATGCCGACACGAGCGCCTCCTGCACCACGTCGGCTGCGTCCTCGGGATCACCCAGGGTACGCACGGCCAGGCCCCACAACCGGTCACCGTGGCGTCCGGCCAGCTCCCCGAAGGCCGACCGGTCGCCCCCGTGGTGCGCGGCGAGCAGCTCCGCGTCGGTGCGGACCGGCAGAGGCACGTTCGGAGAGTAGGTCGGTGACCGGTCGCTCCGAGGGCGTTCGGTGGAACTCGGCCGTCGCCCTCACCGATTCATCCGATACGGCAGAGAACATCAGGTACGGCAGAGAACCGGCCACCCGCAGAACCCGATGATGCGCTGCGCCCACATCTCAGCCCACGGCCCGGCGGAACTCCACCTCGGTGATCTCGGTGACATGTTCGGTACCGCCGCCACCCAGCTCGGTGATCCACAGGAGCACGTACTGGACCGGTTGGCTCTGCGCCAGCGACACGGAGGTGCTCCGGTCGTCCAGGGTGATCTCGGCCATGGTCACCGTATCCGTCAACGCGGCATCGTCGGTGGAGGCGGAGCGGATCTCCATGCGTGAGCCCCGGCTGGGCGAGGAGATCGACAGACCGGACAGCTGGACCGGCGAGACGAACGAGACCATGAGGCCGACGCCCGGCTTGAGGGCCGGGAACTGCTGGCGGTAGACGAACGTGCGCCACCCGCTGGACGGGTCGCCGTCGATCACCCGGGACACCCGGCCCGGGTTGTCGCGGTCGCCGGTTCTGTCGTACACCTCAATGCCGGCAACCGCGGCCACGCCGCCTTGCACAGGTGCGACCCCGGGCGCGACGACCGACGGGCCGACGGTCTCACCGACGACGATCGTCGGGGTGGTGGTGTCGCCGAATATCACGCCGAGATGGAAACCGAGGTAGCCCAGGACGATCAGCACGCTGACGCCGAGCGCGGCCAGACCTACCGCGAGCTTGCGCCGGCGGAGCGGATCGGGAGGCGCGGCGACGCCGACGCCGTCCTGCCAGATCTCCCCGGGTGCCGCGGGCCGGCCGTCGTAGTCCGGTGGGAGCAGCACCCGGTCGTGCTCGTCGAGGACCTCGGTGAGCAACCGGTGTACCGCTGCGGCGGTGTGGACGCGGCCCGGGGCGTCGTCCGGTCCCAGGGTGCCCGCCGCCAGGGCGTCCAGTTCGAGTGGCACGCCGGAACGCTCTGCCGACGGGGCCTGCAGCGCGCCGCCCGCGGTGCGCTCGGCGACGGCGAGGCCGGCCCGGGCGGCGTCGGCCCCGGACAGTGGCCAGCGCGAGGTCAGCAGGGTGACGAGCACAGCACCGAGGCCACGCACGTCGTCGGCCGGATTCAGGTCGGGGCGGGGCAGGGCGAAGCACAGCTGGACCCGGCCGTCGGGGGTCATCCGGATCCGCTGCGGCTGATCGCAGCCCAGTACCAGGCCGTGGCGATGCGCGGCCTCGACGGCGGCGGCCAGCGGTTGCAGTGCCCGGGCGACCGCGATGGGCCACAGTGGGGCGTCGGCGACGGTCTCGGCGAGGCTGCGGCCCTGGACCCACTCGGTGACCGCTGCACCGAGGATGTGGTCGGGGATGCCCGGGGCACCGGGCGCGAGCACATCGAGAAGCCGGGCACAACCGGAGTGCTCGAAGTTTCCGGATCGCAGCGCCCGGTCGAGCATCTCGCGGGCCCGTTCGGCGGCGGCGGGGTCATCGTCGCCGCCGTGGGCGCCACTGTCGGTGGTGCTCGAACACAGCAGCGTGATCGCGACGTCACGCTGCAGGACGGTGTCCTTGGCCTGCCAGAACTCGGCTGCGGCCGCGACGTCGGAGCCCACTCGGGTATGCAGCCGGTAACGCATGGCCAGCATTGCGCCGGCAACGGTGGCCGCCGGGATCTCGTTGACGACCGGTGCGGGAGGCGGCTCGGATGGGAGTTCTGCCTCTGCTGGGCGAGGCGCTGTGCGAGGCTGGGGCGCTCTTATCCGCGGGGAGCTCGCCACCTCGCTCACGATCCCCACCTTCCCGCCACAGGTCCGGACCCACCCGGGCCGAGCGTACTCAGGCTACGTGTTCAGTGCCGCCGATTGGGACGCTTGGCGAGCCGTGCGAGCCGTTGCCAGAGCGGCCTGAGCTCAGCTACCCGAAGGAGCCGCATCGCAACCATTGTCACGGGAATAAAGGTGGCGATCGCTACGCACAGTACCGTCCATGCCTGTGCTACGTCCGATGACCCCCCGATCGGTCCGGAATCGAGTAGTGCAACGACACCGAAAGTGATCAGACCACTGGCCGCGCTTGCCACCGCCGCGCGCCACACCGTGCCCATCACCTCACCGGTACGTACCGGACCCAACCTGCGACGCAGCAGCACCTGACCGAACACTGCGCCGAACACGAACGACGCACTGTTGGCCGCGGCCAGCCCGAAGACGACATGCTCGGGAGGCAACAGCACCGGGCACGCAAGCAGTAGCGGCACCTTCACCCCGACGACGGCGAGCTGGATCAGCGTCGGGGTGCGGCTGTCGGTGAGCGCGTAGAAGACCCTCAGTTGCAGCATCACCACCGCGAAGGGCAGCAGCCCGAACGCGGACACGGCGATCGCCGCGCCGAGCCGGGCGTTGCCACCGCCGTCGCCGGCTCGACCCAGGGCGAACACCGCGACGCCGACCGCGGGTCCGACCACCGTGAGCAGCACGCTCACCGGCAGCAGGGCGATGGCGGAGAGCCGGCTGCCCAGGGAAAGATCGGCCACGACATCGGCGGTGCGGCCCTCGGCGGCGGCCCGGCTCATCCGCGGCATCAGCGCGGTGAGCAGCGAAACCCCGATGATGCCGTAGGGCACCTGGAGCAGCAGCCACGCGTAGGTGTAGATCGAGACGCTGCCTTCGGTCGCGCCGGCGGCGACCCGCGTCGTGACGATGTAACCGGCCTGGCCGATCAGCACGTACGCGGTGACCCACAGCGCGAGCCCACCCGCCGCGGTCAGCCGCGGGTCCCAACCCCAGACCGGGCGGTAGCGAAACCCCACCCGGCGCATCGCGGGCACCAGCACCAGCGCCTGCACCACGATGCCCAGCGTGGTGCCCAGACCCAGCACCAGCAGCTTCGGTTCGCCCATCCGCACCGGGTCCAGCGAGACCTCGCCGGGCATCGCGTAGAAGACCGCCACCACCGCGAGCACGACCACGTTGTTCAGCACGGGCGCCCAGGCGAACGGGCCGAAGACCCGATGGCTGTTGAGAATCGCCCCGAGCAGCGCGCCCAGCCCGTAGAAGAAGATCTGTGGCAGCAACAGCAGCGCGAAGGCGGTGGCCAGCTCGGGGTTGGCCGCGCCGGCCCCCGCACCGCCCAGGTACAGCCGGGTCAGGAACGGGGCGGCGATCATGGCCACGACCGTCGCCCCGAGCAGCGCCATGCCGGCCATGGTGAGCAGTCGGCGGGTGTAGGTCTCGCCGCCGTCGGCGTCCTCGGTCTGGGCGCGGATCAGCAGCGGGATCATCACGCTGGTCAGCACGCCGCCGAGCAGCAGTTCGTAGACGATGTTGGGGAGGGTGTTCGCGACGATGTAGGAGTCGTTGAGCACCCCGAAGGCGAGCACCGAGGCCAGCGCGACGTGCCGCAGGAACCCGGTGATCCGGCTGACCAGGCTGGCGATCGCGATCAGGCTGCTGGCGCGCCCGAGGGACTGGGTGGGTCCGCCCGCCGGTGGACCGGGCCCGTCCGCCGGCGGGCCGGGGGTCGATGCGGTCACGACGGGCTCGGCGTCGCGACCGGGGTGGGTTCCCGCTCCGGTCACGGCGGTCGGCTGGACACTCGGGGTGGGATCTGCGGGTCGGGCCTCGCCGCGGGAGGGCGTTGGCTCGACCGGAGCCGCGGACCTGGGCTCGGGTGCGCCGGGGGTGTTCCCCGGAGCCGTGGCCCCGGCGGCGGAGGGGCCGGGGCGGCCCCCCGGGGCATCGCATGCCGGCCCGGTGCGCCGCGGATCCGACGCACCACCCGGCGGACGACCAGCACCACGAGCAGTACCGCCGCGCTTCCGGTCAGCCACACCGTGATGGTGCCGTAGGCGGTGGACCGCACCCGCAGGCGGCTCGGCGGCCCGAGCGAGCCGCCGTCCGGGGTACGGACCACTGCCTGCACGACGAACTGCCCCGACCGGATCACCTCGGCGCTCACCTGTACCTGGCGGCGGCCCAGCGGCGGGATCTCCTGCTCGGGGATCGGCGCTACCCGCAGCCCGGCCGGGCTCGACAGCGTGATGCGCACCCGCATCGTGGCGGGCAGACCGTTCTCCACGGTGAGCAGCAGTGGTGCGTCCGCCGTGCCCAGCGAGTACGGGCTCGGCGGTTCCAACACCCGGACAGTGGCCCGCAGCTGGCCGATCCGGGCCGTACTCGCATCGGCCATCCGTACCGCCGTTTCCGGTCGGCCGCGCCAGGCGGCCGACGTGGCGCGGGTGAGCCCGTCCAGCAGTGGCCCGACGACGGCTGTGCGTCCGACCCCACCGACTCCGCCTGCCTCGACGGCAGAGCTCAGGTCCGCCACGCCGTCGCGCGCCACCCGGAGCGTCGCGATCACTCCGGGCGGGATCTCCCGGGCACCGGCCCGCAGTGGGTAGACCAGCGGTTGGGCGCCCGTGTCCGCCGGTGCACCTGCCGCGATCACCTGATCGAGGGGGCGTGCCACCAGGGCGCCGGCGTCGATCAGGCCGTCGACTGCCGCCAGCAGCTCCGCGGCGCCGGTGCCGTCCGCGGCCCACTGGTGCGGCGGCGCGAGCACGAGGGGGCCGGCGGCCGGAGCGCCGGACCGGGCGCGGAACGCAAGTGCGCCGATGACGTCCTGGGTGGAAAGGGGCGTGCTCGTGCCGGTCGAGGTGGTGGCGGGGGGAAGTGCCGTGCCGCTCTGGTCCCCCGCGATGGTGTTCTCCGGACGCCCGGTTGCCGCTCGGGAGAGCAGCGGGTCGGTGAGCACACCGAGCTGGGCCCGTCCGGCACCGGCGATGGGAAGAACACCGGCGGTACGGGGCCCGCGTCGCTGCGCCACGCCGTCGGCCGAGAGCACGACCGCCTGTCCCCGCGGAGCGACCACGTCGGTGAACGTCGGCTCGTCGAGTACCCCGTCGGCGGGCCAGCTCGTGCCGGTGAGGACCGGTGTGCCGAGTGCGTCGGCGAGCGTGGTCCGCCCGTCGGTGACCGCCCGGGTGGCCAGCTCGTCGAGATCACCGCGGTTGAGCGCGACGAGGTCGGCGTCGGCGTACGGCAGCGCCAGCACGCACCCGCCGCGAGCCGCCGCGACCAGGCTGTCGAGCCACTGCTTCGCGACCTCACCGCCGGTTCCGGGCACCGCCCCGCCGTCCGGGGTGCGGACCGCATAGCCCTTGCTCATCGCCGCGGCCGTGGCGACCAGGTCGGAGTCCACGGCCAGGCAGGTGGCCGCCCGCACCCGTGAACCGACCGGGGCGCGCGTGGCGAGCGCGGCGACCAGGCCCTCGAGCCGCCCCCTGGGGGAGAACGAGACGGTCAGGTCGTCCTCGGTGAGCAGGGCCGGCTCGCCGGGCACGGTCGGGAGCCGCCGCGGGGGATGGGCGATGGGGTAGAGCAGCGTGAACGGGGACGCGCCGGGGTCCGGGTCGATCGGTCGGTCGCCGGGGTCCGGGTCCGGGCCGGTGGGCAGCGACAGCACCGGTAGCAGCAGGCTGGCCGCGGCCAGCCGGGCGCGGTCGCCGTCGCGCGGCACGCCGTTCACGTTGATCAATAGCTCGTGGACGCCGGTGCTCGCCAGCGCGAGGCTGGTCGCGGCGAGCCCGCGCAGTGGCACCACCAGTCGCACCGGGGTCTGCGTGCCCGGGGCGAGCTCCCCGGGCAGCTCGACGAACTGCGGGGCGATCGCGTCGGTCGGGGCGCTGCCGTCCAGGGCGTCACGCAACTCCCGTTCGGTGCGCAACGGGTCGCCGCGCTGGACCCGGATCGCCAGCCCGTCGACCGGTTCGGCACCGACGTTGGTCAAGGTGGCGATGACGGTCAGCACCGCGGGGCCGTCGGCGGTGACGATCCGGGGCGTGAGCTGCGTGAGATCCAGGCGCAGCGGCCCGGCGCCCGATCCGGGCGCAGGGGGCGGGGCCGCGATCACCGAGCCGGCGAGCGGGCCGACAAGGAGCAGCAGGGTGATCACGATCAGGGGCGCGACCACCTTCATGCCGATTCTTCCAGCAGCTCGGTGGCCCGCCGGATCAGCTGCCGCTCGTCGGCGTAGGCCAGCCGGGACTCGAGCTCGTCCAGCGGCACCCAGGCGACCTCGGCCACCTCGACATCGGTGTCGGAGAGCTCGCCGCCCAACGCGCGCAACAAGAAGTGGTGCACGGTCTTGTGCACCCGGCGGTCCTCGGCGACGAACCAGAAGTCGATGGTGCCCAGCGGTGCGACCACCTGCCCGATGATGCCCGTCTCCTCCTCGACCTCGCGCACCGCCGCCTGTTCGGCCGTCTCCCCTGCCTCGATGTGACCCTTGGGCAACGACCACAGCAGCCGGCCGCGGCGGTCCAGCCGTCCGATCACCGCGGCGGTGCCCTGTTCGTGGTTGACCACGAGGCCGCCGGCGGAGGTCTCGTCGACGGTGCGCAGCCGTCGGCGCACCGGAGGACGACCCGCGTGGCGCCCTCCCGAGCGGCCGCGGGACGTGGACATGCATCGATCGTAACGATGACCGCCGGTAGCGGCCCGGGCGCGCGCTCCGAGGGCGTTCCCGATCCGCCCGGTTCGGGTGCCGGCGCCTACACTGGCCCGCCGTGTCCAACCCCGCCGGAATCACCCTCGTCGGTGACCTGATGCCATCCGCCCGGACCTCGGTCCCCGCTGCCCCGGCCGCCCTGGTCCGGGCGCAGGAGAATGCAGTGGTGGAGATGGTGCGGATCACCCCGGTGGCCGAGGAGTTGGCTGCCCGCTTCGCCGATGCGGGGTACCGGCTCTACCTCGTCGGCGGAAGCGTGCGCGACGCGTTGCTCGGTCGTGCCGGCACTGACCTCGACTTCACCACCGACGCCCGCCCGGACGCCGTGCTCGCCCTCGTGGCGGACTGGGCGGACGCGGTCTGGACGATCGGCATCGAGTTCGGCACCGTTGGCGCGACGCGCCGCGGCGAGACCCTGGAGATCACCACCTTCCGGGCCGACGCCTACGACCGGGTCGGCCGCAACCCGATCGTCGCGTTCGGCGACACCATCGAAGCCGACCTCGCGCGCCGTGACTTCAGCGTCAACGCGATGGCCGTCGAGTTGCACAGTCCGGCCCACGAGCGCCGCTTCGTCGACCCGTACGGCGGGCTGGCCGCGCTCGCCGCGGGCGTGCTCGACACGCCCGCGACGCCGGAGGAGTCCTTCGCCGACGACCCGCTGCGGATGCTCCGGGCGGCCCGGTTCGTCGCCCAGCTCGGGCTGACGCCGGCGTCGCGGGTGGTCGCCGCGATGACGGCGATGGCGGGTGAGCTCGCCCGGATCACCCGGGAGCGGGTGCAGGCCGAGCTCTCGAAGCTCGTCCTCGGGGCCCACCCGCGCCGGGGGGTGGAGCTCATGGTGGACACCGGTCTTGCCGAGCACGTGCTGCCCGAGGTGCCGGCAATGCGGCTGGCCATCGACGAGCACATGCAGCACAAGGACGTCTACACGCACTCGCTGGTGGTGCTCGAACAGGCGATCGAGAGGGAGGAGCCGGACGAGCCTGATCTCGTGCTTCGCCTCGCCGCCCTGCTGCACGACATCGGCAAGCCGGACACCCGGCGCAAGGAGGCCGACGGCCGGGTCAGCTTCCACCACCACGAGGTCGTCGGGGCCAAGCTGACCCGTCGCCGGCTGCGCGAGCTGCGCTACCCCAAATCGCTGATCGACGACGTCGCCCAGCTCGTCTTCCTGCACCTGCGCTTCCACGGCTACGGCAAGGGTGAGTGGACCGACTCGGCGGTGCGCCGCTACGTCACCGACGCGGGTCCGCTGCTCGATCGGTTGCACAAGCTCGTCCGGTCGGACTGCACCACCCGCAACCGGCGGCGCGCGGCGCTGCTCCAGCGCAGCTACGACACCCTGGAGGAGCGCATCGCGGCGCTGCGCGAGCAGGAGGAACTCGACGCGATCCGGCCCGACCTCGACGGCGACGCGATCATGGAGTTGCTCGGCATAGCCCCGGGCCCGCTCGTCGGCAAGGCCTACCGCCACCTGCTCGCGATCCGCATGGAACGGGGTCCGCGCGACGCCGCGGAGGCGGCGGCGGAACTGCGCCGGTGGGCGGCGGAGAACGGGATCGAAGCCCCCTGACCCTCGCCGCCTCAGCCGCGGCGCAGGCTCGCGTCGTGGGCCACGAGGCCCAGGAGATGAATGCCGGCCGCAGCGGCCAGTAACCATGGTGCCCATCCATTGGGCGGGCTGATCAGCGCCGCGGCGGTCACGGCAAGGACGTAACAGATATTGAACACCGCGTCGTAGAGCGCGAACACCCGGCCGCGGACCTCGTCGCCCACCTCGCTCTGCACGCCGGCGTCGGCGCACAGTTTGATCACCTGCCCGGCGGCGCCGAGCACGAACGCGGCGACCAGCACTGCCGGGGCGCTGAGCAGCGCCGCCAGTCCGAGCTGCGCGGCTGCGGCGACGACCAGCGCGGCCCGCACGGTGTGTGGCCTGCCCCAGAGCCGGACCAGCCACGGGGCCAGCAGCGCGGCCGCGCCCAGGCCCGCCGCGGCGAGGACCACCGCCTCCCCGACTCCGGCGAGCCCGGCCCGGAACAGCCCGGAGTCGGTGAACGTGTAGCGGAACAGCATGAGAATGATCAGGGAGGTGATGCCGAACGCGAGCCGGTGCGCCGCCAGCGCGACGAACGACGCGGCCACGTTCGGGGTAGCCGCGGTGGCGCGCGCGCCATCGACGAGACCGCGCGCGACAGCGACCAGCGCACGGTCCGGTTCATCAGTGATGTCCGGTCCGAGCGACCCGCGCCGGAACCCGGCCGCCAGCGCAGCGGCCGCCACCGAGCCGACGACGGCGACCAGGGTGGTCAACGCCGATCCGGTGTCGCCGCTGCCCAGAACGGCACGCAGCCCGATCGCGCAGGCTCCACCGAATGCCGCGACGGCCGCTCCGGCGGTGGCCGCCAGCACGTTGGCCTCCACCAGGTGCCGGCGCGTCACCACATGGGGCAGCGACGCGGACAGGCCGGACAGGACGAACCGGCTGACCCCGGCGACCGCGAGCGCACCCAGGTAGAGCGGGACCCCGGCGACCCCGGCGAACACCGCGCCCGCGACGGCGACGACGAGCACGGCCCGGACGAGGTTGGCTACCAGCAGCACCCGCCGTCGATCCCAACGGTCCAGCAGTGCGCCCGCGAACGGCCCGATCACCGAGTACGGCAGCAGCATGACGGCGAGCCCGGCCGCCACGGCCAGCGGATCGGCCTCCCGTTCGGGATTGAACAGCACCGCGCCACCGAGAGCGGCCTGGAACACCCCGTCGCCCCACTGCGCCGCGAACCGCAGCATCAGCAGCCGCCGGAAACCCCTGGTCCGCAGCAGGCGAGCGAGCCCAAGGCGGGGGGCCGCGGCCGTATAGCCCGGCGCATCCGGGACGACCGGCGGGGTCTGTTGCACGTCCGGCGCGGGGATCCCGGGCGGTGTCGGCACGGCCCGAAGGCTACGCGGTTGGCCGGGTGCGACGATGGGCCAGTGGTGGACGACCGCTCCTTCCGGGTGCTCCCGGGGACGCTCCTGGTGGCTGCGCCCGGTCTGCTCGAACCGACCTTCTGCCGAACCGTGATCTATATCATCGAGCACCACGACCGGGGCAGCCTCGGGGTGATCGTCAACCGGCCGAGCGAGGTACAGGTACAGGACGTCCTGCCGTCCTGGGCGCCGCTGGCGTCGCGCCCGCTCGCGATGTTCGTGGGCGGCCCGGTGGGCAGCGAGACGGCGCTGTGCCTGGCTGCGCTACGCCTCGGGCACGACCCCGCGGCGGTCGGGGGGCTCGTGACGGTCCGCGGACCGGTGGCGCTGGTGGACCTCGACAGCGACCCGGCCGCGCTCGCGCCGCGGCTGCGCGGCCTGCGTCTGTTCGCCGGCTACTCCGGCTGGGAGGGTGGACAGCTGGCAGCGGAGATCGCGCGCGGTGACTGGATCGTGACGCCCGCTCTGCCCGACGACGTCCTCACCGGCCACAATCCCAACCTGTGGGGGCGAGTGCTGCGGCGGCAGGGGATGCCGATCGCGCTGCTGGCCACCTTGCCGATCGACGTCACCCGCAACTGAGGACGATCGTCGCGTCCTGTCGAGCACGCCTGGCGGAGGCGGGTCCGGTGTGGCCGTCGGGAAACTCCGGGCGTGGCCCGTCGGGCCCGTGGCGCCAGTTTGAGTAGCGTGGGACTCGGGTAGTGCAGGGCGCGAGCCCAATGATCATCATTGGGGAACTGCAGGCCGTGCATGCGGTGGCTCTGTGACCCTGTTGGCTAATCTGCGACAAGGCTGCCGACCTCCATTCTGTTGATCTTCTGTGACGGCATGATTCTGTCTGCGGTTGGCCTCCCCCCGTTCGCCGGTCGCCCAGAACGCAACGAACGGCACTGTCGTCCACACCTAACGGACGAAAGTGCCGTTCGTTGCGACGCCGGGATCAGGTGGCGCTGGGACCGCAGTCGTCGCACGGGCCGACGTACCAGGCCGTGCCGACCGGCGGCATCCGATGCCCGCACTCGCCGATGAAGTAGCCCGCCGGTTGGCTGTCGTCGTCCTGCGCGGCCTGCGCGCTGGGATCCGCGGCCAAGGGGGCAGCGTCATCCCGGGCGCCCAGGCCGACCAGCAGCGTGGTACAGCTGCCGTCATCGATGCTGCGGCCCCGCGTGGTCAGCCGACCAAGCTCGGACTTGTGGTGGCTTGTCTCAGGTAGCTGCTCTGATGCGTTCACCCGCAAGACAATGCGAGGAAGATCGAGCTAGTTGTCCACACTCCGTGGACCCTGGCGGCCGACCCCGAAGCGGTTACAGAGACTGTCCAGCTCCCACACCCGGCGCGTAGCCCGCCGGTCGAGGATGACCACCAGGTCCCGGGCGATCGGGTCGTTGCGCATCCGCTGTGGTGCGATGCGGTCGGCGGTGTCCAGGTAGCGGATCACATCCGCGTCCCGTGGACCATCCTCCTGCGCCAGCACACGGGCGAAGTCGAAGTGCAGCGACGACGATCGTTCACGGCTACCCAGCGCGGCAATGTCGATCGGAGTCGCCATGGCATCCTCGTGGGCCTTGGCACCCTCGGCTAGCTCCACCCCGATCGACACCCGCCACGCTGCGACGTTGGTCGGCCCGAAGTGCTGCCGCATTCCATTACGCTCGCCCACCCTGTCCGCGAGGTGCGCCGCTTCGTCCAGATGCGCATGCGCATCATCAGCTTGTTGCTGACGAGCTGCGAGTCGCGCCTGTTGAAGATGCATCATTCCGACGATCTCGGCGGCCAGCGTGTTCGAAGCAGAGAACTGAACTGCTGGTGTCAGGGCGTCGATTCCTTCAAACAACACTGCGCCCGCCCGGTGGCGTGCTGCCACGCTCGTGAGCTCAAGGGCCCAATACCAGCGGGCGAACCCGACGAGCGCTGGGTTGTCATGCCGTTGCGCGAGGTCATAACCGCGCCGTGCCGCGGTCGCCGCCAAGTCGACGTTGCCTGCACGACTGGACACCACGCCGGCCACGAAGCACGTGGTGACGGCTGCAGTGAATGCCTGGTCTCGCCGGGTAGTCGACACAGTCAAGGCGCTGGCCTGCGACTCGGCGAGCAGACCACCGACGTCCTGACGCGCAAGTGAGTAGTGCGCCTGGGCACAATGCTCATTGGCCTCGTCAGCCAATCTCGCCAGCGCTTCCAGTGGGCGCGGCGGTACGTCCGGTACGTCCATGGGACCAAAGTCATTGAGCGCCCACCGGATGCTCGGCAACGTCGCCGCAGCGCCTTTCGTCGCACGGTCCTGCGCCGGATACGGCTGTCCGGTCAGGTCCGCCACCGAGCAACCCAGCGCGTCAGCGAGGTCCTCGATCAGGCCACGCCGGTTGAACCCGCGCTGGCCCAGTTCCAGCATCGACAGGTAGGTCTTGGTGATCCCGGCCAGGCCGGCCACCACGTCGAGGCTCAGCCCGCGCCGGCGGCGGATCTTGCGAGCGCGCTCACCGATCGACAGCGCGTCGTCACCGTCCACACCGCAGCCCTCTCTTCGCCGGCTCCCCGCCGATGCCCCGGGAAGCTACCCGAGGCGGAACTTCGGCGAAGAGGTAACTCCAGGCTATCGCGGCGCCTGACGGTGGCGCTGCGACGTATGACGAGCGGCGGTCGTCCGCCCGATCACGGATCCGGGCGGCACCCGGCGGCCAGGTCGCACCCGGCGCAGGCCCCACCGCAGGCCCGCGGTTCGGGTGCTCGCGCGGCGAGGTCCGCGGCGACCCGGTCACCCACCACGCCGCCGAGTCCGGTCAACCCCAGGCAGCCGACGACGGCGACCGCAAGCACCACCCATCCCACCGATCCCGGTCCGCTGGCCAGCAGGCCGCTGGCCAGCAGAACACTGCCGCCGGCCGCGGCGACCACCCCGGCCGCACCGATCGGCATCGCGGCCGCACGGTTGGCAAGCGTGAACGCCGCGTCCGAACGGAGGGTGGCGGAGGTGCGGACACCCGCGAACCGATTGCGGCGAAGCCGGGAGCGCGCGCCCAGCAGGGCCACGACGAGCAGCGCGAGTCCCCCCGTGACGAGCAGCGAGCCAGCGACCAGGCGGAGCGGCGGGGGCACACCCTGAGCGTAGGACAACCCGTTCGCGATCTACCAGCCAGCGACGTTACCATGGGGCATAACCCGATGGCTTCTTCTTGTGGCCGCGCCGAACTGAGCGACATTCCGGCGCGGTGACGCCTCGGACATCCGCTGGGCTTCATCGGCACCGATGTGCTGGGCCGTCACCAGCGGATGACCGGACACGCCGTGCTGCATGCCATGTGCTTCGACGCGTCCAGCCTGCCTGCCGAGCAGTACGCGGCGCTGGCCGGCACGCACCCGCGCAAGGCCACCGAGGACAACGTCACGCGGGACCGGGCACATCTGCGCCATCTGGGTCTGGCAGGCTCGACGGGGCAACGGCGCTTCGGGGCTTGGGCGCGCAGCCATCCGATGGTGGCAATCGCCGGATCGGTAGAGTATCCGGATGCGGCTGCCCGCGGTCTGGCCCCGGGCTCCGACACCGCGCAGGACTTCGGTCGACGGATCGCCGCAGCTCTGGAGCAGGTCTTCGACTAGGGATGTCGTACATGGAAGCCTTCGACCCGCGCGCGATCGAGCGCCGGTGGCAGCAGGTCTGGAACGACGAGCAGACGTGGCACGTGAGCAACGACGACGTCGGCTCGGCACCACTCGCCTACGTCCTGGAGATGCTTCCGTACACCAGCGGTGAACCGCACGTCGGGCATCTCAAGAACTATGCCGTCGGCGACGCCGTGGCCCACTTCTATCGCCGGCGCGGGCACACCGTCCTGCACCCCATGGGCTATGACGCCTTCGGGCTACCGGCCGAGGGTCACGCGATCCGCACCGGCAAGAACCCGCGGGTCTCGACAGATGAGTCGATCGAGTCCTTTCGCCGCCAGTTCAGCGAATGGGGCATCTCCATCGACTGGTCTCGGGAGCTGGCGACCCACCAGCCCGAGTATTATCGCTGGACCCAGTGGATCTTTCTCCAGATGTTTGGAAGGGGCCTTGCCTACCGGCGCGATGCGTCGGTCAACTGGTGTCCACATGACGCAACTGTACTGGCGAATGAGCAGGTCGTGGGTGGACGCTGCGAACGGTGCGGCACCGTTGTCGAGATTCGTCAGCTGGAGCAATGGTTCTACCGCATCACCGACTACGCGCAGCGCCTGCTCGACGACCTCGACCCGCTGGAATGGCCGGAGAAGGTCAAGACCATGCAGCGGAACTGGATCGGCCGCTCCGAAGGAGCGGTGGTCAGCTTCCGCTGCGCGGAGGTCGGGACTGACTACGAGGTGTTCACCACGAGGCCGGACACGCTGTTCGGGGCCACCTTCTTCGTGCTCGCTCCGGAGCATCCCGATGTCCTCAAGCTCTCCGCCGGAACTCCGAACGAGGACCGGATCAAAGATTATGTGCAGGGTGCGCTCGCCGGTGACCAGATGGAACGGGGATCATCGAGCCGGTCCAAGTCCGGGGTGCCGCTCGGCCGGACGGTGACCAACCCCGCAACAGGTGAACAGCTGCCCATGTTCGTCGCGGACTACGTCCTCGTCGAGTACGGCACGGGTGGGGTGCAGTGATGGGTGTGCCGGCGCAGGACCAGCGCGACTGGGACTTCGCCACGGCGTTCGACCTGCCGATCATCCGCACCGTGCAGCCGCCCGCCGACTTCGACGGTCAGGCGTACACCGGTGACGGCCCTGCGGTGCACTCCGGCTTCCTCGATGGTCTGTCGATCGGCGAGGCCAAAAGATCCATGATCGACTGGCTGAGTGCCCGCGGAACGGGCCATTCTGAGGTCAAGTATCGGCTCCGCGACTGGCTATTGTCGCGACAGCGGTACTGGGGTTGCCCTATTCCGATTCTTTACTGCGATGGCTGCGGGATGGTCCCGGTACCGGACGACCAACTCCCGGTGGTACTGCCGACCGTCGAGGACTACGCGCCGAAGGGAAAGCCGCCGCTCGCCGCAGTCGAGGAGTGGGTGAGCACGACGTGCCCTACCTGTGGCGGTCCGGCGCGCCGAGAAACCGACACGATGGACACATTCATCGATTCGTCCTGGTACTTCCTGCGGTACTGCGACCCGCGGAACGAATCTGCGCCGTGGGACCGTACCATTGTCGACCGGTGGATGCCAGTCGACCAGTACATCGGTGGCGTCGAGCACGCGATCCTCCACCTTCTCTATGCTCGCTTCTTCTGTAAGGTTTTCGCAGACCTTGGACTGGTCGGATTCGAGGAACCGTTCGCGCGACTCTTCACGCAGGGTATGATCACCCGTGATGGCGCAAAGATGTCCAAGTCAAAGGGTAATTCTGTTTCGCCACGCGAGATTGTTGACAAGTATGGCGCTGACACGGTGCGTTGCTACATCTTGTTCATGGCTCCTCCCGTGCTCGGTGGCGATTGGACTGACGAAGGGCTGGACGGCGTTTTCCGTTTCCTCTCCAGGCTTTGGCGGCTCAGTCATGAGGTCGTCAACGAAACAGCATCGGAACTTCGGGACGGCGGGGATGATCTGCTACTCGTCCGGCGGGCCCATTGGGCTACTAACCAGAAACTGGACTAGCGGACTCGACGTTTTCTTGCTACGATATCAGACATGAAGCAGCGTCGCCTTCCGCGTCGGGAGCTCCCCGAGATTCGGGCCCAGTTTGTGCGAATGCTGGAAGCGGACCTGCCCAAGACGTCAATAATGGCGGCGTTGAAGTTGAGTAAGTCTACCTTCTACGAGTGGAAGCGGTTGTACCAGGAGCGCGGCGTGGACGGTTTGACGGTGCAGCCGATTCCCGGTGGTACGCCGAAGCTGACTGACCAGC
>JBOHEO010000018.1:0-43856 GCA_050701055.1 Pseudonocardia sp. | reverse complement strand
GGCGGTGGGCGCTCGCGGTCGCACGTGAGCCCGATCCCACCCGTCGCGCCCATGCCCGCGCCGAGGCGTTCCTGGGGCGACACGGGGTGCTCACCCGCGGCGCGTTGGCCACCGAGCGGGTCACCGGCGGCTTCGCGGCGGTGTACCGGGTGCTGCGGGCGATGGAGGACTCCGGGCGGGCCCGCCGCGGATATGTCATCGAGGGTCTCGGAGCGGCGCAGTTCGCGGTGCCCGGGGCGATCGACCGGTTACGTGCCCTGTCCCGCCCCGACGGATCGCCGGCGGGCGGAGCCGGGCCGGGCGAGCGGCACGACGGCGGCCTCTCGTGCGCCGTGCTCGCCGCCGCGGACCCCGCCCAGCCCTACGGCGCCGCGCTGTCCTGGCCCGCCACGATCGGCGACACCAAACACCGCCCCGGACGCAAGGCGGGCGCGCTGGTGGTGCTCGTCGAGGGCGGGCCCGCGCTCTACGTCGAACGCGGCGGCCGGTCGCTGCTGTCCTTCACCACCGACCGCGACGAGCTCCGCGCCGCGGCCCAGGTGCTCGCCGGTGCGGTGCACGAGGGCTGGCTCGGCTCGCTGGCCGTCGAACGCGCCGACGGGGTGGGGTCGCTGGGCTCCGAGCTGGCCGAGGTGCTCACCGAGGCGGGGTTCCGGGTCACACCGAAGGGGCTGCGGCTGCGTGCATGAGAAGCTCATCGCCCGTCCAGCGAGCGAACCGGCGAACGACATGACCGCCCTTGAGATCCTGCCCGGCATCAGTAGCGGGCCCACCGCCACACCGGGCCCGCCGATCCCGGTGCTCGGGGTGGACAACGTGCTCTTCTCCCCGCTGGGCGATCTTGCCCTTCAGCGTGGCGAGGCCGAGCGGCCGCTGCCGCCCGTCCGCCTTGCCAGATGTACACCCTCCACGATGAGCTTGCCCGGTAGCGCCACGGTCTACCCCGACGCGGTCTGGCCCGTCCAGATCACCGACGCGCTGCGCGGGCTGATCCACCAGGCCAACCTCACCCGCGCACAAGCCCTGCCCGCGATCCCCGCCGACACCCGCGACGAGCTGCTCACCCAGCTCCGTAACGGCATGCTCGTCGGGCTGTCCGACACCACCACCCACGGCACCCGGTCTCACGATCCAGTCGATGTGTTTCGGCTAAGATTCCGGTTCGGATTCCGGTTCGGATTCCGGTTCGGATTCCGGTTCGGATTCCGGTTCGGATTCCGGTTCGGATTCCGGTTCGGGTGTTGGTTCCGACTCAACTGCGCCCGTCGGGTCCGGACTCACCGACGCTGGCCCCGGCTCCGGCCCGGGCAGACAACTGCCATCAGGCTGGGCCACAAACCCCGGCTCGCATACCGGCCCCGGCTCCGGCCCGGGCACACAACTGCCATCAGGCTGGGCCACAAACCCCGGCTCGCATACCGGCCCCAGCTCCAGCCCGGGCACACAACTGCCATCAGGCTGGGCCACAAACCCCGGCTCGCATACCGGCCCCAGCTCCAGCCCGGGCACACAACTGCCATCAGGCTGGGCCACAAACCCCGGCTCGCATACCGACGCCAACAGCCTCAGCGCTTCTAACGCCGGGCGACAGTTCTGGCCATCGAGATACTCGTTCTCGCCACACGGAATCGGGCGGCAGTCCTTGCCATCGAGATACTCGTTCTCGCCACACTGGGGGAGTGAGCGGCAGTCCTCGCCATCGAGATACTCGTTCTCGTCACAACTGGAGAACTGACGACAATCCTCGCCGTCAAAATACTTATTGCCAGCACATCTATTATTTTGGGCATCAGCATCAGCATCAGCATCAGCATCAGCACCAGCACCAGCACCAGCACCAGCACCAGCACCAGCACCAGCACCAGCACCAGCATCGTCGCCGGTACCAGCCCGAATGACTTCGATCGGCTTGAAACTGGGCCACGGCTTGCCCTGATACACCGGCTTTGCAGTCAGCTTCTTCATCGGCGTCAGCGGATTGCCACACTTGCAGCGGACCCGGGGGACACCGGCTTTGTCGACCAGAACGGAGGTATCCTTCTGCAGCACGGCCTGAACTGACTTCGGCACGCCTTGGGTGTACTGATAGTTGGTCACCCGGAAATCGCGACTGAGCACCTGCGGTGTGAGCACTCGGATATAGGCGGCTATCTGGTCGATCCGGACCTTATTACCACCACTCCAGCTCAGTGTCGGATCGGCGTTGAGCGCCTGTGTCCACGCATTCGCTAAACGCTGGTTGCCCTGCAGAGACGCGATCAAACCTTCCGCGTCACACGCCGGCGATTCCAAGCTGACGTTGGGCGCTCCAGGCTGACCACCAAGTCGGGCCGAGCCGCTCTTGGGGGGTGCCACCTGCGGGACAAATGAGTTGATGCCCACGTCGTCCACCTCTTCGAGGAAGACCTGCTCGCCCGCGCTGGCTGAAGGCTGCCCACCCAGGAATGCCACGGCGGTGATGAGGCCAGCCACGAGCACGAGGACCAGCCACGACACCAGGAGGAGCCTAGAGCTCCGGCTGCTCGTGATCGCGCGCACGCTCACCCGGATCGGCTCTCAAGATCTACTGAACGACAGCATGAATACATGACTACCACCCCCGCATGGTCCCCTACCCGCACCAAGCAGGGTACCTGCAAGTCGCAACAGGGTATACGCCGAATGCAACAACCTCCGCCGAGCTTCGAGGGCTACCAGTGGAAGTGTGCCTTCGACGACGCAGCGAGCGCGACGAGGCGAGGTGCGGTCACGGGTGCTACCTGGGCGGCCACTCGGGTAGAACCGTGCGGCCCCGTCCACCCGGACGTCCACTCGCTCCCCCACCTCGGGCGCCACCGGTTCGGCTGTGCGGCATCGCACCGGCACCCCGTCGACATCGAGCAGCACCGTGGTGTCATGGCCATGGAAGACGACCTCGACGACGGTAGCCCGCACCGGCGCACCGTTTGATACCGAAAGCTTGAGCTGCTCGGGGCGCAGCAGCACGGTGCCCACGCCGTCGGCCACGCTGCCGCCGACCGGGAGCGCACTCAGTGCAGTGACCGCGCGGCCGTTCCGCACGGTCGCGGGCAGTACCACCGCCTCACCGACGAACGTCCCGACGCCCAAGTCGACCGGCTCGCCGTAGAGCGCGCGTGGCGGGCGGCCTGCACCACGCGCCCGTTGCGCAGCACGGCCACGAAATCGGCGGCGCCGAGGGCCTCCTGCGGTGGTGAGTAACGAGGACGGCGGTGGCTCCGGCTGCGCACAACGCGGCCCGCACCTGTTCGCGGACCTCGGCGCGCAGCCCGGCGTCCAGCGCCGTGAACGGCTCATCGAGGAGCACGAGCGCCGGGGCCAACGCCCTGGCCAGCGCCATCCGCTGTTGACCCGAGGACCCGACGAACGTCCAGTGGGCAAGGCTGTAGGCCGGGAGAACCCGAGCGAGACGCCCACCACGGCGGCGACGAATCTGAGCCCGGCGAACCGCCAGCAGCCCAGCCGGGCCGGGACCGCCGCCCGAGCGACCCCACGCCCACCCGAGTGGTGGCTCGGCCGCAGGCTCGGGACTCCCCCAGGTCAGCACGGCGGCTAGCAGGACCAGCACGCACCCGAGCACGGCGGCTGGGGCGCGGTCGAACGTGGCTCGGTAACTTGTAGACGCCGAGGGTGAACGCGTCGTAGCGCATGAGTGAGACCGCGCCAAAGTCGCTGAGCACATACAACGCGACGAGCAGCCCGCCCACAGTGGCCGACGGCCACGCTCGGCGCAGGGTCACCCCGAGCAGCACCCGGACCGGCTGGTGCCCAAGCGAGCGGGCGGGTTCTGTTGCATTGGAGCGGAGGAAGCAGGATGAAGCTGCGGCTGAGGTGAGGATCAGATGGCAAGTGCGAGTTCGGTAAATGCGGCCACTACCCGATGCCGGGCATCAACGTCGACTCCGAGCTCGTAGTGGCTGCGGCGCAGGTTCTGGACGACGGCGTGCCCGGTGCTGATCACCCGGGCCGAGCGGAGCCGTTTGAGACCGCGCATCGGAGGTAGCCGGGACGTCAACCGGCCTTGGTCGGCTTCGACCGAGTTGTTCGCATACCACTCCATCACGTGGGTGCGCGGCGGGCAGCAGCCATCGAGCACGCATGGGTAGGCCGGTGCCCGATCAGTGGTTACCTCGCTCGGCCGCGGGGTGTGCCTCAGTGCCCGGGTGAAGAACCGGCGGGTCGCCGCCAAATCACGCTTCTTGGAGACCAGCACGTTGATGACCTGCCCGAACTGGTCGGTCGCCCGGTACAGATACACCCAACCGGCCGGCCCTTTGACATAGGTTTCGTCAACGAACCACCGGTCACCGGCGGCGTGGCGGCACGACCGGGCGGCGTCGATGAACAGCGGTGTGAACCGCTGAACCCACCGATACACGCTCACGTGATCAACCTGAGGCGTATTCACGACCGATAAACTGGCGCGTGCGGGCGGGGGTCCTCATTGCCGGCCATCACTTCCGCGGCCACCACCGTCGCGGTCTGCGCCCAAGTCGCCACGTGCAGTCGTCCGCAGCGTTGCCCCTGGTGGTCTACGGCCACGACCCGTTTCTTGCGGCCGTAGACCTCCACATCGGTGGTGTCCAGATCGATCGTCACCTGAGCGCGCAACGCCGCCGCCCGCTCCGGGACAGCGCGGCGTGAACCGCCCCGGGTTTGATGGAGGCTCTGAACCCACGAGAAGGTGGATCAGTGCTAGCTCCCCGGAAGTACCCCAACGAGCTGCGTGAGCGTGCGCAGCGGATGGTCACCGAAGCGATGACGGAGGATCGGTCGTTGTCGCTCAACGCGGCGGTGAAGCGGATCGGCCCGCGGGTCGGGATCGTGCCCGACACCTTGCGCGGTTGGGTCAAGCAGTCCCGGATCGACACCGGTCAGGCACGGGGGACCACCAGCAGCGATGCCGCGGAGATCAAGGCGTTGCAGGCCGAGGTCCGTGAGCTCAAACGGGCCAACGAGATCCTGATGGCGGCGTCGAGTTTCTTCGCGCGGGCGCTGGGCCCGCGACTGCCGTGGTGACCGCGTTCATCGACGACCACCACGCTCGGTTCGGGGTCGAGCCGATCTGCCGGGTGCTCACCGAGCACGGCGTCAAGATCGCCCCGAGCACCTACTACGCCGCCCGCAACCGGCCGCCCTCGGCGCGGGCGGTCCGCGATGAGCGGGTCCTGGACGAGATCCGCCGGGTCCACGACGCCTCGGGTGGCCGATATGGGGCGCGGAAGGTCTATCACCAGCTGCGCCGCGAGAACGTGCAGGTCGACGGCTCGGCGGTAGCCCGGTGCACGGTGGAACCGCTGATGGCCGCCGAGGGGCTGCGCGGGTGTTCCCGGGGCCGCACGGTACGCACCACCCGCCCCGACACCACCGCCGCACGACCCGCTGACCTGGTCAAACGCGAGTTCACCGCGCTGGCGCCGAACCGTTTGTGGGTGGTCGATTTCACCTACGTCGCGACCTGGTCGGGGTTCGTCTACGTCGCGTTCGCCATCGACGTGTTCTCCCGCATGATCGTCGGCTGGCGGGCCGCCCGCACGATGCGCACCGAACTGCCCCTCGACGCGCTGGACATGGCGTTGTGGCACCGCGCCCGCGCCGGGCACAGCGTCGCCGGGGTGATCCACCACAGCGACGCCGGGTCCCAGTACACCGCGATCCGCTACACCGACCGGCTCGCCGAGGCCGGCGCGCTGGCCTCCATCGGCACCGTCGGCGACAGCTACGACAACGCCCTGGCCGAGTCGGTGATCGGGCTCTACAAGACCGAGCTGGTGTTCTGGGAGGGCCCCTGGCAAGGCGCTGATGATCTCGAGCTGGCCACCCTGACCTGGGTGGACTGGTTCAACCACACCCGGCTGCACTCCGCGCTGGGCTACCGCACCCCCGCCGAGATCGAAACCGACCACTACCAGAACCTGGCCGGCCTGGACCCCGCCGGCCTGGACTCCGCCGGAGGCACCCGGTGAGCCCGTCACGTGACGACAACGAGACGACAACCAGCACCCCGTCGTTGTCGTGTCCGATGTGCGGTGCCGGGTTCACCCCGGCCAGGCGGCAGCGCTACTGCACACCGTCGTGTCGCCAGGCGGCCTGGCGAGCCCGCCACACCGCCCCGCCCGCCCCGACCCGCCCGATCGCCGCGGCCCGACCCCGAAGGGAAATCACCATCGACGAGTGCACCGACTGCGAGCAGCGCTACCTCGCCCAGCAGTGGTGCCCGGACTGCCAACGACCCTGCCGCAAGATCGATATCGGTGGTCTGTGCCCGCACTGCGACGAGCCCGTCGCGATCATGGACCTCACCGACCAACACGTGCCATCATCAACCAACCGGGCGTGAGCCCGGGAGAACCCAGCCTCCACGAAACCCGGGGCGGTTCACTCGCGGATCCGGACGGGCCGCAGCGTGTGCTTGGAACTCCTCACTCCACCGAAGCACGTCAACCAGCGCCGTCATCAGACGCTCCTCGCCCGACCACCGACCAGTCGGTGCGAACGGCACACTCGCACCCGGTCGTCGGTACCAACGCCAACGCCACACTCGCCCACAGCCCCGGTGCGAACGGGTGCGAACGGCACACTCGCACCGACCTAGCGTGCGAGGGTGCCGCTCGCCCCACCGGCGCCCCGGCGCTGGTCCGCCGACGCGTCGCCGCTGGGCAGCGAGGGTAACGGCTACTGGTCGGTTGAGGTACCCGGTGCACGCGACGGGCACCAGTACAAGTTCGTGTTGCGCACTCCGGCCGGTCTGCGGTGGCGCAACGACCCGTACGCCCGCGAGGTCACCCACTCCGCCGGCAACTCGATCATCCGCGCGGACGACTTCGACTGGGGCCGGTCGGACTACGTCACGCCCCCATGGAACGAGCTGATCGTCTACGAGCTGCACGTGGGGACGTTCAACGACGCACCGGGCGGGCAACTGGGTGGATTCGCCAGCGTGGCCGCCCGGCTGGACTACCTGCGCGACCTCGGCGTCACCGCGATCGAGCTGTTGCCGTCTGCCGAGTTCGCCACAGATTTTCCTGGGGCTATAACCCGGCGCACATCTTCGCGATCGAGAGCGCATACGGCGGGCCAGCGGCGCTCAAGCGCCTCGTCCGGGCCGCCCACGAGAGCAGCCTCGCCGTCCTCGCCGACGTCGCGTACAACCACCTGGGTCCCTACGACCTCGACCTGTGGCAGTTCGACGGCTGGAGCGAGAACGGCAAGGGCGGCATCTACTTCTACAACGACCGTCGCAGCCAGACCCCGTGGGGCGAGACGAGGCCGGACTACGGGCGCGCCGAGGTCGTGTCGTTCCTGCGCGACAACGCGCGGATGTGGCTCGAGGAGTACCGCCTCGACGGCCTGCGCTGGGACGCGACCGCCTACATCCGCAACATCTACGGCGGCAATAAACCGGCGAACGACATCCCGGCCGGTTGGCGCCTCCTGCGGACGATCACGGCCGACAAGCAGGACCGGCAGCCGTGGAAGCTGTACGTCGCCGAGGACCTCCAGGACGTCGACGCGATCACCCGGCCAACCTCGGAGGGTGCCGGTTTCGACAGCCAGTGGGGCGCCGGGTTCGTGCATCCCGTCCGCGCGGTGCTCACGGCCGCGATAGACGGCGCGCGGAGCATGGACGCGCTGCGAGTGGCGGTGGCGCGGGGCGGTGGAGCCGCACTGCGCCGCGTGATCTACACGGAGTCCTACGACGAGGTCGCGAACGGCAATGCGCGGCTGCCGGAGGCGATCTGGCCGGGCAACGCGGGCAGCTGGTTCTCCCGGAAGCGCTCGACGCTTAGCGCGGCGCTGGTGTTCACCGCCCCGGGCATTCCGATGATCTTCCAGGGGCAGGAGTTCCTTGAGGATCAATGGTTCCACGACCAGTTCCCGATCGACTGGACGAGGCAACAGACCTACGCTGGCATCCTCGCGCTCTACCGCGACCTGATCCGCTTGCGCCGCAACTGGTACAACACGCTCCGCGGGGACCATGTCGCGGTCCACCACGTCAACGACGACGACAACATTCTCGGCTACCACCGCTGGCACCGCGGCGGGCCGCGGGACGACGTGGTGATACTGCTCAACCTGGCCAACCGCGCCTACGACGGTTACCGCCTCGGCCTTCCGCGCCCGGACCAGTGGCGGGTGCGGCTCAACAGCGACTGGGCTGGCTACAGCTCCGACTTCGGCACGCAACCCAGCTACGACACCTCGTCGGACGACCGGCCGATGGACGGGATGCCATGCAGCGCCAGCCTCGGATTATGGCCGTGCACCACGCTGGTGCTGTCCCAGGACGAGTGACGCGCTGGCAGGCTAGCGTGCCCGGACTGTGCCGCGGTCCTCGCCGCCCGCCGCGCCGCTGCCGACGCGGCTGCCGGGCAGCGCCCGCGACACCGTCGCCATGAGCGGCTGTGGTGACTGCTCCACCCGCGGCAGCGGCGGCAGGCGCGGGTATCGGCACCACCCACCCAGCACGCCCGGCCCGCGGCCCGGCTCCCACCACCCACCACGACGACGTGATCGGGATCCCGCAGTGAGTACCCGGTTCATCGCCCTCGAACGCCCCGACCCGGTCGGGAGAAAGTCGCGCCGAGACGGAGACACGACGATAACCCGAGCACGCGGCGCGTCAAGCGAGGTCGCGGATCGCCGTCGGGAGATACCACCGGGCCCGACGGGCGGGACGCGATCGCCCTGCTCATGGTCAACGGCGACACGGCCGGTGGCCGCGACCCCAGCGGTTCCGGCGAGGGAGACCTCGACGCAATCATCGACAGCGCCCGGCTGGCCACGATCTAATGCACGGGGACGGTCGTGACGCCGCCGGTGCGGTCTACCGTCTGACTCAGTACTTCAGCCCAGCGTCACGTTGAAGAACAACACCGAGGAGGTGGAATGACCGAGGAGATGTTCGGGCCCTATCGGCTCGACGAACTACTGGGACGTGGCGGTATGGGCGAGGTGTACCGCGCTTATCACACCAGCCAGAACCGTACAGTCGCGCTGAAACTGCTGCTCAGCGACCTCGGCGCGGACAATGAGTTCCGCCAGCGGTTCCTGCGCGAGTCGCAGGTGACAGCTCGGCTCAACGACCCACATGTCATTCCCATCCACAGCTGGGGCGAGATCGACGGCCGGCTCTACCTCGACATGCGCTACGTCGAGGGCGAGAACCTCGGCGACCGGTTGGATCGCGACGGGCCGCTGCCGCCGCGCGAGGCCGTCACGATCGTGTCCCAGATCGCCCGCGCCCTGGACAACGCGCACCGTGCCGGACTCGTGCACCGCGACATCAAGCCGTCGAATGTCCTGCTCAGTAACGTCGAGCCCGGCGACGACCACTTCGCCTACCTGGTCGACTTCGGTATCGCCCGGTCATTGACCGGCGGGGCGACTTCGGTTGGGCTGACGCGGGCAGGCACCGCCGTCGGCACGCTGGACTACATGGCCCCTGAGCGGTTCCTCGACCAGCCGGTGGACGGCCGTGTCGACGTCTACGCCCTCGCCTGCGTCCTGCACGAGAGCCTCACCGGCGAACGGCCGTTCCTCGTCGAGGGCCTGCCTGCGCTGATGAGCGCGCACCTGAACAGCCCCCCACCTCGGCCCTCGACGCGGACTGGGGCGCCGGAACTGGACGAGGTCGTGGCCAGGGGGATGGCCAAGAATCCGGCCCAGCGGTTTCCCACAGCGGGAGCGCTGGCCGCCGCCGCGCGACGGGCGATCATCGGGCCGATGCCGCCTCCGGGTCGGCCCGTGCCCGGCCCACCCGCTGCACCCGGCCGCCCGCCCGCTCCACCTGGCGGCCGAGCGGTTCCCCCAACCCCGCCGCCCCCAGCTTGGGTAGCAGCGGGGGATGGTCACAGTCGCCCACCCGGCCTCGGCCAGCCGAGCTGGATGCCCTCGAACGCACCCGGATCACCGCAGGGCTTGCTCGGCTCAGCCGAGAGCGGCCAGCCCGCTGGTTCGCGGCGGAGGTGGCTCATCGCCGTGGTCGTGGCCATCATCGTCGCGCTCGCGATCATCGCGCTCGTGCTGGGCTGACGGACGAGCACGGACGCGAACACGGGTCGGCCCCGGCCCAGACGGAGCCCCTCGCCGCATTCCCGGTCGGCTACGACGACAGGGACGAGTTCAGCTGAGCCAGGCGGTCGGCGACCTCCGCGGCGGTGGCCGGTCGCGCGTCGCCGTCGGCAAGACAATCGCTCACCAATGTAGCCTCATCGGACGACAGCACGGGGTCGATCTCCGGTTTGCTCGAGAGCACCTTGCGGATAGCCAGGAGCGGCTGTGTGTCGGGCAGCTCACCGTAGAGCCCGGTGCCCGCCAGCGCCCTGTGCACGGTGGCGCCCAGCGCCCACACCTCGGTGCGCCGCGAGGGTCGGGCCCCTGCGAGCAGGTCGGAGTCTATGTACTCCACGGAACTCGCTCGGCCCATTCCGGTCAATGTCGACCCCGGGGTGAGGAACCGTGCCAGGCCCAGATCGGACAGGCGGCCCCCGACCTGGCCGTCCTCCTCGGCCAGCAGGATGTTGCCTGGCTTGATGTCCCCGTGGGCCAGCCCGGCCTCGTGAAGCGCGTGCGCGGCGCGAGCGGCGTGCTCCAGCGCGGTGAGAACAGCAGACCGGGACAGTGGACGGGCCGGGGCGGCGAGCGACCCGAGGGGGAAGTACTCCATCGCGTAGACGAAGCTGTCCTCGAGAACCGCGTCGAACACCCGCACCAGGTACGACGAGCGGACTGCCGCGAACGCCCGGAGCTCCCGAACGCCCCGCTCGTAGGCCTGCTCACCCACCCGGTCACCAAAAACCTTGAGCGCGACGAACTCCTCGGCCAGGTCGAGCCGCGCCGGCGGGCGGGCCAGGTAGTAGCGCCCGTGGTTGCCGTCGCCGAGTAGTCGAACGATCTCGTAGTCGGCGATCGCGCCTGGCGTGGGCGACGCCGCCGCAGGTGCCACAGCAGATCCTTGTGCGTCCACCGATCCTCCTCGGGCTGAGAGCGGTGAGCGGGCCTCGCGGCCGCCACCACAGCCAACATATCGTCTGCTGCGCATTCCGACGAGCATTCCTGACCACGGTGCAGGCGCTGGTTATCGGACCCCGGAGGGGGATTCGAAGGTGAACGTCCGCCCACCCAGCCGCACCCGAGTGCCCGGCTCCAGCCGGCGGGACTCACTCGGCGACAACAATGCCCAGGCGTCCTGCCCGGGTGCTGCGATGAACGTGCCGTTGCGCGACCCGCTGTCGACCAGCACGACGTCCCAGCCCTTGAGCCGCACCTCGGCGTGGACCCGTGACACCGTCCCGGACCGATCCTCGACGACGATCGACCGGAGCGAGCCGGAGCGGACCCGCTCGTCAACGTCGGGCATCCGGCCCACCAGGTACTCCGCGTCCACGGTGTAGGTGGATCCGTCGTCGAACACGAGCAGCCCCAGCGGCGGCCGGGAGCCGATCACCAGCACACCGGTTTGCTGGTTCATCCGGATTCCGCAGAGCACGCAGAAATGCGACCGGGGATCATTGAGGTGACCCCGCGAGCACAGGTGGCCAGTGGCCTGCGGCTCCTCGGATCCATTGATCTGAGCATTGGCTTCGCCAGCTGGGACCGACCCGGTCCTGGCGCCGACCGGAACTCCGATGTCGAGCGGCGGCCGGGACTCCTCGGCCGAGACCGACCCGAGGATCGGCTCGGAGCGGCGCGGCTCCCGCGGCTCAGACCGGGGATCCGGGCCGGACGGGGGCACCGGAGCAGCGTGTTCCGGCCCGTGCCTGGTCGGGGGCTCGGGGGCCGGTTCTGCCGCCTGGGGTGCCGACGGCGCCGATAGACCGGACGCCGACTCCCCGCTGATGACCGGCCATGGCGTGTCGGACGCCAACAACACGATCGCTGAGCCCGGCACCACACCGCCACGCAGGTCGTGCACGCCCTCCAGCAACTCCGGCGGTGTGTCCACCCCGTCGATCGTGAGTACCATCGCGGTGTCCGGGCGCTTCAGTAACCGGTCGGTCCACGCCACGGCGTCCTCCCCGGAGATCCTCGTACCCACCTCGGGAACCAGCGCACTGACCTGGCCGGAGAGGAACACCGCAAGTCCGTCGTCACCGTCGTCACCGGTCACCGCGACCGTACCGAAGGTCAGCCCATCCGACGGCCCGTCCACACCGCCGAGCCAGAACGCCAACCGTCGGGCGAGGACGCGCCCCGGCGCGGTGCCCGCCGCCTCCCTGCACAGCTCGAGCAGGCGACATATATGCTTGGGATCCACAGTGTCTGACCACCGGGCCACGCACACGAGGCCAGGGAATCGCGCGACGATGCCCTCCCCGGCAACGACAGCGCCCCGCAGCCCGTCGAAGTTAGCCACTACACCAGCCTCCCGCCGCGAAACCGCCAGTGTACGAACGGCACACGCATCGGTCCGTTCCCCCCCAACCACACGAGGATCCACGTCGTCAGGAACAGGATCACGAATGCAGCCAAGGGTACCGTTCCCTCCAGGTACGGCACCGCGTCCAACTGGATCAGGATCCACAAGAGGATGCCCTCGTTGATCACGGTGATCAGACCGAAGAACGTGGGCCAGTCCTTCTCCCAGCGGAACTGTTGGATGAAGTGGTAGATGAGCTCCCAGCCGATACCGAGCACGAGCGTGGCAATCAGCAGGATAAAGGTGGTGCGGTAGTTCGCGCCGAGGTCGTCGTCGAGACCGGGGAGCGCTGGAGTGATCACCAGTGTCCACAGCCCGCCGACAACCACCAGCAGAAATATCCGGGTCTGGATCCGCCCGTTCAGGGTGGGAAGCACGTCTCGTCCTCTCAGATCCGCCTGCCGCGGGCCCATTTCAGCCATTGGCTGATGGAGCGCAGCGGCCCAAGACGCTTGCAGAAGCCCTGCCGGGCGAGGTCGTCGGCGATCTCCTGTGCCGCGATCTGTAGCCCGAGGAAGGTGTCGACGCCGGGGAAGTAACCGCCGAGCGTCGCCGTGCCAGACGCGTAGATCCGGCCCGGCTCGTTACGAGTGCCGCGGAGCTCGAACGTGCGCTCGACGTCGAGACGATCCAGCGGGTTGCGCCCCGCGCCGCTGTGGTCGAGCAGGTCGGCCAGCAACCGGTGTTCGCGGATGTCGGCCTCGAGTCCCGTGCAGTCGATCACGCCCAGCACATTGACCTCCCGCGGGCCCTGCTCGGTCTTGAGCTGGACGCGGACGCCGCCGGCCCCGTCGGGTTCCATCTTCTCGATCTCGCCCTGGAACGGCTGGTACCAGCCCGCCTTGCGGCTCTCGCGCATCTGCTTCTGCCAGAGCTTGCGCTTGGGGGTGTTGGTACCGCCGAAGATCTTGTAGAGATCGGCCCGGTCCTTGCCCTCCAGCTTGCTCACGCGGTACTTGAGCTGCCCGCCCCATACCGACTTGGGGTAGTTGAAGCCCTGGTAGGCCCAACCGTCCGCGCCCCTGCGCCGCATCCAGATGTTGGGCCCGTGCGAGCTGTTGATGAACGTGCGGAACACGTGCATGATCTGGGTCTGCAGCCCGTGCTTGGCTCGGTCCTCCATCAGCCGCTGGAGCACCCGCGAGGCGACGATGCCACCACCGCGCACCAGCACGGTGCCCGATTTGGCGACCAGTCGTTCGTAGATCTGCTCGTGCGGCTCGTAGGCGTTGACAACGCTGCCGTAGTCGCGGTGCTGCTCGCGGTAGTCCATGAGGTCGGGAAGGAACTTCAGGCCCGGGTAGCCGACGGCTATGTGCACGAATCGGCTGCGGAACGCCAGCCGTCGGGTGACGCTGGTGCCCTCCGGAGGGGTGACGATCGTGAAGTAGCCCCCACCGGTGCGCCGACGCACCATCCGCACCTGGCCCTTGACCACCGTTTCCGGGTAGGAGATTCGGTTGTACTCCTTCTCCATCGCCTGGAACGCCTGACCGGCCTTCGGGGTGTAGTAGTCGGTGAAGATCGGTTCCACCGCGATCTGGAACAGCGGTTCGATGAACTTCCGCAGCGACTTCGCCCCGAACGCCTGGCGTACGGCGTAGCTGGGGAATCCCCAGATGTTGTCCGGGCACGACGCGGAGTCCGAGCGCAACACCTCCCCGCGCGGGATCTGCGAGACCCGGGTCAGGTACTCGTAGCTCTCCCAGGGGAACTCCAACTGGGTGAAGACCTTGATCGACGAGTTGGGTACGCCGCAGATCCGCAGGTAATCCACAGTGACGAACGAGCCGATGCCACCCCCGATCGAGACGAACGGGACGTCGACAACCGGGATGCCCGCCCGGATGACGTCGTCATCGGCCCACCAATCAGCGGCGATGAGATCGGGGGTCAGGTCGCCGGGCTGCGACGGCCCAGACACCGCCAGCTCGGGCGCACCGATCCCTCCAGGGAGCCGGATCGTGTCCTCGCGCATACGAGACCTCCCAGAGGAGAGCAGGGTCGTGTTCCAGCTGATACTCGATCACGCTACGCCCATCGTCAGCTAGAAGCTCATCAAAAAACGTTACCGATCACCGACGGTCGGCTCCGCCAAATGGCGCAGTCGCCTACGAGTGACCGCGATGCCTTACCGCTCAAGCTCCTGCCGCGCACCTCGCCGCGGACAAGGAGTACCAGGAGCGGTTCCGCCGGGAGTGCCGCGTAGCTGCCCGGCTGAGCGGCCACACGTGGTGCCGATCCACCGCTTCGGCGAGATCGACGGCCAGTTCTACCTGGACATGCGCCTGGGCGAGGGCACTGACCTCGGGGCCTGGCTGCGCATGCACGGGCCGATGGAACCCGACGTCGCCGGGGCAAGGTCGCGAAAGGCGCTGGACGCCGCGCATGCCGACGACCTCCGTGCTGCTGGACGGCCCGGACCTCGACGAAGGGCGGCGCACTAGTCGACAGGCCGTGCAGCTACAGCAGCGGCAACACCTCATTGGTCTTCGGGGTTTTGCGGCACCAGGGCGGCAGGATCGCCGAGGAGAACCTTGCCCGGTCTCCGGTGTCGGGGTCGATGCGGCGGTCGTTGACCCGGGGTGCGGTCACCTCGACCGCACCGGCCGAGGTCAGGACTTCGCGGGGCTGATGGCAGCCGTTGCGGACCACCAGCCGGCGGCCGCGCTCGTCGCGCTCGGCGCTGAACTGCGCGATGTCGGCGTCGACCTCAGCCTGCCAACGCCTCGGCCAGCATCCGCCGGGCCCCCTCACCCACGATGTCATCGATCAACGTCATCGATCAACGACGTGGATTCGTCCAACTCGATGCTCCCGGAGCAGATCTCGTCTGCCGAGGGCTCAGGGACTACGGTGAACATGGGTCGTACCTTCCTGACCAGCGTTTGGCGCGCCGGTCTTGCTTGAGCCCCACTCGATCACCCGGAAGGTATGGCCCCTCCCGATCCGGGTCATCCACAGGTTTCAAGCATTGCTTTAGCTGGGAGGAGGGCTGACGACAGATGTTGTGCTCTACCTGTCATGTTCGGGTGCGACGTAGCTTTCCCTACTGCCTGGCCTGCGGGACCTTGCGCAAGGGCGCCAAGGTTCAGACATTCACCGCACCGGTGCTGCAGTGGGGCGAGCCGATGACGACGGTAGCGGTGACCGAGCGCGTCATCACCGTCGGCCGCACGCGCGACAACGACGTGGTGCTCGACGACGACAGCGTCTCACGCCGGCACGCCCGGATCGTGCGGGAAGCCGACGGATTCCACGTCGAGGATTTCGGCTCGTTCAACGGCACCGTCGTCGCCAGCCGCGAGCTACGCGGGAGTCAGGCGAAGCTGCAGGACGGCACGATGATCAGCTTCTGCGACGTCGAGGTCACGTTCACCCAACCCCGCAACACCGCGATCGGGTCGAAGACCAAGGTGCGAGGCACCGAGCACACCGTCCTCGAAGCCACGGTCGGCGCGCCACCACAGGAGGCGCCGATGGCCGGGGAGCCGCTCTCGATCAGGCCGCGGCAACGCAGCGGGTGGGCACTCAAGCAGGTGCAGAGTTCCGGCGGAGAGCCGCGTTGGGTGCTGCGCAACACCCGCACCGGGACCTACCTGAGCCTCGACGAGCGCGAGGTGTTCATCTGGGAGCACATCGACGGTGAGAACACGATGCGCGACCTGCTGTTCGCCTACCTCGACCGCTTCGGCGAGCTCGCGTTGCCGCGCATTGAGGCCACCGTACGAACATTCGCCGACGCCGAGCTGGTGCGCGGGTTACCCGACCAGAACCCCAGCCTGACCGGTTGGCAGAAAATCCGTGCGTTCGTCGTCGCGAACCTGATCCGTGTCCAGCTTTCGATCAACAACCTCGACCCGCTGGTCGAGCGCGCCTACCGGGCGTTCGTCTGGCGATTCTTCACCCCGATCGCAGCAGTCCTGCTCTGGGCGCTCACCCTCGCGGGGATCTACGCCTTCGTCCAGGCCACCGATTCACAGCAGCTGTTCGACCTGGCTGGCGCCGGTCCGGTCGGCGCTGCGGTCGTTGTGGCCGGCTATCTGGTCGCCACCGCCGTGCACGAGGCGGCGCACGCGTTCGCGGTGAAGTCCTACGGCCGCCGGGTCAACCGGGGCGGATTCATGCTCATGATCGGCTTCCCGTTCGCCTTCGTGGACACCAGCGACATGTGGTTCGGCACCCCGTACTCGCGGATCATGGTTGCCGTGTCGGGCCCACTCAGCACGGCCGGAATTGCCGGTGCTGCCTCGTTGACGGCGTTGTACCTGCCCCACCCGCAGATCGCTGGGGTCTGCTACACCCTCGCGTTCGGGCTATACGTCAACACCCTGTTCAACCTTATCCCGCTCACCCGGATACGACAGCGCCGCGAAGCGCGCGCCGCGGAGGCTGTGGTGCCGGTCTGAGCACACTGGGTGAGCTTGACGATGTGTAGCGTACGATCAGGAGGACCGGTGCAGCTATCGACGTTCGGTCCGTACCGGATCGAGGAACTTCTCGGCCGGGGTGGGATGGGGGAAGTCTACCGGGCGCACGACTCCGAGACCGACCGGCAGGTCGCACTCAAGCTTCTGCCCGCGCACCTCGCCACAGACAAGGAGTACCGGAACCGGTTCCGCCGGGAATGCCGCGTGGCTGCCCGGTTGAACGAACCGCATGTGGTGCCGATCCACCGCTTCGGGGAGATCGACGGCCGGCTTTATCTGGACATGCGGGTGGTCGAGGGCACCGACCTCGGGTCTTGGCTGCGCACGAACGGGCCGATGCAAGCCGACATCGCCGTGGCCGTCGTCGGGCAGGTCGCGAAGGCGCTCGACGCCGCGCATGCCGCCGATCTGGTGCACCGAGACGTGAAGCCGTCGAACATCCTGCTCACCGGGGTGACCGGCCCGGACATCGACATCTCGGTGTTCGCCTACCTGGTCGACTTCGGCATCGCCCGGACCCGCGCCGGTGCCGTCAAACCCGACGAGATCACGCTGACCAAGGCCGGCACGTTGCCGGGCTCGCCGAGCTACGTCGCGCCGGAGCGGTTCTCCGGGGTGGAGGGCGACCCGCGGGCGGACGTGTACGCGCTCGCGTGCGTGCTGCACCAGACGCTCACCGGCCGTGCGCCGTTCGAGGGCGACCTACCCGCGCTGATACGTGCCCACCTCGAGGCGCCGCCGCCGAAACCATCCGTGGTGCGCTCGGGGGTGTCCGCCAGCCTAGACGAGATCGTCGCGCGCGGTATGGCGAAGGACCCGGAGGAGCGTTACCAGACGGCGGGCGCGCTCGCCATGGCGGCGCGGGCTGCACTGGGCATGATGGGATCGGACAATCTGACGTCGAGCATCCCCGTTGCGCGACAGGAGACCAGCAGGCCGATCCCGAGCCCGAGTACTCCCCTTCCCAGCCGGACCGCTCCGCCGCAGCCCGGTCCGGCAGCCACCTGGAGCCGGTTCGGGCCAGCCCAACCGGTGACGGCGCAACCCTCAACCAGGGTCACTCAGGACCGCAAGGCCTGGGTGACCGTCGGGATCGCGGCCGCCGTCGTCATCGCGGGTGGTGCCGTCGTGCTGTCCATGGTCCTGACTGACTCGCGAAGCGACAACCCAAGCACCCCGGCGACCGCACCCGCCCAGGCGTCGGCCGCACCCCTCACCGACTACGATCTCCTGATCGATCAGCTACCACGCGGATTCGGGGCTGCCAACTGCACGCCGAATCCGACGTTGCGCGACGACGTTCGCGCGCTTGCGGTCGCCACCTGCCAGATGGGGCCGGTGGAAGGCCCGGAGACCGCAACGTTCACCCGATTCGCGTCTGCGGAGCAGCTGGATGTGGAGTTCGAAAAAGCAGTCGCCACCGAGGACATCCCCGCGGGACACGGAGTGCTTGAGGACTGCCGAACCGGGGCCAGCGTTCGCCAGACGTGGAAACGCGACGATAGTCAGGCCGAGGGCGGCTCCGTCGCATGCTTCGTCCAGGCCGAAACCCGGGAGGCGTACCTGCTCTGGTCCGACCGCGACGCTCTCGCATTCGCTTACGTCCAGCGCCGTGACGGCAATGCCGGCACGCTGTTCGGCTGGTGGAACTCCACCGACTTCAAGCGATAGGTGGATCCCGTCAGCGCTCGTCGGTGAGTTCCACGAGGTGCCGGACGGCCTCGTTCAAGCGCGACTTCGGCACGCGCACCGCTGCGCCGGTCCTTGACCTCGGGCAGACCCGCCGGCGAATGCTCCGGCGGTACGGGCGTGAGGACGGCCTCTACGTTCGCCGCGTAGCCGCAGGCGCTGCGTACGTAGGTGTCATCGCCGGTGGACGCCACCGCCAGGAGTTCCTCCGACGCCGAGCCGCCCATCGCGCCGGACGCCGCCGAGACGATCACGTACTCCAGGCCGGAGCCGGTCGAATATCCGGACGTAGGCCTCGCGGTGCTTCGCGTAGGACGCCGCCAACCCCTCGTCGGACAGGTCGAAGGAGTAGGAGTCCTTCATCAGGAACTCGCGCCCGCGCAGGATGCCCGCTCGCGCAGGATGCCCGCCCGCAGCCGTTCCTCGTCGCGGTACTTGTTCTGGATCTGGTTGAGCATGACCGGGTAGTCCTTGTACGAGGCGTACTCGCTCTTCACGACCTGGGTGAACAGCTCCTCGCGGGTGGGCCCGAGCAGGTAGTCGTTGCCCTTGCGGTAGTGGGTTCACTCCGAACCGGTGGATCGCTACCATACGACCCGGCGAGGGAGGCGGATGGGCATCCGCTACGGGGCCCCAGCGCCAAGTCGAGGGGGGCGCTGTACATGGGTCTGAAAGAGATCATCCCGTTCGTCCTTCTGGACGTGGCGATCGTGGTCGCCGCGGCCCGGCTGATGGGCAGATTGTTCCGTCGGATCGGCCAGCCCGCGGTGATCGGCGAGATCATGGCCGGGATCGTGCTCGGTCCGACCCTGCTCGGCCTGCTCCCCGGCGGCTTCGACACGGTGCTCTTCCCGACGGAGGTCCGCCCGTACCTGTCCGTGATCGCCCAGCTCGGCCTGGCGCTGTTCATGTTCATCGTCGGCCTCGAAGTCGACCTGTCGCTGATCCGCGGCCGGGAGCGGGCCGCGGGGGCTATCGCGGTCAGCTCGATCGTCCTGCCGTTCGCCCTCGGCGCCGGAGTCGGGGTTCTGCTCTACCCGTCGCACACCACTGTGGACGGGCAGCTGGTGGCAATGCCGGCCTTCGTGCTGTTCATCGGTGTCGCAATGTCGATCACTGCGCTACCGGTGCTGGCCCGGATCCTCGCCGAACGCGGCATGCAGCGCACTCCCATCGGCGTGCTCAGCCTCGCCTGCGCGGCAATCGACGACGTGATCGGCTGGTCGCTTCTCGCGATCGTCGTGGCCGTCGCCGCAGGCGGGTCCATGTCCGGGGCCGCCCTGATCATCGCGCTCACCATCGCGTTCGCCCTGGTGGCGTTTCTCGTGGTGCGCCCACTGCTGGCCCGCATGGTCGGTTGGTATGAGCGGGCGGGGCGGCTCACACCGGACATGCTGGCCGTGATCCTGGTCGGGTTGTTCCTCAGCGCCTGGATCACCGAGGAGATCGGTGTCCACGCGATCTTCGGTGCCTTCATCTTCGGCGCGATAATGCCGAGGCGTGGCGCCACCGATCTGACCAGGGAGATCCTCGAACGGCTGGAGCAGATCAGCCTGCTGCTGCTGCTGCCGGTGTTCTTCGTGGTCGCCGGACTGCAGGTGAACGTCGGCGCGATCGGCATCGACGGCCTCTGGCAGCTCGGGCTCATCCTGCTAGCTGCGATCATCGGGAAGTTCGTCGGCGCCGCCGCGGCGGCCCGCACCCAGCGGATGCCACGCCGGCAGGCGACCGCGATCGGCCTGCTGATGAACACCCGCGGGCTCACCGAGATCGTGATCTTGCAGGTCGGCGTCCAGCTCGGCATCCTCGACCCGACCATGTTCACGCTCATGGTGATCATGGCTCTGGTCACCACGACGATGACCGGGCCGCTGGTCCGGCGCGCCTACCCGGACCGCGCGCTGCAACGGGACATCGCCACCGCCGACCGGGACGAGCTAGGCGAGGTCGACGCGTACACCGTCCTCGTCTTGGTACCCGACGCCGAGCGCACCCCGGTGCTCGCCCAGCTGGCCCGGCAGCTGGTCGGCCGCGAACAGCCTGCCCGGGTGATCCTCTGCCGACTGCTGCCCGCCCAGGTCCAGCTCGAGGTGGCCAGCGGCCTCGGCGCCGAGCTAGCGATGATCGCATCGGCCGGCGACCAACTACGCCGGCTTGCCCGCGAATTGGAGGCCCGCGGAGACGTGCGGTGTTCGGTGATCGTCCGGTTCTCCAACGACCCGGTGACGGACCTGACCACGCTCGCCGAGACCGTCACCGTCGACGTCGTACTGGTGCCCAAGGAGGCCCCCACCGGCACCGACACGGCCCAGCCGGCGGGCGGCGCGGCGTTGCCGGCGATTGCCGGGGCGGCAGGCGCCGTTGTGCGGTTGGGCAGCGGCTCGACGACGGACGGCCGGGTCGTGGCGCTGGTCGACGGCAGCGCCGGTGGCCGGGCGACGCTGCGGCTCGCGGCGCAGGCAGCGCTCGCCCAGGGTGAGGCTCTCGTGGTCGGCAGCACCGACAGCCGCCGGGCCGCCCGCCGGGCGGGGGCTGCGGTCGAAGCGCTGCGCCGGCGCGGCATCGACGTGACGCCGCTCGAGGACGACGCGGTGGACACCCTCATGACCGGCATCCTGGTGCTTCCCGCGGACGCCGGGCTGCCGACCGGGTTGGCCGACGGCGTCACCGTCCTGCGGGTGCAGCCCAGTGATGTCGACTCCGACGACGACCTGGATCAGGCCGTCGGGCGGATCTCGCTCACCGCCGCTCCCGCACCGGACCGCACCCCGAGCGCCTGATCCGCCCGAACCCGATTGAACGCCGGCCGGGGCCTTGATTTCCCCGGGAGGCGACCCATGTCCGATCTTCCCATCCGATCCACGGCGATTCCCGTCCCGGACGAGGACCGCAGGGTCGCCGTGATCGTCGCCGTACGGGGCGGCACTAAGTCGACAGGTCGCCTACCGCGCGATCGGTTGACGGCGAACCTGGGTAGGGGGAAGCTGGAGACCTGGCCCACCGAAGGCACCGAAGCCGGGCAGCTCGACCTGTGGGTAGCCGACAAGGGCACCCTCGGCCGGGGCGCCGGGCCGTGGCCGCTGCTGCACGACGGTGAGGTGGACATCTTCGACGGAGTGCCGTTCGGTCGCTCCCACCGCGGCCAGCACTCAATGCGCCGATGCTGGAGCGCAACTACATGATTGGGGGCATGCCGGGGCAGGGGAAGTCCTCGGCCGCCCGCACCCTCGGCCTGGGCGCGGTGCTCGACCCGACCGTCGAGTGGACAACTCCGTCGGCCGCGAGCGCTCATGGGCGAGGACAACGTGCACATCAGGTCTACTCAGGTCGACCCGGATGGCCGAGGGCAAGCCGACCCGCACCGCAGGCGCGCCAGCGCCGAGGAGCGGAAGCGCGGCAGCAGCTCTTGTACAGTCGGGCTGACACCACCCGGAGGCGGCTTACGCCGCAACGTCGTGACGATCAGGCCGCCAACGTGACAATGTCGATGGTCGCGGACCGGCGGTCCGTGGTCATCATCGTGTCGTCGTTCGTGGGCAAACGAGCGTCGGTCAACAAGCGGTGCCAGTGCTGGCCGGGTGGCCGGTTCCTCGGGTGTGCACCAGCAGCGGCTCGGCGCGACCTCATCGTCGTCACGACTCGTCACAGCGGCCCTGAGTCCGCCGTTGGCTATCACGACGGTCCACCGCGCATCTGTTCCGCCGACGACACTGTACTACCACCCCCCGGTCGCGGCCGATCGATCTCGGCTTGGGCGACGGACCGGCCCTGGTCATGGTTGGTGCGGCGGGCACGACGGCCGAACGCGCCCGGCTCAACGAGCGTCGCAACGGCCTGCCGTACCGCTGGCGACACGAGCAACGCTCGGTCGTCGACAGTTGGCACGCGGTGCACGTGGCAGGCGCGGCCACGGATTCACGGCTCGTCGCCCGGTTGATCGGCACGAGCCACGGCCACGGGCGGTCCGGGTTCCCGCACACCGCCGGTGAGCTCATGCCGCCCGAGTCACCGACGCGGGTCCACGACGTCGCCGTCGAGCTGTTCGACCTCGGCGGGTGGGACGACCTCATCGAGGCGACCCAGCGGTGCTATGGCGTCTGGGGTTGCGCCTACCTGGAAGCCGTCCTCCGTGCGGCAGACGGTCAAGTGTCGGGAGAGGGATCATGAGCGAGTTCGTGCTGCGGCGAGCCGACGCCCGCGTGCTGCTTTCGCACCTGGCCCTGTATGGACTCGGCGCGATTCTCGAGGACGCCGGTGTGCCCGACATCGGGCTCGTCTGGACCGCGGGAATGACGCCGCGCGGAGTGATCAGCGGTGCTGGGCTGACCGGCGACCTGGTCGACGCCCTCGTCCGCGAGCACGCCGGCAATCATGCGGTCGAGCCGTCTTGGGTGCTGCGTGACGTCGAGCTGAAGGGTTCGGCCAGGGCGCTGATGAGTCCCCGCCTCACCCCGTTCGAGGAGCCGAAGATATGGCGCCAGGTCCAGCGCGCGCGCCGTGCGGAGATCCACCGGCTGACGGAATCCAAGAACTGGCTGGACCTGAGATTCCTCGCCACACTCGGTGAACCGTGCTACTGGAGCCGCAATGACAAGGACAGCACGCTCCAGGACGACGGGGCGAGTCGGCTGGAGATGCAGCCACGCAACCAAGGATCGGAATTCGTCGGCACCCGACTGCGTGCGCTGGCGAAGAACGTCAGCGCGCGGGTTCCCGGTGCGGTTGCCTCCGGGATCGAGGGTCTGACGACGACGGACGAGGCGGCATCGAACAAGGCCCGCAGCCTCACGGCGACGGGGCTCGCCAACCCCGGCCCGACCGACAACGCCCTCGCCTGGTGTGCCCTGTTCGGGATCTCCCAGCTCCCGACCGCGCCTCGCATCAACTCGGCGGCAAGCACCAGCGGTCACATCGGCAGGCGCCGCGAGTGGTTCTACGTGCCCGTCTGAGAGGCGAGGTGGCGTTCCGCCCGGCTGCGCTCCGTACTCGCGTCACGACAGCTGAAGGAGATGGCGGGGGTCGGCCTGCCCGATCCCTGGGGCACTGAGTCCGCCCGCGCGGTCGGCGCTCGCGACTGGCTCGCGGCTCGGGGCGTCGTCGGCGTCGTCAGGTTCCCGATCGAACGGTTCGGCAGCGACAATGCTCCGGAACGGCGGGCGATGCTCGGCGTCACGCTTCCGATCGGCATGTCATGATCGACAGCACGGACGGTGCACCGGAACCCATCGCGATCAGCCTTGTGGCGCATCACGTCTTCTGTCCTCGCCGGGCATGGCTCGAGCGAGGGGCGAGACGACCGACACCCACCAGATGGCCGCCGGCACCCACGCCCACGGGGCAAGCGACGATCCCGGTGCGTCACGGCGGCGACGCATCCGCGCTGTCGACGTCGCGTCGGAGGACCTCGGCGTGATCGGTCGATGCGACGCCGTCGAACTCGACGATGCCGGCCGGGCGACCGTCGTGGAGTGCAAAGCGACCAGGCCCGACATCACGTCGAACAGTTACGGGAGCTGCTCGCAGCCGGTGTGGCACCGCAGCCACTCGAGGACGACTCACGATGTCTGCGCTGCTCGCATGCCGGAGTGTGCCTTCCGGACGAGCGCGCACTCGGCGAGGTTCACCGCAGGGTGCTCGTCGCCGATCCGGACGCTCAGTTCCTCCATCTCGCGACACCCGGTTCCCGCGCGTCGATCCGCGCAGGCCGGCTCCGGGTAACTCACCGCGATGCCGATCTGGGGACCGTTCCGATCGAGCGGGTGATGGCGCTCGTCGTGCACGGCAACGTCGACGTGTCGAGCGGCCTGCTCCGGGAGTTGCTGTGGCGGCGGGTTCCCGTCGTCTGGTGTTCGGGAAGTGGGCGCGTGGTGGGCTGGGCCTCGTCGGCGGCCGGTCCAAACGGCGGGCCTCGGGTACGCCAGCACGTTGCCTCCGCCGCCGGGCACCTTCTGCTGGCGCGCGGATTCGTCGGAGCCAAGATCGGCAACCAGGCCACTCTGCTGCGCCGACACGGCCAGGCCGAGTTGACCGTGCGCTCGCTGCGCGTGCTGCAACGTCGGGCGGCCAATGCGACTTCACTCGTCGAGCTTTTCGGCATCGAGGGCGATGCTGCGGCCCGCTACTTCGGGAAGTTCTCGACGATGTTGTCCAGTGCTGTCACGGCGACCGAGGGGATTCTCTTCGCCGGTCGGACCCGACGACCCGCCCGCGACCCCATCAACGCCGCGCTGAACTATTGCTACGGGCTACTCCTCGCCGACGTGATCCGAGCCGTCGTCACGTGCGGGCTCGACCCGCACGCCGGGTTCCTTCACTCGAGCGAGCGCAACAAGCCAGCCCTCGCCCTCGACCTGTGCGAGGAGTTCCGGGCACCCATCGCCGATTCCGTCGTCATCGGCGCCTTCAACAACGGCGAGCTGAAGGCGAATTCTTTCACCGACGTCACGGGCAACTCCCGTCTGCGGGACAAGGGCCGCGCAGCCCTGATCACCGCCTACGAGCGAAGGGTGACCACGGAGTTCAAACATCCGCTCTTCGGGTACCGGGTGACATGGCGCCGTGCCATGGAGATTCAGGCCAGGCTCGTGCTCGGGGTACTGGACGGTACCCAGCTCGGCTACAAAGGCATACCGACCAGGTGAGCACCGACCAGATACATCGTTACGTCGTCGCCTACGACGTACGGCTGGATTCCCGACGGAACCGGGTCGCCAAGACCCTTGAGTCCTATGGCGACCGGATCCAGTACAGCGTCTTCCTGGTCGACGTGAAGCTAGCGAAACTGTTGCGACTGAAGGCGAAGGTCCACATGCATGTCGACCTCAACACGGACTCGGTGCTCGTGTGCGATCTCGGGCCGCTGTCGCACGGGGGCACCCGGCGCATCGAGTTCATCGGGCTCGAGCGCAGCTTCACCGGACAGGGGCCGTTGATCCTTTGATCCTTTGATCAACGGGGCTGACGCGCGAAGCCTGCACCGGCCCGGGATTGCCGGGGACCCCTCGCGGTGGGATTCCGCTGGTCAGGACCTGATTGAGGCTGACGTCTTGCCCGCGATCCGCTTCAAGGCTTGTTGTCGACAGGAGGTTTCGCAACCCGCTCTTCCGGTGCAGGTCAGGGAGGGTAGTCTTGGGACGCAGTCGCCGTCCGTCCGCGGACGGCCCTTCATTGAGGCTCGACCGATGAGCGCGCTAGCGAACGGCACCAGAACGTCGCCGTCCGTCCGCGGACGGCCCTTCATTGAGGCTGCAACCAGTACCTGCGCAGCATCGGGATCCCCGCCTGTCGCCGTCCGTCCGCGGACGGCCCTTCGCGGACGGCCGGGTGGTGGTCCTCCGACGGGAACGATTAGTAGGTGGGGGGAACCGAATACACCAGAAAGGGGCCGCAGCCGGGCTTAGCCGCTGGTCCGGGCCGGTCTGGGGTGAGCACGGCGGGAGCGGTTAAGGTTTGGCCTGTCTGAGTCGTGATCTTGTTGGAGTGTTGGGTTGGCGTCGATCGATCGGACCGCCTACCCGCGGTTCAAGCGTGTGGTGTCCGGTCGGGAGCTGACCGAGGCGTTCACCCCACCCCGACGAGGTCACCTGGGCGCGGGGCAAGACCCAGAGCGATTCACAATGCCTGGCCTTGGTCGTGCGGCTGAAGTGCTATCAGCGACTGGGCTACTTCCCGAAGCTGGACATCGTCCCGGCTGTGGTGATCGACCACGTGCGGGCCGCGATCGAGCTACCCGAGGACATCGAGGCTGAGACCGACGCGGACCGCACCGCCAAGCGCCATCGGGAGTTCGTCCGCAAGTACCTGGGCGTGAAGTACGAGGCGAGCAAGGTCCGGTCGGTCGCCGAGGCGGCGATCCGTACGGCGGTGCAGACGAAGGACAACCCGGCCGACCTGATCAACGTGGCGTTGGAGGAGCTGGTCCGGGCCAGTTGTGAGCTGCCGGGCTACACGACGCTGGACGCGATGGCCGCCACGATCCGCACGGAGGTCAACACCGCGTTCTTCGAGATGGTGGCGACCCGACCGGAGCGATCCGAGCGGGCCCGGCTGGATCGGCTGCTGGTGGTGGACCCGGCTACCCGGCGCAGTGAGTTCGATCGGACGAAGACCCCGGCGCAGTCGGTGACACTGGGCAAGTTTAAGGCGCGGCTGGCGCACTTGCAGGCGTTGGACGCGGTCGGGCCGACCGAGGTGTGGCTGAGGGGTGTGCCGCCGGGGAAGGTGGTGCACTTCGCCGGCGAGGCCCGGATGGCAGGTGTCGACGACATGCGCAAGACCGGGGACGCGAAGCGGGTGACGTTGCTGATCAGCCTGGTGCACCAGCAACGGATCGCCGCGCGCGACGAGGTCGTGACGATGTTCTGCAAGCGGATGGCCGCCCTGCACAAGAAGGGCAAGGAGCGCATGGAGGAGCTGCGCGAGGCCAGCCGCGCGGAGACCGAGCGGCTGATCGGCGTGCTCGGTGATGTCCTGGCCGGCACTCGGGAAGCGACCGCGCCGCCGGAGACGAGTTCCGGCGGGGACGGCTCGCCGCCCTCGCTCCTGCCCACCGCGACGGATGAGGAGGTCGCGGAGCGGGCCGGGCGGTCGTTGCTGAAGACGTTGGAGTCCACCGGCGGACTGGAGCAGCTGTCCGCGGCGCACGAGGCGGTGTCGGCGTATCACGGCAACAACTACCTGCCGTTGCTGGAAGGGTTCTACCGCTCGCACCCGGCGAATACCGATCTGACGCTGGAGGACGGCAAGCCGACGCTCAAGCGCCGCAAGGGCGCCGACCGGCGCCCGTCGGCGCTGGCCCTGGAGCAGGCGGTGCATCAGCGGCTGCCCGAACGCAGCCTGCTCGACATCCTCACCCGCGCCGCCTACCTGACCGGCTGGCCACGGCACCTCGGACCGGCGTCGGGATCGGACCCGAAGATCCGCGGCGACGCCCTGGGCCGGTACGTGCTGACCGCGTATGCCTACGGCGAAATCTCGGCGCCACCGAGGTCGCCCGGCACATACGCGGCAAGGTCTCCGCGCACGAGCTCTACACCGCGGGCAACAAACACTCCACCGCCGACAAGGTCCACAAGTGCTCGGCGGACGTGATCAACGCGTTCCACGCGCTGGACGTCGCCGGGATGTGGGGCGACGGGCAGGTCGTGGCCGTGGACGGGTCGCAGGTCGACACGTGGGAGAACAACCTGCTCGCCGAGTCGCACATCCGGTATGGGGGCTACGGCGGGCTGGCCATGAGGTTTGTGTCCGATTCCTACATCGCGCTGTTCAGCCACTTCGTTCCGTGCGGGGCGTGGGAGGCCGTCTACATCATCGATGGGTTGCTGCACAACGATTCCGACGTCCAACCCGACACCATCCACGCGGACACGCAAGGCCAATCGCTGCATCCGAGAGGGCCGAGTGTCGTCGGTGACGCTGCTGCGCCGACTGGGCAACCACTCGCACAAGAACCGGCTCTACCGGGCCTTCCGCGAGCTGGGCAGAGTGATCCGTACGGTGACGTTGCTGCGGTACCTGTCCGATCCGGGGCTGCGGGAGCAGATCACCGCGGTCACGAACAAGACCGAGGCGTTCCACGGCTACTCGGAGTGGCTGATGATCGGCGGGAAGCTGATCGGGCACAACGATCCCGAGCACCAGGAGCGGGTGATCAAATTTAATGAGCTGATGGCCAACTGTGCGATCTACTCGACCGCACTGGACATCACCGACGTGGTCAACCAGCTCGCGGCCGAGGGGCATCCGGTCGACACCGACGACTTGATGACGATCACGCCCTACAGCACCCATACCATCCGGCGGATGGGCGATCTCGTGCTCAACCTGTCTCCACCGGCTGAAGCGCCGGTGACCCGGTTGGACCTGGAACCACGGGTGCTGTTCGCCGCACGGACCTGACCAGCCGTTCGCGCGGTGGCACGAGTTCGCGTCTACCGCAATCGGCGGCGGACGTAGTATCCGCGGAATTTCGGACGGATATGGTCCGGACAAGGTCGCTGATCAGGGGATTTGCGGGGGCAGCATGCTCCGCGGTAGCCGAAACCGGGTCGCGGGGTGATGCTGGTGGGTCATGGATGGTGTGCAGCAGACACGGCCGCAACACCAGGTCGGGGTCGTGACCTGGCACGCCGCGATCGCCCTGGGAATCGGCGACGACGACACGGTGTCGGGCGTGAGCGAGTCCGCGCACGACACCGAGCAGGCCACGCGCGACTGGATCGACCGGATTATGTGATCTGTCAAGGTGTCCGGGCAGAACTTGTCTCAGCGCTGGAAGCGTCCCGCGCGGTGAGGGATGTTGGACGTCATTGGGAGGATCGTCGCGAAGTAACCCCGCATGATCGGGCGACTACTTGGTGGCATGAGCAGCGGTTTCGATGGCAGCCAAAGTCCATTGGCTTGGCGTCCACAGTGGTTGGTCGATTGTCTCGGTTCGGCCAAATGTGGCGGTGAACTGGGTGAGTGTTGCTTGACCGTTGGCTGCCCATTCGTGGATGAAGGACCGGAGCTCGTCGGCCACAGTGGATTCGCCTGCTGCGGTGATGCTGCCGTCGGTCTGCACCCACGCTGTTCCGCGTGGGGGCGTGTGTAGTGCGCAGGCGCCCTTGGTGGTGTCGACGGTGTCGCCGTCCATGTAGGCGCGGGTGATGCGCGAGTCCTGGGTGGCCAGGAAGAACCAGAGGTCGTTGTAGACGGCCGTCGTGCGGGCAGGGCTGGCGTCGGGGATACGTGTCACCGGAGCGGGTGTGATGTAGTCGGCAGGGTCGTGGCCGACCAGTTCCGCTGGGCGCAAGGGGCCCGCGGCGGGCATGAAGTCGACCCACAGCACGGCTTTCGCGCTTACCGTGCCGTCCTGTCTGGCGGCCAGGATGGGGTGCACGCCGCCGTGTGCGACCGGAGCGAGGATGAGGCCGTTCGGGGCGAGCTGGTCGAGCCAGTGTGGGGATAGGCCGGCCACGCCGCAGGTCACGATGATGCGGTCGTACGGGGCACTGGACGGCGCGCCGAGGTAGCCGTCGCCGTGCAGGACGGTGACCCGGTGGTCGAGTCCGAGTCTGCGGATTGACTCGGCCGCGCCCTGGGCGGTAGTGGCCCCGGCGTCGACGGTGACCATGGGTGCGCCGGTGATGGTGGTGATCAGCGCGGCGTTGTATCCGGTGCCGGCACCGATTTCGAGCACGCGGATGCCGGGTTGCAAGTCGAGGGCTTCGAGCATCCGGGCCATCAGCGTGGGTGCTGAGGATGACGATGGCGGGCCACCGTCCTGCCCGGTGCTGGTCAGCAGGGACTGGTGGGAGTAGATGGTGTCCAAAACCTTGCTGCTGGGCAGCTGGTCCTGGGGCACGGTGATCGTCTTGGGGCAGTAGCGGAACTGGGGCACGCAGCGGTGCCGCTGCACGGTGGCGAAGGCGCGCTCGACGGCGTCCGACCGGATGGCGCCGACATCGCGCAGCGAGGCTGCGAACTCGGCGAGCCGGGTCTTGAAGGTCTCGGGCACGGTGTCCTCTCAGACGGTGATCATCGGGGTGTAGATCGTGCGAGGGTCTACGGTTTCGCAGACGGGTTCACCGCCTGCTTCGACCCACGCGTGGGACTGCGGCGGCGGCGAGCGGAACCCGACCCGCCAGGTCGGCCGCAGGCCCCTGAACCGGCATAGCAGGACGATCGCCAGGGATCGGCGAAGGCAGCCGTGCCCACCGCACCCTCGCGAGCACGGCGGTCGATCTGCTCGGCGAGTTCACGATCTCCACCAAGGTCGGGTTCTTCCCCAGTGAGCGCGGCACGCCCGTACACAGCCTGGACCCGGTGCGGCTGCGCGAGGCCATCGACGAGTCGGCCACCGCGCTCGGTGTGGTGCCGGAGGTGGTGTTCCTGCACAACCCGGAACGCGCCCTGCCCAGCACCGACCCGGCCGCCGAGCTCGACCGGCTCGCCGCCGCGTGCCAGGCCCTCGACGAGGCGACCACGGCTGGGCTGTGCCGATCGTGGGGCTTCTCCTCGTGGGACACCCGCCCGCTGGCCGCGGCGCTGCCGGATACAACGGCCGCCGTGGGAATCCCGGTGCCACGGGTGCTGATGGTGCGGGCCGGGCTGCTGGTCACCGCCGAGGTCCTCGACGCCGGCGAGCACCTGGCCGACCTCTTCGGCCTGCCCGCCGGGGCGCGGTGGGGCATGAGCCCGTTCGGCGGGAACACCGCGCACCCGGTGTGGGACACGGTCGACCCACGCAAATTCCTTACCTCGCACCAGAACACCACCGTCGCACAGGCCGTGCTGCGGGTCGCGTTCACCCGCCTGCGGTCGACCGGATCGCCGTCGGCACCGATGACCCCGACCACCTCGACGATCTGATCACCGCGACCGGCTTGGACGTCGACCACGAGAAGGTGACGCGCTACCGCGACCTGCTGCGCGCCAGAATGGTCAGGACCGCAGCGCGGTGAGCAGCCGCCCGACCGCCGCGCGGGCCGGGTCGAGCAATGGCCCGGAGTAGCCGGCCGGGGCGCCGACGATCCCGGCGGCGAACAACAACTGCATCCGCTGCCCGTCCCGACTCTCCAGATCCTCGCGACGATGCTGGTACACCCGCTCGACCAGGCCGGGGACGGCCAGCGACGCCGCCCACAGCATCGCCGCGTCCAGCCCACGCGGGGCCCGCCCCCAGTCCTCCCAGTCCAGGATCCAGCACTGCGGGCCGGTCAGGTTCGCCCAGGCGAAGTCCGCGTGCGCGGGCACCCAGGACTCGATCGTGGTGTCGATGTCCGGGCCGAACACCGCGGCGATCTCCTCGTCCACCCGAGCTTGGGTGATCGGGGCCGTGTGCAGGGTCGCCACCCGCGTCGTCTCGGCCGCCGCGAGCGCGTCGAGCGAGGCATCCAACGTTGCCCACCACGTCGCGGGCAGCGCCGGATCGACGGTGAGGATGCCGCCCGGCTTGACCGGCGCCGCGGTGACCAGTTCTGTCTCGTCCGCGCGCCACATCAGTCCGGTCTCCTGCTCCGCCCAGGCGACACTCGCGTACCAGGCGGGTTTCGCGATACCGGTCAGCAACCCGGCTGCCTCCGGGCCGTTGAAGCCCTGACCAGCCATCTTCTCCAGCCGCCGCATCTCGATCCGGACCCAGGTACCACGGTCGGTGGCAGCGCCGACCGAGCGGCGCTTGCGCACCTGCCCCGCCGGGTCCAGCCGCACATCCAGGGCCTTCTCCACGCGGTGCAGCACGTCCTCACGAGGGTGGGCGCGCAGATCCAGCGCCGCCGCGACCGTGGCCGCGCTGTCCGGGCGCGTGCCAGCTACCTCGACCGTGGACACCCCTGTTCTCCTTCGCGTCAACCCGTCGCCGTGCTGGTCAACGGTAGCGGCCCGGCCACCACTGCGGCGAGCCACGACAGCCCGCCACCACACCGCAGACAGGCCAGTCCGGAACCTCATTGCCGGTATTTCGCTTACCTTGGCTCCCTGATACACCCGACCGGCCCCGTCCGCCGGTACGGCATGCTGACCACGACGCCGATCCCCGTGGAGCACAGGCATGCGCGACAAGGACGACCTGAACCTGACCGATCTCACCCAGCGCAGGTGGGTGCGCTACGAGCTACCGGTGCTGGTGTGCGTGGACCAACGAGTCCGGCGACCAGCACGTGCGCCACGTCGTGCCGGTCCTCGACGAGATCGACATGGCCGCCGACGACCTGCGCGCCCCGGTGGTCTACGGCCCGGACGGCACCCAGCGGGTCGCCGACCACCGCGCCGACGACGCCGCCTGGGACGCGATCAGCCACGCCGGAGCGACCAAAGACACCTGGGTCGGCGAGAAGCCATATCTCGACTGGGACTGTTTCGAAAGCCCCGACGATCTCCACGCCGAAGACCTCTACACCCAGGAAGAAGCCGGGGACGGGGACGACGATCAGGAGCAGACCCCGGCACGGTGAACCAGCCTCAGCGCACCAGGAGCCTAGCGAGATAGTCGGCAGGCTCGCGCTCGTCTTCGACCAGGAGCAGATCGTCGTCCAGCTCCCGCAACGCATCCACCGGATCGACACCATCCAGCGCGGCAAGGTGAAGCTGCCACGCGAGCCGACCGAACAGGTTGGCGGCCACGATCCGGTCGGCGACCGGAGCCGGGAGCACCGCTCGCAACGCCTGTTCGTCCCGGATCTCCTCAAGCTCGCGCATCCCGCGAATTCCGCCAGCATCCCCCGGATCACCGCCAGACGGACGAGACCGAGCAGCGCCTACACACCGCGCGCCACCGAACGACCCTGACCAGCGGCGAAGCCCGGCCACGGCCAATATCCACCGCCCAGGACACATCGGATTCACTCCATGCTGGCGGGGCAGCTCATCCGGACGAACACCCAGAGCCGCGGCGCAGCACCGGTGGAGCGGCCCGTCAGGAGCCGGGTACCTACGCCGCCCCACCAGCACCGACGGTGCGCGCTACCCGAATCGATAATCCGGTAGCTCCAGACGATGTCCTGGTCCCAGGATGGAACAGCGCCGAGGAGGGTCCCATGCTCGTTCTACCTGCCCGCGACGTGGCCGCTCTGCGGCCCTGGTTCACTCCTGAGCGGCCCGGCCCGACGATCTGGTCGCACTGCCTTGTCACGGGACACGGCCGGTGCCGGGTGGATCGCTGGCCTGACCCACGAGTAGTGCAGGTCGAGCTTCCGGGCGGCAATCACGCGCTGCGCGGTGATCCGGCAGCGCTTGCTTCAGACGACCTCGCCGACGTCGCCGGTTTCGTCGAGGCGCCGCCGTCGTGGTGGCCCATACTACGTCAAATCGACCCCGGCACCGCGGTCTGGAACCGCGTCGTTGCGATGCTCCCGGACGACGTCGCGCCGATGCCGTCCCGCAGCGTCGACGTGCGCCGCCTCGGCCCTGATGACACCGCCGGTCTCGCCGGCCTGTCTCCGGAGATCGTATGGATCCACGAGACGTGGGGCGGGCCCGCCGGGCTCGCGGCAGCCGGCGTCGGCTGGGCCGCGTTCGTCGACGGGCGACCGGTGTCGGTGGCGGTGCCGTTCTACCTCGGCGAATGCCACGAGGACGTCGGCGTGGTCACCGAGCGCAGCCATCGCAAGCGCGGGCTCTCCACCGCCTGCGCTGCCGCGGTCGTCGCCGATATCCGCGCCCGCGGGCACCGCCCGACCTGGACCACCGCACCGGACAACCCCGGCAGCCTGGCCGTCGCCGCACGGCTGGGCTTCACCCACGTCCGGGACGACGTGCTGTACGCGGTATTCACTCAGATACCCGTCGACGACTGACGCTCGGCGCGGTCAGCGCCGGCGTAGGCGTTGCCCGACGATCTGACGCTGATCGCGATCGGCATCGAACGTGGTAACACCGGCGGACGTGCCGAAGGTGCGGCTCAGCACCACCGCGCAGCCCGGTTGGGAAGGCGGACCACCGATCGGCCGATGTGGCGGTTACCGTCTCGGGTGTGCCTGAGGGTGACACCGTGTACCTCGCCGGCAAGCGCCTCCACGCCGCGTTCGCCGGCCGCGAGTTGTTGCGCGGCGAGCTCCGGCATCCGCGGCTCATCGAGCACGACCTCGTCGGCCGCACGGTGCTGGGCGTGCGGAGCGTCGGCAAGCACCTGTTCACCCGCTTCGACGACGGCCGCAGCCTGCACAGCCACTTCCGGATGGACGGGTCGTGGCACCTCTATCGGTCCGGGATGGCGTGGCAGCGACCCGCCCACGAGGCGCGTGCAGTGTTGGAGATCACAGACCGGGTAGCCGTCGGCTTCGCTTTGCACGACATGGACCTCCTACCGACAGACGCCGAGTCGCGACTCATCGGGCATCTCGGGCCGGACCTGCTCGATCCGGCCTGGGACGACGCGCATGCGGCCGAGGCGCTACGGCGCTTCCGCGCTCGGGGGGACTCTCCACTCGGTATGGTCCTGATGGAGCAGCGGGTGATGGCGGGTGTGGGCAACCTGTACCGGAACGAGGTCTGCTTCCTGCTCGGGTTGTCGCCGTGGACACCCGTCCGGGACGTGCCCGACGCGGCGGCCGCGATCGCGCTGTCCCGAACGCTGCTGCTGCGCAACGCCGACCGCCCCCAGCAGTCCACGACCGGCAACCTCGGCCGCGGCCGCCAGCACTGGGTGTTCGAGCGTGGCAGGCAACGCTGCTTCCGCTGCGGCACCCGGATCAGGACGGCCGAGCAGGGCGACGGGGTCTACGCACGGATCGCCTACTGGTGCCCGCGCTGCCAGCCACCCCCGCATTGCCACCCGCCGCCGACCAATGACCGATGATCGGCACCCGGGAACCCGGAACCGTATATCGTCCGGCTCCGCGCTCCGGAACGTCGATTAAGGTCAGCCTCGAGATCCGGCCAGTCGAGAACGCCGGGATGCCGCCTGCCTGAATGGCGAGCGGCATCCGTCGGAGTTCAACGACCTGCGGCTGGCGTGCCTGCTCAGACCGTGCCGGGCTGCTGCTGCGGCGTCGGCTGAATGGCCTGCGGTTGGGGCGCGGGTTGTCCGGGGCCCGCGGTGACCTCCCCCGCGACAGGAGTGCCCCGAAGCGAAGCGCGAATCTGGTCGAGGCGGTTCTGTCCCGCCATGTCGATGGTCGACTGCTGTACTTCGAGCATCCGGCCCTGCACCGAGTTCTGGGCGAGCTCAGCCGAACCGATGGCGTTCGCGTACCGCTTCTCGATCTTGTCGCGGACCTGCTCCAGCGACGGGGTGTTGCCCGGCGCCGAGAGCTCGGTCATCTGCTGCAACGAGGCCGCGGCCTGCTCCTGCATCTTGGCCTGCTCGAGCTGGCTGAGCAGTTTGGTGCGCTCGGAGATCTTCTGCTGGAGCTGGTAGGAGTTGCGCTCGACGGCCTTCTTCGCCTGCCCGGCGGCCTGGATCGACTGGTCGTGCAGGGTCTTGAGATCCTCCACCGACTGCTCGGAGGTGACCAGCTGGGTGGCGTAGATCTGGGCGGTCTCCTCGTAGCGCTGGGCCGTGGCCTCATCGCCGTTGGCGCGGGCCTGATCGGCGAGCACGAGCGCCTGCCGCGCCGAGGCCTGTGTCTTCTCGATCTCGCCGAGCTGACGGTTGAGCTTCATCTCGAGCTGCCGCTGGTTGCCGATCACCGCGGCGGCCTGCTGGGACAGCGCTTGGTGCTGCCGTTGAGCTTCCTCGATGGCCTGCTGGATCTGCACCTTCGGGTCGGCATATTCGTCCACCTTCGACGAGAACGACGCCATCAGGTACTTCCAGGCCTTCACGAACGGACTGGCCATCTGCTCCGCCTACCTCCTGCCTCGCGCCACCACGCCGACCGTACCGGTGCATGGTGACGATATGCGCTCCAGCTGACGCTCGGCGCGGAACGCATCGTCTCTCGCCCATGGTGGCACCGGATACGTCCAGCTTCCACTGCGGTCGACGATATCGGGGCTCACCCCGAGCGCAACGCCCGGGAACCCCTCAGGCACAACGACGACGTCAGGCCGCGGCGCGGACACCCACGACCGGCACTGCCGGCCGATCCGGACCGGCCGGCGCAAGCGGCAGCGCGACCGGCACCGGGGTGGGCAGGGGCGCGGAGGAGTCGGCGAGCCGCAGGTCCATGTACCGGAGGCCGACCGGGCGCACCTCGGCGGCGGGCCGTTCCATCGCCGCGGCCAGCGCGCGCGCAGCTTCGGTGAGCAGGTCGGGCAGGGCGACGTCGAGCGCCTCGCAGATCGCCGCCAGCAGCTCACTGGAGGGTTCCTTGCGCCCCCGCTCGACCTCCGAGAGATATCCGAGGCTGACCCGGGCGCGCCGGGACACCTCGCGCAGCGTCCGCCGGCGGGCGGTCCGGGCCCGGCGCAGGCTGGAGCCGATCGCCTCTCGCAGCAGCACGGCCATCCAGCCCTCCTCGTTGTCGCGGTAGCGCCCGGTTGAGCGCATCGTTGTCGCGCTGAGCGCCAGCAGCACGCGCACCGACACCGCGTTGCGCCGGCAGAGCGTGCATCGACACCGCCCGGCCTGACGCCGGTGCCGTCACCGTACCGACTGCACAGCCACCCCGGCCGCCACTTAACCGGTCGCCGCGTCCGCCCAGGGCGAACATCGAGCCGGCGCCTGTCTTCGGGCAGCGGCAGCCATCCCGAGCAGGTACGCGCACGAGCCGCCCTCCGCGCCGCAACAGCAATACCGCCACGGCCGGCCTTGATTGCTGCTCCTACCCGGAGGGTGGGTGGACGCCCTGGGCGCCACAGCCGAAATCAGCCGCCTGCCGCACCGGATTCCGGTTCCAGCGCGGAGGGTGGCCGGGAGCACGTGGCCGGGAGCACCCGGCCTCGCTCCAACTCGGCGCGCTTGCCCACGCTCCGGCACTGAACGAGCAGGCGTCAAGGCACCTCCGGCAGCGCCGCGGCGGCCGCGCGCAGCCGCGCCGCCCGCATGACGTAGTCCAGCCCGGTCACCATCGTGAGTATCAGGGCCACGGCGAGCACCGTCCACCGGACGGCGGCCACCACCGCGACGGCGCCGAGCAGCTCGGGCAGCGGCAGCAGGTAGAGGCCGATCGCGAGGGTCTGCACGAAGGTCTTGGCCTTGCCGCCCCGGCTGGCCGGAATGAGCCCGTGGCGCAGCACCACGAAGCGCAGGACGGTGACGCCGATCTCCCGCACCATGATCACCACTGTCAGCCACCACGGGACCAGACCCAGCACCGAGAGCCCCACCAGCGCCGAACCGGTCAGTGCCTTGTCGGCGATCGGATCCGCGATCGTGCCGAACGTGGTGACCAGCATGAAGCGGCGCGCCAGGTCGCCGTCGAGCCGGTCGGTGAATGCGGCGAGGGCGAACACGCCGAACGCCACCAGCCGCCACGCCACGCTGAGCCCGTCCTCGACGAGCAACGCGGCGAGGAACACCGGCACCAGCAGCAACCGGACGCCGGTCAGCACGTTCGCGATGTTGAGCAGCGGTGGCGGACTGGCCGGATCCATCACGGTGGCTGCCGGATCGCACCCACCAGCGCTCCGGACGGGGCGGGGAGAGCGCTGCGCGGCAGCGCCTCCCGGGCTGCGACCACCAGGTCGGCGCCCTCCGTGCCGATGACCACGGCCCGCACCAGCTCGCCCACCTCGAGGCCGGAGCCACGCTCGAACACGCACTCCCCGTCGACCTCCGGTGCCTGGTGGGCGGCCCGGCCGGTGCACTCGAAGTCCTCGTCCTCGGCCCCCTCGACCAGCACCTCGACCTCGGTGCCGACCCGGTCCTCGGCTCGCTGGGCCATCAGCTCGTCGACCAACGCGGAGATCCGCGAGACCCGGGCCATGACCTCGTCGGCCGGCAGCTTGCCCTCGTAACCCTCGGCCTCGGTGCCGTCCTCGTCGCTGTAGCCGAACACGCCCACCGCATCCAGCCGCGCCCCGGTGAGGAACGCCTCCAGCTCGACGACGTCGGCCTCGGTCTCGCCAGGGAACCCGACGATCACGTTGCTGCGGATGCCGGCCTCGGGGGCCAGGGCACGGATCCGCGCGCACAGGTCGAGAAAGTCCGCCCGGGAACCGAACCGGCGCATCCGCCGGAGCACCGCCGGGCTGGCGTGCTGGAAGGACAGGTCGAAGTACGGCGCGACGCCCGGCGTGACGGCGATGACCTCCAGCAGGTCGGGCCGGACCTCGGCGGGCTGCAGGTAGCTGGCGCGGATCCGATCGATGCCCGGCACGTGGGTGAGCCGCCGCAGCAGGTGCACCAGCGCGCGGCCACCGCCGGGCAGGTCCTTGCCGTAGGACGTGGAGTTCTCGCTGACCAGGACGAGCTCCCGGACGCCGTGCATGCCCAGCCACGCCGCTTCGGCGACGACGTCGTCCGCCGGCCGCGAGATGAACGACCCGCGGAACGACGGGATCGCGCAGAACGCGCACCGCCGGTCGCAACCCGAGGCGATCTTCAGCGGCGCGACCGGGCCGTCGGCCAGCCGGACCCGCGCGAGGTTCGGTACCCAGCCATGACCCGGCACCGCGACGTCGAGCGCGGCGGCGGGGCGATCCACCGGGCTGATCGGCAGCAGGGTGCGCCGGTCGACCGGCACGTGTGAGGCGGGGGCGTGCCCGCCGAGGACGTCGGCGAGCCGCTCGGCGAGCACCGGGTAGGCGTCGAACCCGAGCACGGCGTCGGCTTCGGGAAGGTTCTCGGCCAGCTCCGCGCCGTAACGCTCGGCCAGGCAACCCACGGCGACGACCTTGGCCCCGCTGGCCGACGCGGTGTCGGAGGCGGCGAGCAGGGTGTCGATCGAGTCCTTCTTCGCCTGCTCCACGAAAGCGCAGGTGTTGACGATGATGACGTCCGGCGGTGGTCCGGGACCCGGATCGGCGTCGACGAGCTCCCAGCCACTGCCGGCCAGCCGACCGGCCAGCTCTTCGGAGTCGACCTCGTTGCGGGCGCAGCCCAGGGTCAACAGAGCAGCGCGGCGCGGAACGTCAGCGGGGCGCGCTGCATCACGGCGGGGTTCCGGCACGTGCATCAGGGTATCCGCCACCCGGTGATCTACTCTGACCCCTCGTGACAACGGCGACCGTTCGGCGAGCTCGCACTGCCGATGTGGTGACGATCGGGCAGCTCGTGGACCAGTACGCCGGGCGCGTGCTGCTGGCCAAGGAGATCGTCACCCTCTACGAGTCGGTGCAGGAGTTCCTGGTCGCCGAGCTGGACGGCGAGGTCGTCGGCTGCGGCGCGCTGCACGTGCTGTGGGAGGACCTGGGTGAGATCCGCACGGTCGCGGTGCACCCGCGGCTGGTCGGGCGCGGCATCGGACATGCGGTCGTCCGCGCGTTGATCGACGGCGCCCGCACGCTCGGCCTGACGCGGCTGTTCGTGCTGACCTTCGAGAAGCAGTTCTTCGCCCGGCACGGCTTCGAGGAGATCGACGGGACACCGGTACCGCCCGACGTGTTCGCGGCGATGCTGCGCTCCTACGACGCCGGGGTGGCGGAGTTCCTCGACCTCGCGCACGTCAAGCCGAACACCCTGGGCAACGTCCGGATGCTGCTGCGCCTCTGATGGTGCCGGAGGTGTAGAGCGGGCCGATGCCCTTACCGGCCCGCAGCCCGCGGACGTCACGGTAACCATCGCGCCGGCCGGTGCACGTCGTTCTCGCCATCGAGACCTGCACCCCGGGAGCGCTCGGGGTCAGCCTGGCACCGGTCGGTAACGGGCGTGGTCTCGCGCGCCGAGAGCGATGCCGGCGACCGTGCACGGCCACTTTGTGAGGGTGTGGGCGCAGCCCGTGCAGCGGCCGTCCGAGCGGCGCCGGTGCGTCGCGAGGATGCGTTCCACCCCGCCGGGCTGGGCGGCGACGACGGTGATGGCCTCAGCGATACATGAGCGGTCCTGGATGCTCCGGCCCCGCGCGGCGCTGTTCATCGCATCCACCGGGCGCGCCAGTACACGAGCCGGTCCGCCAGGCTGACGCCCCTGATGCGAACGGTACGTCGCCGGAGCCGGGGCTCGACGCGGTGCGCGGTCGGCCGGTCGGCGGCGTGAGCTGGAGCGGGCCGGTCGCACGTGAGGCGCATCTGGCAGCACTTCCCTTTCCTGATCGTGGTCGCCAGGCCCCTCGGACAGCGTGGAAGGATTGGGATCCCTCGAACGCCCGGAGCACTGGCGTAAGCCAGTAGAGCAGATGATGCAGGCAGCGGGAAGCCGGCTGGAGCTGAATCACCCATCTGGCGCAAGCCAGTAGGAGGATGAGGTCGTGTGACGAGCACGGACGGCGGCGCGGACCGCAGGCCGGCGAGTGAACGGTTGGCCGACAGGCTGCGGCACGCCATCAAGGCGGGCGACCTCGTCCCGGGAGCGAAGCTGCCGTCCGAGCGCGGGCTCGCCGAGCGGCACGGCATCGCCCGCAACACCGCCCGCCAGGCCATCCGCCTGCTGGCCGAGAGCGGCCTGGTCGTCGCCGAGCACGGCCGCGGCGTGTTCGTCCGACCTGCCGCCGCGGTGATCCGGCTCGGCAACGACCGGTACTCCCCGCGCTACCGCGACACCGGCCTGTCGCCGTTCCTGCTGGAGTGCGCGCAGCAGGGCAAGACCGGCCGCTTCGAGGTGCTCTCGATCGACCGCATGGTCCCGCCGGCCGACGTGGCGCAGCGGCTCAAGCTCGCGCCCACGACCAGGTCCGTGCTTCGCCGCGAGAACGTGTTCTGGGCCGACGCCGACCCGATCCAGCGCGTCACGACCTGGCTGCCGTGGGCGCTCGCCGAGGGAACCGGCCTGGTGCGCGACGAGGTGGGGCACCCGTTCGGCATCCACGGCGTGCTGGAGGAGCGCGGTCACACCATGGCGCGGATCCTCGACGAGATCAGCGCGCGCATGCCCACCCCGGACGAGCGCGAGCAGCTACGGCTCTCGCCCGGCGTCCCCGTGCTGGATGTGCTGCACACGAGCATCGACACCGAGGGCGAGCCCTACGAGCTGACCCGGTTCGTGCTGCGCGCCGACCTGTCGAGCCTGCGCTACGACGCCCCGGTCGAATAACGGTGCGCGCCACCGGACTGATCGCCGTGCTCGCGCTGCTCTGGGGCTCCGGGTTCTTCTGGATCAAGCTCGCCCTCGGTGGGTTCACGCCCGTGCAGCTCACGTTCGCCCGGCTTGCGCTGGGTGCGCTCGTGCTGGTGCCGATCGTGCTCGTCCGCCGGCTCCCGCATCCCCGCGGGCGGGTGATGTGGGGGCACCTCGCGGTCTCCGCGCTGATCGCAAACGCGATCCCGTACACGCTGATCGCGGTCGCCGAGCAGACCGTGTCCTCCGGCCTGGCCGGCGTGATCAACGCCACCACACCACTGTGGACGATCGTGGTCGCGCTCGCCGCGGGCGCCGACACCCGGCTCACCCCGCTGCGGGGGATCGGTGTGGTCCTGGGATTCGTCGGCGTGATCGTCGTGTTCGAGCCGTGGAGCGGCACGACCGGCGGCGCCCTCGGCGGAGTGCTCGCCTGTATCGGCGCAGCCGTGAGCTACGGCCTCGCCTACGTCTACCAGGCACGCTTCCTCACCAACCGCGGTATCTCGCCGCTGACGCTCACCGCCACACAGCTCACCATCGCGGCCGCGTTCCTGGCCCTCGCCCTGCCCGTCGCCGGTTGGCCGCGTCCCGAGCCGGCTGCCCTCGCCCTGGCCGCCGTGCTGATCCTCGGCATCCTCGGGACCGGCCTCGCCCTCGTCATCAACTTCATGCTCATCGCCACCGAGGGGCCGACCGCCGCCAGCGTCGTGACCTACCTCGTGCCCGCCGTCGCGCTCGCCCTCGGCATCCTGGTGCTCGACGAACCGGCCCAGTGGACGCTGCCTCTCGGCGCGGCCCTCATCCTCGCCGGGGTGGCACTCGTCCGCCGCGGTTAAACGGAGCGACACGAGGACCCGCATGGAGGTGGTGTGGGGGATCCGGTGGACAGAAGGTGCCGAGCGCTTGATCGACGTTTGGGTACCGTCAGTGGTGCTGTGTGCTGTTCCGGGTTCCCAACCGCTGATCACGGCGCTAACGGAGCCGCGCTGACCTGCCAAGATCAGCGTCTCGGTACGGGGAGCCGCACGGAATGCGGCTCTGTGTTCCCGTTGAACGATCATGGAAGCTGGCTGCATGATCCAGACCCCGGATCGCCCACCTTCAGCAGGTCCTGATCCAGGAATACTCTGTGGCCGCGCTCGACCAGCCACTGCCTGAACACCCTGGCGATGCCCGTGTCGTAGGTGTCGCCCAGGCGCTGCTCACCGGCGGTAACGATCCAGGCGGCGAGGTCGCGGACGTCGATGCACTTGGATGGGTTGGTGTGGGGTGCCGGGGACGACGGCCCGACCGCCGCGGGCGAAGCGGCCTGCCCAGTGGCACCGGTAGCAGCTGCACGAGCACCTCGCGGCGGGACGTTATGGCGATGCCATGGAGGCATTCATGCGGTACGCCGGTGCGGACGACGAGATGGTCGCCGGAGCCCGCAGCTCACCAGCGTGGCCTTTGAGGGAAGGCTTCGCACCGACGACTTGCGTATGACTACGCCTGCCTCAACGACGCGTTCGTCCCGCGCGACCGCGCTGCGAAGGTGACCGTCCCCGCGCTTGTCCTGGCTGGCGGTGCCAGCCAGGAGCTGCCCCAACGACCAGCAGAGATCGTCGCCACAGCGCTACCGAACGCCGAGCACCGCGTCCTCGACGGACAGACCCACATGGTGGACCCAGAGGTCATCGGGCCCGTGCTGGGAGAGTTCTTCGCCGGAACCGACGGGTCGCTTCACCGACCGGCTTCTCCTATCCCGAGCCATCGGTCAGGGATCGGCCAACGGGACGTGACCGTGCCGGTCATCGACAGGAGGTCGAGCTCCACCCCGGGGGCGTCGGTGCCGAGTGGCAGGCTGTCCGCCATGACCGGATCGGATCCGAAAGCGGACCTTCGCCGTTGCCTGCAGGCTGCTCACGATGCCCTGTTGTGGAAGCTCGACGGGCTCTCCGAGTACGACATCCGCCGTCCAATGACGCCGACCGGTACCAACCTGCTGGGGCTGATCAAACACGTGGCCAGCGTTGAGCTGGGCTACTTTGGCGCCACCTTCGGACGGCCGTCTGAGGAACCGCTGCCCTGGTACACAGACGACGCCGAACCCAACGCGGACATGTGGGCGACCGCCGGTGAGTCGCGCGAGCAGATCGTCGGCCTGTACCACCGAGCGTGGGCGCACGCGGACGCGACCATCGACGCGCTACCGCTGGATGCGCTCGGCCAGGTGCCGCACTGGCCGAGCGACCGGAGCGAGGTGACGCTGCACCGGATCCTGGTACACATGATCGCCGAGACCAATCGGCACGCCGGGCACGCAGATATCGTCCGCGAGCTCATCGATGGGGCCGCCGGGCTCCGGGAGAGCGACGACAACATGGCGCCGGGCGACCGGGCGTGGTGCGAGAACTATCGGACCCGGCTGGAGCGCGTGGCGCAGGAGGCCGGCCAGGGCTGAGCCGGACATGCCGCCGCAGCAAGGCCACTCAAGTCGAGCGCATCCTGCCGTGGACTTCGAGCCGCGCGGCCTACACCCGCACCAGACCGCACGCTCGGCCTCTGTCCTTCACACCGGGGTTGACGAGACGCCGAGCATGATCTCAGTAAAGATCGGGCGAGGTGCTGCGGCTGTTGGCCGAGCGGACCGGGATGTCGGCAGCGATGGCACGGCGGGGGGCAATGCCACTTCGTTAAGTGATCATCGTGTGGTATCGTCGTCGGCGTGGCGGGAGTGACGCGTGAGGCGAAGGCGGCGTTGGAGCGGTTACCGGACCGGATCTCGATCGGGGTT
>JBOHEO010000017.1:26614-44071 GCA_050701055.1 Pseudonocardia sp. | reverse complement strand
AGCCGCGTTGCCACCGTCGCCACCACTGGCGTCGGCGTCAGCCGAGTTGGCCTGGTTCCCGCCCAGGTTGACGTTGCCGGCGTTCACCGCGGTGGCGACGCCCCCGTCGCCACCCGCACCGCCGCCGGCGACATTGGTGCCACCGAACGGGTTGAACCCGCCCGCAGCCGCGTTGCCACCGTCGCCACCACTGGCGTCGGCGTCAGCCGAGTTGGCCTGGTTCCCACCCAGGTTGACGTTACCGGCGTTCACCGCAACCGCGATGCCCCCGTCGCCACCCGCGCCGCCGCCGGCGACATTGGTGCCACCGAACGGGTTGAACCCGCCCGCAGCCGCGTTGCCACCGTCGCCACCGTCGGCGTCGGCGTCGGCGTCGTTGATCTGGTTACCACCGAGGTTGATGTTGCCGGCATTCACCGCGGTGGCGTTGCCACCGTCGCCGCCGCGACCGCCCACAGCGAGGTTGTCGATGTCGAAGTTGCTGTCGAATCCGGGGGTGCTCATGATGTTCTCCTCAGGTCGTCGCCGGTACTTCGTCCGGCTGCCGGTCGCCGGACGACTGGTCGATCCGGCATGAGCTAAAGGTAGGGATCGCGACGGCCCCTGCCATCCGGGATGCCGCCTGCTCGTTGGTCCGACCGATGCCGGAATCGGGCGGTCCCGGAGCATCGCAATAGGGGATTTTCCCCGTATCTGCGGTCGGGATGAACCGCGAGCCGGATCCGGCCGTGGTGGTCAGCTGGTTTGCACCACGACCGGCTGGCTCGCCACCGGCTGCCCACCGTGGTGGCGCACCTGATCTTCGACGCCGGGAACCGTCGGGGCTGCGTCGACGAGTTGTGGCCTGGGGTGGGCCCGACCCGCTGAATTCTGGGTGCCCGCCGACGCCGGGCCGCGCCTGCCGCAGGCCGCGGCGGGTACGACGACGGACCGCCGCTTCGTCCTCGCCGTCAGCGCGGGTGCGCTCGAGGCTTCGCGGTGCCACCCATATCGAACAGGTTTCGTCGCGCCGGAGCACTCCGGCCTGGACTGCTGTTGCCGCCGACCCGATCGATAAGTGCAGCGCCGCGGAAGTTCTTCTGGGGATTCGGTCGGATGACGGTAAGCGTGGACGTGGTGGGATCCGGTGGGCGGACGGTGCCGGGCGCTTGATCGTTGTCTAGGTGCCGTCAGCCGTGCGGAGTGCGGTTCCGGGTTCCCCGCCGATGGTCATGGCACCATCGGGGGTCGCGGTGACCTGTCAAGGTCACCGTTTCGGTACGGGGAGCCGCACGGGATGGGGCTCTGCGTTCCCCTTCGGTGATCATGAAGCTGGCGGCGTGCTTCAGACACCCGATGAACTTATGCCCTCGCCCGACCTGTCGCAGGTCGTCGACGCGCATCTCGTCGACGCCAAGACCGGCCAGTTCGGCGAGCGCCTGGCCGACGCGCTGCTCGTCCTGCACGTCGATCACACCTACACGCAGCGGGACCGAGCGCCGCACCACCTCAGCGATGTTGGCCTTGGTACGGGCATAGCTGCCGCACCCCTGGGTGATCGACTCGTGCTGATCTGCACGGTCGGCGTAGTAGCTTGTCGCGACCTGCACGCCCGGCTGCCCGAAGACGTCCCAGAGCTGCGGCGATACATGGACGAGGTTGCTGAACACCTCGACTTGCAACCCGCGGCCGAGCGCATGTCCCACCAGATCGGGCAGCCCGCGGTGCAGCGTCGGCTCGCCACCGATGAACTGCACCATTCTCGTGCCCAACCCCACCGCCTGGTCGATCACGCTCGACCAGTCTTCCATGTTCATCGCGCCGCCCGTGCCGCGAGGACCGGACTCCGCGTAGCAGTGTCGTGCACCGTTACCTCCGACGTTGACATCGCAGGACCTGGTGGCCCAGGCCGCTGAGCAGTGCACCGACCCCCAGCGGGCCGCTGCCGCACGGCTACGCCGCCTCGCCCGCCGGGCACCCGAGCACGCCACCACAGTGCACACCATCGTCGAGATCCTCACCAGGCCCATCCCGGCCGAGCCCGGACGCGACGATGACACCTGATCGACCGCGACCGAGATTGACCGACTCCGCCAGCTCGCCACCACCGTCCGCGCAGCGCCAACCGGACCGAGACCGCACCGACGCCCGTCACGATCGTGGTGCAGAAGGCCAGCGCCCATCGGGCCACGGATGTCGATCGTGTCGGATAGTCCTGGCCGCTACGTCGGAAGATCCAGGGCTTCGGCCACCTCATCAGGCAGTAAGCGCAGTAAGCCTTTTGGGCGCTTGCTGCTCCAGGTGATCAGGAGGACGCTCCATTGCGGTGATCGTGAGCGTGATGCCCGCGAGGCCGAATTTCCGGGGGATTTCAGCAGGGTGCGCCGGCCCGAATGCGGCTCCGTGGTCACGTTCCGGCGCAACGAAGTGAAGTAGGGGGAGGACATGACGCGATCCCAGGCCGGGGGCGAGATCTCCGACAAGGCGCAGCTGAGCTGGGGCGCCACCAACGCGCCCGAGGCGAGCTCGCGGACCGACGACATCTGGTTCACCGACCCGCAGCGCGGGTGGGCGGTGAACAGCAACGGCCAGATCCTGCACACTGAGGACGGCTTCGACACCTGGCAGGAGCAGCTCCACGACCCGGACGTCTACTTCCGCTGCGTCGGCTTCGCGTCCGCCACCCGGGGCTGGGTCGGGACGCTGACAGCGGGCAAGCGGCTGTTCGAGACCACCGACGGGGGCACGACCTGGACGAACGTGGCCGACCTTCCCCCGCTGGCCCCGTCTGCGGTCTGCGGCCTCTCGGTCGTCGACTCCTCGGTCGCCTACGCCTCGGGCACGAACTTCCCAAACCAACCCGCGGCCATGATGCGCACCGTCGACGGCGGGGCCACCTGGCAGGCCTGGGACATGTCGGCACACGCCGCCCTGCTGGTGGACACCTACTTCACCGACGCCGACCACGGCTGGGTCGTGGGTGGGCAGGCGACCGTGGCCAATCCGACGCGCAATGACGTGCGCGCCGTGGTGCTGCGCACCGAGGACGGCGGCGCGACGTGGGTCAACAAGGTCGCGTCCCTCAGCGCCGTGCTCCCGCGCGGCGAGTGGGGATGGAAGATCCAGTTCCTTGATCACCAGGTCGGCTACGTCGCGCTGCAGAGCTTCGTGCGCGGCGCCATCCTCAAGACCGCCGACGGCGGCGACAGCTGGACCCGCATCGACATCAACGACCCGCAGGGCAACGCCAACCTCGAGGGCGTCGGTTTCGTCGACGAGAGCACGGGCTGGGTCGGGGGCTGGGGCTCGGCCTCCTTCCAGGAGGGTTTCAGCAGCTCGACCACCGACGGCGGCACCACCTGGCAGGACGCCAACGAGATCGGCCTGTTCATCAACCGCTTCCGCTTCCTCGGCGATCCGGTCACCGTCGGCTACTCCTCGGGACGCACGGTCTACCGGTACTCCGCGGAGCCGGCGGCGACCCGCGCGGCCGCAGCCGTGACCGCGCAGCAACTGCGCTTCCTGGCGGACAACGCACCGAGCCGAAGCGATGTGCCGCTGCAGCTCGCGGCCACCGTTCCCGACGGCGCCGGGCGGCTGGCCGTCGACGTCTGGGACCGCTTTGGCGAGCACGTCCGCCGGGTGCTCGACGAGCCGGGGCCCGCGGCGGGACCGCGCACCATCGAGTGGGAAGCCACCGACGACGCCGGCCGGGCGCTGGCCGGCAGCTTCCTCCTCCGGGTGACCGTGGACGGTCGCTCGGAGAGCCAGATCGTGCACATCACCCGCTGACCGCAGGTCGGCTGACCGAGGGGATGGATCCATGGCGACGATGGCCGAGCTGCGCAGCCGCAGCACCGCGCTGTTCGCCGAGCTGCTCGTGCCGCGAGCGGCGGTCCTGAGCGCCGCCGCTGCGCCGAGAGCCGCCGCTGCACCGGCACGCACGTTCCGCTGGTTCGACCCCGATGACGCCGCGGAGGCCGTCGCGCTCGCGGCGCAGCTGGCGATCGTCAGCGGCGCCGCGGGGGGCGCGGAGGACGGGCTCGAACGGGCTCTCGACCTCGCCGAGACCCGGGCCACCGAGCTGCCACCGGCGCTCGTCGCCCAGGCAATGGCGATCTTCGTGACGCACCACAAGCCCGCCCGTCGGCTCGCCAAACCCCGGACGCTGCGAGTGCGGCCCGAACTGTTCACCCCCTCGCAACCGGCCGAGGGGGTCGCCCGCACGACGGCGCCCACTCCCGAGGAGGCGCTCGACTACTGGCGGGAGGATCCCTTCGCCAACGAGCATCACGATCACTGGCACCAGGTCTACCCGTTCGCAGGCCTGCTACCTCCGGACTTCGTCGTGTGGGCGGAGACGTCAGACCGGGCGGGACTGGCGGCGCTGCTGGCCGCGCTCGACCCGGCACCGGACTGGCCGGCGTTCCTCGCCACTGCCGCACCGGAGGAGATCCTGGACCGGTTCTTCGCGCTGGCCGCGGCGCTGCCGGACTTCTTCGCCTTCACCAGCCAGCTCACCCCGCAGGCGTACCGCGTGCTGTTCCGGCTCAACGACCGCCAGGGCGAGCTGTTCTTCTACATGCACAGCCAGATGCAGGCTCGCTACGACGCCGAACGGCTCTCGCTCGGCAAGCAGCGGGTGACCGCCTTCGGCCCGGCGGAGTGGGACACGCCCATCCCCGAGGGGTACGACCCGGGGCCCGACCTCTCGCAGTTCACCAGCCGCGCGGCCAACGACAAGCTCCCGCAGCGCGACATCGACCTGCTCGTGGGGTGGCAGGCCGCGCTCGACGCGGCCGTCGCGAGCGGCGACCTGATCCGCACCGTCGGCCCGCCCCGGTCGGTGGACAGCGACACACTCGGCGCCGCCGTGGAGGCGGCGCAGCCTCAGCTGACGGGGCTGCGGCGGCAGAGCTACCCGGGGATGCACAACATCGGCCACGTCATGATCGGTTCCCTGCCCGACGATCAGGGGAACGGCGTGATGGTCTCCCCGGTCGTCGCGATCCGCGACCCGATCTTCTGGCGCTGGCACAAGCACATCGACAACATCAACACCGGATGGCAGGACACCCAGCCCCCGTACGACTTCTCCGACGCGCCGCCCGTCGTCCTGCGGGACGCGCTCGGCGGCACCGCTGCCCCGTGGACCAGCCCGGACGTGCTGCTGGTCTCGACGGCGGGTCTGGCCGAGGGGTCAGACGCAGCCGGGCTCGCCGCCGCGGCGGTGGGCGGTGCGGCGTTCGACACACCCGTCGGGGCGGGACCGCTGCCGGGCGCGGACGGGCTCGTCGTGGTCGACGAGCTGACCACCCGCCTCGTGGACAGCGCCCTCTCCGACGGCCGGAGCGTCACCCACCTCACGCACGATCCGTTCGCGCTGGTCGTGCGGGTCCGCAACGCCACCCAGCGGCCCACCGCGATCACGTTGCGGGTGTTCCTCGCGCCGACCGATGTCGCGGACGACCGCACGATGTGGATGGAGCTCGACAAGTTCCTCGTCGAGCTCCCCGCCGGCGGGCGCAGCGTCCTCTACCGCCCGGACACCGAGTTCTCCATCGTGAAGAAGCCGGCCGAGACCGATCCGCAGACGGTGCTGGACGGGGCCGCCGACCCGAACGACCCGAACTACTGCGACTGCGGCTGGCCCTACACGCTGCTCCTGCCGCGCGGCACCGCGGAGGGCATGGCGTTCCGGCTCGTCGTGTTCTGCTCGAACGCGGCGCAGGACCTCGTGGGCCCCTCGGCCGAGTGCGGCTCGTTGAGCTTCTGCGGCGCCGTCGACCGCTACCCCGACACCCGCGACATGGGGTACCCGTTCTCGCGACCCTTCGCGGCGTCATTGGCCGACACGGTGCTGGGCCTGCCGTCCGCCGCCGGGCGGTCGCTCACCATCCGGCACACCCAGCCCTGAGAAAGACCGTGGGGACCTGATCACCCGACGACACCGAGGAGCACCACAGTGGAAGGACGTTTCTTCACCCCGGGCTCGATCACCCAGATGCCGCCCTGGGGGCTCGCCGACGGTGTCCTGCGGACCGCCGCCGTTACCGGCCCCCTGCACGACCCGCCGCTGGAGCCACGCGACGAGGCTGTCTTCCTGCTGACGGCGGCGGCCGAGATCGAGCACGCTCTGATGGCGCAGTACCTCTACGCCGTCTACTCCATCCGCGTCGCCGAGCCGAACCGGGATGAGCTCCAGGACCTGCAGGACCTCCTCACCCAGATCGCCCGCGAGGAGATGGGCCACCTCGCCACCGTGCAGAACCTGCTGCACCTGGTCGGCGGCCCGCTGAACTTCAACCGGGAGAGCTCGCCCTTCGCCAGCGCGATCTACCCGTTCCGCTTCACCCTCGAGCCCCTGACGCTCGATTCGCTCGCCAAATACGTGATCGCCGAGAGTCCGGCCGAGCTCCCCGCCGAGCTTTCGGCCACCGACCGTGCGCTGCTCGACCGGATCCGCATTGATGCCACTCGCGCCAACGGCGGGCAGGAGGTCCGGCACGTCGGTCTGATCTTCGAACGGCTCGCGCAGCTGTTCTCCGGCGGCGCCGACGGCCTGGCCGACGGCGACATCCGGGTGGACACCTTTGCTCGGCAGGCGAAGTTCGCGGACTGGGGTTTCGAACCGGAGCGTGGTGGCGCCGGGGAACCGTTGATCGTCGAGTCGTTCGCGGGCACGGACGTCGCCCGCGTCCGTGCGGCGGCAGTCGCCGCCGTGCGGGCCATCGGCGCCCAGGGGGAGGGCTTCGACCTCGCCCCGGCCGGCACCGAATCGCACTTCGAGAGGTTCTTCGCCATCTACAAGCGGGTGTCGGTGCTGACCTCGGCAGGGGTGACGGTCACCTGGCCGGTGACGACGAACCCCAACACCACCTCGGCGCCGACCGAACCCCCCGCGGCGGACCAGGTGGCGGTGGCGCTCGATGCGCACGCCAGCACCGGGCGGATCAACCATCCGCGGGCACGGGCGTGGGCACACCTGTTCAACCTCCGCTACCGGCTGCTGCTGGGACAGCTCTCGCACTTCCTGCGGATCGACCAGGACCTGTACTCCGCAGCGCCCGGTCCCGGGCTTGGCGACCGCACCGACCGCGGCCTGCTGCTGATCGGGACCTTCGACGAGATGCGCCGGCTGAGCAAGATCGCCGGCAAGCTCGTGCAGCTGCCGAAGGATGACCCGGCGGGTCCCGTCAACGCCGGCCCACCCTTCGAGCTCCCCTACACCCTGAACCTGCCCGACGGCGAACCGCAGCGCTGGCGGATGCACCTCGACGTGTCCCGCGCCGCCACCCGGCTCATCATCGATCACCTCCAGCCCCTCGCCATCGACCGTGACGACTTCCTCGAGGATCTCCTGCGCCGGGATGCCGACGCCCAGGTCGTGATGGACTCCTTGGCCCACGGCCGCGGCGTGCCGCCGGACAGCCTGCCGACCGGCTTCGCCAAAGCGGTCGAGATCCTCGAGGAAGCGGTGCGAGGGTTCAGCATCGCCGGCCCCCACTTCAACTTCTGGGCCGGACGGACCCGCGATCAGTTCCTCGCCACCCGCCCCGCGGGACAGCCACCCGTGAACCTGAACCCGGACGGTACTGTCGACCCTGATCCGGACGCCGCGCCTCTCGTGCAGCGGCTGCAGGGAACGCCGCCGTCGCCAACGGGGCCCCGGTTCAACCGGATGCCCCGGTTCCGCCCGCCGGTCCCCGACGCCCGCATCGGGTTCATCCGCCAGTGGATCGCCGACGGAGCCCCGGACGACTCCCCGCCCGGGCAGATCGGTGTCGAGCACGAGCGGGATCCGGCGCCGGAATCGACCGGCCCACCACCGCCCACGGGTCTCGGCTTCGAGGCCGACATCAGGGGACTCTTCCGCGAAGACCCCGATCGCAGCTCGATGCTGTCCATCGCCCAGTTCGACCTGCACCTCTACGAGGATGTGCGGGACCGCGCGACCAGTATTCTGGCCAGGCTCGAGGACGGCAGCATGCCCTGCGACGGCGCCTGGCCCCCGGAGCGCATCGACATCTTCCGGCAGTGGATCGCCGGCGGCAGGCAGCCCTGACGTGGCCACCACAGCCCGCTGGGACGAACGGCACTCTCGCACCGACCTAGCGTGCGAGAGTGCCGCTCGACCCCACCGGCACCCCGGCGCTACGCCTGGAACGCGGCGCCACCCGGCCGTTCACACCCGAACTCGCTACGCCCGGTGACCATCCGGGGCCAATTGACCACTACGAGTTCGCCCGAGGCTTGCCCTGAACCAGCTGCGCGTCGTTCATCGGGGAATTTATCCGGTAGTGCGCGGATCAGACCCCGTGCTGCACCAGCAGCAACCCTCGCCTAACGGCCTTCACGAGCGCGGCGTGGTCGGCCTCGGTCTGGTCGGCGTAGGCCCGGGCGAACCGGCAGAGCGCCCGGTCGAGGTTGTCCCCCGAGCCCGCGTACCCGGCGATCATCGACGCCCCACTGGTGCGGGCGTGCCCCTTGGCCAGCAGGTGCCCGACGACGCCCGCGTAGTCGGTGAGTGCCGCAGCATCGATGGCGTCCAGTGTGACGGTGCCCTTCATGTTGCGGAACTGGCGCACGTAGTACTGCCGTCCGTCCACGCTCGTCCAGCCGAGCAGCGGGTCGCTCACGGTCTGCAGGGCCTGCTGGTACTCCACCACCCGCTGGCCCTGATGGGCATGCCAGGCCGACTCCCCGTGCACATGGCGCGCCAGCACGGATCGTCGGGCCTGCTTGAGCTGCAGGAACACCACGTCCTCGGGACTCGAACCCTCGAGCAGCGCGACGTAGGCGCGCAGCCCCACGCTGCCCACGCCGACCACCTTGTGCGCGATGTCGACCAGCGTGTAACCGCCCAGCGCCCGGCGCCAGTGCGGAGCGAGCGTGCGCAGGTAGTCGTCGAGCGCCGCGGCGATCAGCTCGGCGTCGGCGTCGGCCACCCGGGTGATGAGCGGCGGTTCCTCGACGATCCGGCGGCGGTCGTCGACCTGCTCGGTGAACCGCGGCAGCGCCCGGTCACCCGTCCGCCTGCGGGCCCGCTTGGCCGCCCGCCGGATCTCGGCGCGCAGCGAGGAGCCCGACGTCGTCTCGCGCAGCTCGTCGACGTCGACGCGCTGGTAGGACCGCCAGAGCAGCGACTGGTCGGCGAGGAACCGCACCTCGCCGCGGTAGGCCGCCACGCAGGAGGTGACGGCGTCCGCGCAGGCGGACTCGGTCGCGCCGTTCTGCCGGCCGGCCACCCAGATGCTGGCCACCAGCCGGCGCAGGTCCCACTCCCAGGCTCCGGGATGGGCTTCGTCGAAGTCGTTGAGGTCGATCACGAGATCGCGTTGTGGCGAGGCGTAGAAGCCGAAGTTGCCCAGGTGCGCGTCGCCGCAGACGACCGGCGTGATGCCGGTGACCGGCAGTCGCGCAACGTCCTCGGCCATCACCACCGCCGCGCCGCGCAGGAAGCCGTACGGGGAGCGGACCATGCGGCCGACCCGGATCGGGACGAGCTCCGGCACCCGCCCCTCGTGCGACTCCATGATCAGCGCAACTGGGTCGATGCGGTCCCCAGCCGGACACCACCCGGCCAGCGCGGAGCGCGGGACGCGCTTGCGCAGCGCCTTGCCGAGCCGGTAGCGGTCGGCCCGGGACACCGGGCGTCGACGCAGCGAAGAGTAGGTCGAGCCGTCGGCGTCGGCGAGCACGGTGTGGGCGTTCACTCGAGCATCCCTCCCCGACTGGGATGCTACGTCTGGTCGCAGCGACACAAGAACGGAACCACCACCATGACCACCTGGACCGCCCGCCCCGAGTCCGCCCAGGACATCTCCGCCGTCCGCGAGATCAACCTCGTCGCCTTCCCCGCCACCGACGAGGCCGACCTCGTCGATGCCCTGCGCGCCGACCCGAAGGCGCGGATCGACGGCCTGTCCATGGTGGCCGCGGCGCCCGACGGGACCCTCGTGGGGCACGCCCTGCTCACCCGCTGCCACGTCGACGGTCAGCCGGCACTCGCCCTCGCCCCGTGCGCGGTCCTTCCCGCCCACCAGGGCCAGGGCGCCGGCTCGGTCGCCATCCGCGCTGCGCTGGACGCCGCCCGTGCCATGGACGAGAACCTCGTCCTGGTCCTCGGGCACGTCGACTACTACTCCCGGTTCGGATTCACCCCCGCCTCCCGGCTCGGCATCCGCGCACCGTTCGAGGTTCCCGACGAGGCGATGATGGCCCTCACCCTGAACCCGGACCTCCCGGCCCCCACCGGAACCATCCAGTACCCCGCCGCCTTCGGCATCTGACCCACCCCCACTCCCCACCCCCGACCGCGGCGAGGGTGCCGATCACTGAGGAGGTGGCCGCCAACGCCGCGGCCGCGCGGCGCCGAGCGTGTCATCAGCGCTGCGAGAACAACGCTGTCGACACGTTCGACATGATCACCTGGATCGGGTGGTGTGCTCGACGTCCTGTGGCTCAGCTGACCACGAGCGGCGACCCGACCGAGCGCGGACGCCGCGAACCCGGCCGGGATGTTTGTATTGTCAAGTCGTGACGGAGCCGCCGGGTGCGACGTTCCCGTACCACCGGATCGTTGATGATCTCCGGTCAGCCATCGTGGCTGGGCGGCTGGCTCCGGGTGAGCAGCTCAGCTCGGAATGGGAGCTGGCACAGACCTACCAGACCAGCCGGCCCACGGTGCGACGGGCGATTGCCGTGCTCAAGGCCGAGGGCCTGGTCGTCACCGAGCAGGGCCGCGGCGCCTTCGTGCGCCCGACGCCCCACGTGCGGCTTGTGCTGACCGGCGCGAACTACCGGCGGCACCGCGACGCCGGACTGCCAGGTTTCAACGCCCAGGTCGTCGAGCAGGGCCAGCGGCCCGAGCAACGCCTGCTGGAGGTGGTCGCGGCCGCGGCACCGGCGGAGGTTGCGGTCCGACTGGGAGTCGAGGAGACCACGGCGGTGATCGTTCGGCGGCGGCTGTTCCTGGTCGAGGACCAGCCGGTGGCGCTGTGTGACAGCTACTATCCCGCGGCGCTGGCGCACGGCACCCCGCTGGCCGAGCCGCGTCGGATCCGGGGTGGTGCGCTCGCCGTCATCGAAGATCCGGCCGGGCCCATCCGGCGCCGGGTCGCAAGATCGGTCGACGAGCTCACCGCCCGGATGCCGACCCGCGCGGAAACCACCGCGTTGCGGCTCTCGCCCGGGGTCCCAGTCGTGCGGGTGCTACGCACGATCTACGACGTCGATGCGACGCCGCTGGAGGTGCAGGACTCGGTCACTGCGGCGGACCGTCACGAGTTCCGCTACGACGTCGACATGCGATGACCGGCCCGGCCGGCAACTCTCGGCGGTGGCGGCTGGGCGCGTGCCTGTCCCTGACCGGCAAGTACGCTCGGTTCGGCTCGCAGGCCGCGCACGCGCTACGGGCGTGGCATGCGCTTGACGGCGGCGCCGAGATCCTCGTAGAGGATGACGGCAGCGACCCGGCGCGGGTCGCGTCCATCCTGCGCGCGCTGGCCGGGCGGTGTGAGGTGCTGCTCGGGCCGTACTCCACCCAGCTCATGCGGGCGGCATCGCGCGTCGCGCCGGATCTGGACCAGTTGCTGTGGAACCACGGCGGCTCCGGCGACGACGTGCAAGCCGCCGCCCCCGGCCACGTCGTGTCGGTGCTGGCCCCGACCAGCCGCTACGCCGAGCCGTTCCTGCGCCACCTCGCAGTCCACACGGAGCCGGCGCCGCTGGTGCTCGTCGAGGGTCGCGGCAGCTTCGGCCGGCAGGTCATCACCGGCGCAGAAACGATCACCCGCACGCTGGGCCTGTCGACCCGCCGTGCCGGCCCGACCGACGACCTGCCCGCCGAGCGCAGGGGCGTCTGGGACCTGTTCTGTGCCGGGTCGTTCGAGGAGGACGTGGCCACCGTCACCGCCGCCCGCGCGCTCCCCCACCCCCCGCGGCTGATCGGAACCGTCGCAGCGGGGGTGCGCGAGTTCGGCCGGCAGGTCACCCAGGCACAGGGCGTCCACGGCATCGCACAGTGGTTCCCCCATCGCCACCTGTCCGTCGCGGTCGGGCCCGCCGAGGCGACCTTCCTGCGCGTGTACACACAGCTCGCCGGCGCCGTGCCCGACTACCCCGGCGTGCAGGTCGCCGCAACGGCCGCGCTCGCCGCGCATTGCGTCCGCGCCGCCGGCAGCGCGCGGCGGGAGAGCCTGTGGGGCCTCGCCGCCAGCCTGTCGACGACGACGATGTTCGGCGACTTCGCCATCAATCCTGTCACCGGTGCGCAGCTCGCTCACGAGCCGGTGCTGGTGCGCTGGACAGCGGACGGGATGCAGGCAGTAGCTCCCGGCAACGGATCGTTCGGCCTGCCGGGAAACAGCTTGTAGCTCCACGTTGACTTGTATTGCTCTTCGCTACGAGCCGCGGCGATGCTGGCGGTGTTGTCCTGGCTCGCCCACGCTGCACTCGCGAGGGGGTGGCACCTGTCGGGAAGCCTGTCGGCGTTGCTCGAAGGAGGATCAGCCTGGCCTGAGCCGCAGCCGAGCCGACTGGAGTCACCGCCGTGAGCACACTCGTCCTGTGGGACATCGACCGCACCCTGCTCTACGCCGGCAGCGTTGACAAAGAGGTGTGGGGCGACGTGTGTGCCAAGCTGGCCGAGCCGCGTCGGATCCGAGGTGGACCCGGAGTAGCTTGTGCGACTCCGGGTCCACGCGCGACGATCTCGGTGACGGGGGGCCGTGGCGTCCAACCCGTCGGTCCCTGTCGAGGGACGGTGCTTCGCACTACGGGACACTCGTCACTGTCTCGCAGTTGTTGGCGGTGTCGGTACCACTCCCTCCCGAGCACCGGTCAGTGTCGGCACCGCCGGTGAGAAAGTCATTACCGGCCCTTCCTTGAAGGTTGTCGTTGCCGTTGTCTCCCTTGAAGTTGTCGTCGAAGCGTGAGCCGATGACGGTGTCGTTCCCGTTGTTAGCGAACACGGTTCGACCCCTGGGAGAGTTGGTGCAGTCAATGGTGTCGGCCCCTCTCGTACCGAAGATTCCGCTGTCGGCCTGGAAAGCGAAGAGCTCCTTCCCGTTCAGGAAGCAGCCGCTGAGAGGTGGCTGAGCCATCGCGGACGAGGTGGCCGTCGCGGCCAAAGCGCCGGAGAAGGCGACCGTGGCGCAGGCGGCCAGCAGCACCGAGCGGGTACATCGAGTGCGCTGGGTGCGGGTCAGTATGGACATGATGCATCTCCTTCAAATGGCAGGGAATACAGCGTCGGACGGTTTCCGGCGCAGCCCGGAGCCCAGCGGCCCGCTGACATCCGAGGTCTGGCGGTCGTGCCTACCGGCGGTGGGCACGGTCCGAGGGTGCCGCCCGACGCTGAACGGTGGCTGTGCCCAAAATGTTCAGTGGATGTTGAGTGTCGCGCCGCTCCCCGCCTGCCGCGGGCCGCCATGCCCGTCTCGAAACCACCGAGGACGAGCGGGCGGACGAACGGCCGCGTAGCCCGGCGCGACGACCTACCGCCCAGGGGTGCAGGCTGGACAACCCCGAGCTGGTGAGACGTATTCACCAGCAACACACCCGGCGGCGCACTCCAGGCGAGGGGGCGCCGCAAGAGCGAACGGTGGTCCGGTTGCGACACCTGGTGGTGGTGATCCCCGGCATCGGTGGCAGCGTGCTGGAGACCCCCGACGGCGCCCCGGTATGGGGGCAGGGACGCCAGGCCCTTGCCGGCGCGGCGCTCCACCCGGAACGGTTGAGCCTGGCCGAGCACCCAACGCTGCGGCCGGTCGGCCTGGTGGCGTCGACCCGGGTGCTGCCGTGGAAGGTGGTGCCCGGTTACGACGGCCTGGTCCGGCAGCTGGCCAACGCGTTTCGGCTGCACGACACCGACATCGACGTGGCCCGCGACGACACCGAGCCGAAGGGCGGCGTGAGTGTGCTGCTGTTCGGCTACGACTTCCGCCTCGGGGTGCCCGCGGCCGCCGCACGGCTCCACGACGCGATCGAGTGCCGCCTGCGCGACCTCACCCAGGACGCTCGACGCAAGCGGGTGATCATCGTTGCGCACTCGATGGGTGGGCTGGTGGCCCGGTACTGGCTCGGCCCGCTGCACGGCGCCCCGTCGTGCCAGGCATTGATCACCCTGGGCACCCCGCACCGGGGTGCGCCCCAGGCGTTGGACTGGCTGGTCAACGGTATCCGGCTCGGGCCCCGGCCGCTGGACGCGCTCAGCGGCCGGCTACTGGGACCGGCGACCGAGGTGCTCCGGGAATGGCCCTCGACCTACCACCTGCTGCCCCGCTACCGGGCCATCCGGGACGGGACCACCGGCGAGGAGCTCTACCCGCACGAGCTGGGCACCGCAGCCGGGCAGCGGTTCACCGCGCGGGCGGCGGGGGCGTTCGGGATGCACCGCGACATCGAGGACGGCTGGGCCGAGCTCGACGAGCCGACCCGCCCGGAGGTGCTGGCGCTGTTCGCCCGGGGGCACGCCACCGCGGGCCGCGCGGTGCTCGCCGACGGGCGGGTGCGCGTGACGAAGGCCGACGCCGAGTGGCTGCCGAACTCCGGGTGGCGCGGTGACGGGACCGTACCGGCGATCTCGGCGTTCCCCATCGAGATCGCCGACGACGCGCGGGCCCGGCGGGCGGTACCCGACCGGCACGGGCCGATGGCCACCACCACGGTGGCGGTGGACGTGCTGCGGGAGTACGAGGGGGAGCCGACGGGCGGAGTGCGCGGCGACACACCGCAGCGGCCCTGGCTCGGGCTGGACGTCGACGATGTCCTCGCCGCCGGTGAGCCCTTCCCGGTGGCCGTGCGGCTGTGGGGCACCGACGACGTCGAGGGTGCGGTGGCGTGGCTGCGGATCACCCCCGACGACGGAGACGCCCCCGCTGGACCGAGGGCGCCGGTGCGGATGAGCGGGGGCGGCGGCCGGTGGGAGGCGACGGTGCCGGCGCTGGCTCCCGGGCGCTACCGGCTCACGGTCGAGACGGTCAACGTGTCACGCTTCGACCAGGTCGCCGGGGGGGACGTGGTCGGGGTGATCGAGGGGTGAGCAGGTGGCCGCGGTGGGACCGGGCGGGCGCGCCCGGCGCGTTGAGCCAGTACGTGCAGTACGGCGTCACCGCCGGGCTGGTGCCCCCAGACCGGGCCGGGCGGCTGCCGGGGCCCTCGGACGAGCCTCAGTGGCACCGGGCGCGCCGGATCTACGAGGTGTTCGCCGGGTGCGCCATCGGCTACGTGCACGAACCCACGGCGAGCGAACCCGGCCGCCAGGTGATCCGGCCCCCCGACGAGGTCCTGCTCCGACCCGGCCAGGGCACCTGCCTCGACCTCGCGGTCACGTTCAGCGGGGCGTGCCTGGACGCCGGGCTGCACCCGATGATCGTCGTGCTCGACCCGACCGGTGGTGGTGCCGGTCACGCGCTGGTGGTGGTGTGGCTGCGCGGTGACTGGGCGCGAGGTCCGGGCGCAGGCTATCCGTGGTGCGACCAGGTGCACCACCACCCGCCGCCCGGGCTCCTCGACCAGCTTCGCGGCGGGACCGACCAGCCGGGCGGGTTCGTCGCGATCGACGTCACCAGCGCCGCACAGCCCGCTGAGGGCAGCCCGCCGATCGGGTGGGACGCGGCGGTCGCCGCCGGCACCCGGATACTGGCCGCCGCGGACAACGGTAGCCAGTGGCGGTGGGGTGTCGGGGTCGACGTCGGGGTCGGGTGGCGCCGCGAGGACACGCTGGCCATGCCCCACGTGCCGACGAGCAGCCCGCTCAGCGCGCCCTACCGCGATCCCCGCCCGGACGCCGGGCCGTTGCTGCAGCTGCGGGCCCGCCGCGGGGTGGTGCCGTTCTACGGCCGGGACGAGCTCGACGTGCTGCTGGACTGGTGCCAGGCACCCGAGGACACCTCCCGGACCAGGGTGGCGGTCGTGCACGGCGCCGGCGGCGCCGGGAAGACACACCTGGCGGCCGAGCTCGCGCACCGGCTGGGCACCGAAGGCTGGTACACCGGGTTCCTCCGGCGCGAGGTCGACCCGGCCGACCTGAGCTGGCTCGCCGGGCTCGCCACCCCGCTGCTCGTCGTGCTCGACTACGCCGAGGAGACCCAGGCCGCTACCGCGATCTCCCTGCTCACCGCCCTGGCCGCACGCACCGAGCCGGCCTGCGTCATCCTCACCGCCCGGGCCGTCGGCGGCTGGTGGGACGAGATCGCCGCCACCCTGGAAACCGACGACCACCCCTACCTGCCGTTCCCGCCGCTGGAGCTGCCCCGGCGGCACCCCTCGGTGACCGGGGTGTTCCAGCGGGCCCTGCGCGCCTTCGCCGGGCTGCCCGGCAGGACCCCGGTCGACACCGACAACCCACCCCACAATCCGCGGTGGACCACCCTGGACCTGGTCATGCTCGCGTGGCTGGCCGCCCACGGCGCCACGACCCTGCCGACCACCTCCCAGCAGCTCTACGACGAGATCCTCGAGCGTGAGTTCGATTACTGGACCCGGGTATGCCAGCGGCGGCACCGAGAACAACCACCGAGGCGACTGCTGCCTACGGTCGGGGCCTGCGTCACGCTGCTCGCGCCGAGACCGCACCGGGTGGCGGCGGTGCTGGCGGCCGCGCCGGCGTTCGACGGCGAGAACAAGTGGCGCACCCAGATCGCGGAGGTGGTCGAGGATCTCCTGCCACCCGACACCGACACCGGCACGGTCGCGATCCGCCCCGACCCGGTCGGGGAACTCCTGCTGATCCGCGAGCTCGAGTCCGAACCCGAGCTCCTCGGTCGCTGCCTGCGCGCCGCGAACGACGACGAGCTGGCGAACGTGTGCCTGGCGATCAGCCGCGCCGCGGAACGCGACGAGCCGGCCGCCACCCGGCTGGCCACCTCCGCGCTGTCCCTCAAGCCGCAGATGTGGCGGCCGGCCCTGGCCATCGTGGCCGCGCAGGGCGGGCCGCTCACGGCGCCGCTGCTGGCCCTCGCCGACCACGACGACTCCCCGCTCCCGCTGCGAGAGCTGGCCGACACGATCCCCCTCGGCCACGTCACCTTGCGCACCCTCGCCATCGTCGCCACCCTGCGGTCCCGACCCACCGACCCTGCCAACCCCGCCAACCCCGAAGCCATCTCACGGCTTGCCGGGTGGTGGAACAACCTCTCCAACCGGCAGTCCGACACCGGGGACCGGGCCGGGGCACTGACCTCCATCACCGAAGCCACCGGCCACTACCGCCGCCTCGCCGAGGCCAACCCCGCCGCGTTCCTCCCCAACCTCGCCATGTCACTGAACAACCTCTCCAACCAGCAGTCCGACACCGGGGACCGGGCCGGGGCACTGACCTCCATCACCGAAGCCACCGGCCACTACCGCCGCCTCGCCGAGGCCAACCCCGCCGCGTTCCTCCCCGACCTCGCCATGTCACTGAACAACCTCTCCAACCAGCAGTCCGACACCGGGGACCGGGCCGGGGCACTGACCTCCATCACCGAAGCC
>JBOHEO010000017.1:0-26514 GCA_050701055.1 Pseudonocardia sp. | reverse complement strand
GTCACTGAACAACCTCTCCAACCAGCAGTCCGACACCGGGGACCGGGCCGGGGCACTGACCTCCATCACCGAAGCCGTCACCCTCCGCCGCCGCCTCGCCGAGGCCAACCCCGCCGCGTTCCTCCCCAACCTCGCCACGTCACTGAACAACCTCTCCATCCAGCAGTCCGACACCGGGGACCGGGCCGGGGCACTGACCTCCATCACCGAAGCCACCGGCCACTACCGCCGCCTCGCCGAGGCCAACCCCGCCGCGTTCCTCCCCAACCTCGCCACGTCACTGAACAACCTGGCGAACCAGCAGGCCGACGCCGGGGAGGAACGGCTCGCACTGGACACGTTCAACGCTGCCTGGTCCGACCTCGCATCGGGCCCCCGCGCGGAGCTGATGTTGGCCCGAGCCCGCTGGCGGGCCGGCCGCGACGACCAGGCCGGCGCCGCAGTCGACCGTGCCGCGGCCGCGGACCAGGCGGCCCAAGAGTCCGATCCCCGGTGGGCGGGCCGGTCGCGTCGCGCCGTCCGTGAAGCCATCAGCACGACCGGAGGCGACGATCACTCGACGTCGGGTCTACCGGAGTGGGCCTGGCGGCCGCTGCCCGACGAGATGGTCGCGCTGGTCAACCGCTGGCTCGGCGCAGCCGCCTGGGCGGAGCGGGAGACCCTGTTGCGCGAGCACGTCGACCTGGCCTCGGCGCGCCACCGCGCCGAGCTACGACTGGCCCGCGAGATCTATCCCGAGGTCGAGCCGCTGGCCGAGCTCGAACGCATCGTCGACGAGATCGCCGCCCGCGGTCACAACCAGGTGCTCGCCGAGTACCGCGGCCGACACGAGCACGCCGACCTGCTCCACGAGTGGCTGGCCACCCCCACCTGGACCGACTCCCGTAACTTCCTGCGCCGCCACCCCGACCTCGCGTCCGATCCGCGCACCGCGGCCGTGCTCGAACAGGCCGCCGAGGACCCGATGATCGCCCAGCACCTCGGCATCGTCGGTCTCGTGGCGAGGATGCCGGTCGCCGAGGCCTACGACCTGGTGATCGACGCCGACATGGCCGTCGACGCGGCAATGACCTGTGTCGAGAACAGCGACACGGCGACCCTCACCGACCTGGTCCTGGCCGCCCCCCGGCTCGGTGAGCTCGCGTTTGTCACCCCGTTCCTGGCCGCGGTGCACGCCGTGCTCACCGCCGACCCCGACACCGACCACCCCGACGCCCAGGACCTGGCAGTCGAGGCCGCCAAGCAGGGCACCGACACCCAGCGGGCCGCCGCCGCCGCGCGGCTGCGCCGCCTCGCCCGCCGCCAGCCCGAGCACGCCACCGCGGTGCACGCCATCGTCGAGATCCTCACCAGGCCCGTCCCGGCCGAGCCCGGGCCCGACGATGGCACTTGATCGACCGCGACCGGCCAGAAGCCGGCCGGTCCGGCTGACCGCGAGCGAGATCGGCTGGCTCCACCAGCTCGCCATCACCGTCCGTGCCGCACCGACGGACCGCGACCGCACCGACGCCGTCACGATCGTGGTGCGAAAAGCCAGAGCCCATCGGGCCACGGGCGTCCGCTGGTCCGATATCGCGACCGCACTCGGCATCACCGACACCACCTTGAGACGCTGGCGCCGTGCGGACGACGCCAAACCGACATCCGTCCCGCGCGCTGCGGCACCGAAGCCACACACCCAGCTGCCCGACGCACCGGAACCACCGACTGCCACCGATCGGTCCGCGGGACAGACTCGGTCGGCCCACGTGTCGCAGAGCCAGTCCCAGCACATTCATTCGACGGAGTCCGCGTACTCCCGGTGGACGGGTCGACTGACGGCTGCCAGCACGCAACCGGGCTTCCACGCACGACGAGTCCTCGTCGTCACCGGCGACCCCCGCCCAGGCGGCAACCTCTTCGGACCCGAGGCCGCGGTGATCCGGGGTCAGCTCTCCGCCGCCTACGTCGACATACGCGAACGCGCGTGCATCGAGCTGGGCGAGCTCTCCCGCGAGCTCGACCAGCTCCACCCGTCGGTGCTGCACCTTGCTGCGCACAGCACCTTTGGCGGACTGGTCCTCTCCCTGAACGGTGTCGCCTGGTCGGTCGGGTACGACGCGTTCGCAGCGATGATCGAGCGGTCGTTCCGCCCGCGCCTCGTCGTGCTCAACCTGTGCGACTCACATGCCCTGTCCCACGTGTTGCGCAGGCTCGTCGAGGCGCTGATCACCTGGCCGGGGCAGACCGACGATGCCCGGTGCCGAACCTTCACCGGGCAGCTGTACAAGGCCCTCGCATTGGGGGACACCGTCGCCCAGGCGCACGCCAACTCCTGTGCCGCCCTCGACGGGCTACCGCATGCTCCGCTGCTCACCGGGACCGGCCACGGCGCAGTCCTGTTCTGATGCGGACACTGGAACGACGTGCACTCGCCGGAGGCGCTCACCCACCCACTCACCCGGGCTGCCGGGTGAGGCGATCGCGCCGATGCCCCCTTCACCTGAACGCCGCCACAGTGGCTGGGGAAGGGATTCCACGGCAGGCGGGGAGTTCCTGCACCCGCTTCGCGCGGTGTGCGGACGGCGGGCACCGCGTCGAGGTTGCGGCGCAGGTCCATCCACCAGGTCTGCAGCAGTTCCGCCGCGTGATGCAGCACATCGGTGGGTGACACGGTCTGTCCGGGCAGCAGGGTCATCACCTCGGCACGCTGCCTACGACCGTCGGTCCACTCCGCTACATCGAGCACCTGAGGTTTGAACCGCCCGGTCAGGATGTTCGCGTCGCTGTTGCCCGTCCACCCGTCACCGCTGGCCCATTGTGGGTACTCCGAGACCACTCGTAGCCATCGACGACCGTCCGGTCCGGCGGCGGGTGCGCCGATCGTGCGCAGCCGCCACCCGAACACCGGCTGGCCGCAGACGACGAGACCGAACCGCGTGGCCGCACGATCCAGGTTGACGCACATCCACTCCTGAAACCGTTCGTCGGAGGACTCCATCTCCAGCTCACCGTCCACCGCCATCACCCCCTTCGACGGCGAGCAGGTGGCGCAGGAACCGGTCAGGAGCCTGGAGGAAGTCGCGGGTCAGCCGTACCGGCAGTGCTGGTCGTAGTCGACTCGCTCGATCTCGCCGTCGTCGGCGATTTCCAGGATGGTGGCGCCGGGCATCGCCAACAGGATGGGCGAATGGGTGGCCACCAGCAGTTGGCAGCCGTCGGCCACCAGATCGGACATGCGGGTCAGCAGCGCCAGACAGCCCCGGACCGACAGCGCGGCTTCCGGTTCGTCCAGCAGGTACAGCCCGCCCGGACCGAACCGGTGGATCACCAGGTCCAGGAAAGACTCCCCGTGAGACCGCTTGTGCGGGGACCGGCCGCCGTAGGCGGGCAGCAGCGGCGGTGAGCCTGGGTCCTGGTCGAGGCGTTCGATCTCGGTCGCCAGGGTGGCCAGCGTGCCGGGCCGGTCGCCGAGCATCAGGTGCGCGCGGGCGAGATCGATGAAGTGATGACCGATGCGGGTAGGTGGCAGGCCACGGCTCGGGCGTAGTTCGGCTCCGACGTGGACGGCGCGTTCGGCGTCGCCGAGTTCGACGGCGGCCGCGGCGTCGTGGATCGCGGTGTTGGCGGGCCCGAATGTCAGCTGGTAGTGGACCTGGTCGCGGCGTACCCGTTCGCTGAGCTCGGTGGCGGCGTTCAGGTGGTCACGGGTGATATTGGCGTCCCCGGTGCGGGAGGCGAGGGTGGACGCGCGCAGGTGCATGCTGCCGTACACGGTGACCGCGGCCGGATCGGTCAGGTCCAGGTGCTCGTCGAGCTGCTGGCGGGCGGTGTCGAGCAGCCGCAGACCGCGGTCGTACTCGCCGGCCGCCTGGAAGGAGTTGATCCGGGTCCACTGCGCAAGCCCGACGGCGAGAGGGTCGCCGGTGTGCTCGGCGGTCCAACCGAGCTTGTGTTCGACAGACTCGGCGAGGTCGGCGTAGCCGAGCCGGTAGGCCAGGCCGTGCGCGGCGTAGAACGCGGCGACCAGCAGCCCGAAGACCTGTTCTCGCTCACGCGGGCTGGCGGCGGTATGCCGGGCGAGGGTGAGTTCCTCCAGCAGCGCGGGCAGCGCGGCGCCGAGTTTGGCGTAGCGCCCGGCGCGACGGCCCGCTACTCCTAGAGCTACGGCCAGCCGCAAAGTAGCTGCCCGGTGAGCCGCTGACCTGCGTTTATCCTCGGCGGCGGGGGCTGGACAGCACCTTGGTGGCTTCGCGCACGGCGGCCAGGCCGGGTTTGACGTAGCGCGCGACGCTGCGCAAGCTTTTGTGCCCGGTCTTGGTCATGATGACGTTGGCGGAGACGTTGGCCTCGCCGAGGTGGGTGGCCGAGGAGTGGCGGAGTTGGCGCAGCCGTAGGCCGTCGCCGTGGTGGGCGAGCAGGATGCGGGCGCGGTCGTAGCCCAGGCGTGCCCGCTGGGTCTGCGGGCAGATGTCGCTTGGGTCGGTGGTCGCTTTGCGGTGGGGACCGGGCCGGTGCTCGGACAGGAACAGGGGCCCGGACTCGCGGCCGGCGATGAGCCGGGGAAGCAGGTGGAGGCAGGCATCCTGCGGCGGTCATCGCGGTCGGCTGACGGGGCGGGCCCGGCAGCCGACGCCGAGTGGAGACCGCGCGAGTTAGAACAGGGTCGGCTCCGGCTCGGCGTGGGTGACCGCCGTGACGGGGTCCGACGTTAGCAGCGGCGTGGTCGCGGTCAGCGCCAGGCGCACGGCGAGTCCGGAATGGTCGGTGAGCCGGGAGCCGTCAACGTCCGGTTCCCTGGTCTCGTGGACGTACTCGCACGCGGTGAGCCGTTCGGCCAGGGCGCGGGAGCCGTGGGCGTGGTCGTAGCGGTAGCCCAGGTCGGCCCGGCGGGCCCAGCTGTGCTCGACCTGGTCGGGGTGCAGGTGCCGGAACAGGTCGAGCAGGCCGTGCCGGTCGGTCAGGCCGGTATAGAAGGCGTACTCGAACGGCGCGAACTGGCCGCGATGAGTGGGCTGGTGGGTGGGTTCGAGCACGTTGAGGTCGCCGAGCAGCAGTACCGGCGCATCGCTCGCGGTGCTGTCGAGGGCGTGGCTGAAGCGCTGGATCCAGGTCTTCTTGCGTTCGGTCTTCTCGGCGGTGGCGTCGCGGGAGGGTACGTAGGCGCCGACGACGCGCAGCGGCCCGTCGGTGGTGTCGACCACGACCCCGGCCGTGCGGGCGGGCAGGTGGTCCAGTGCCGCGCCGAGTGGGTCCGGGGTGGTGGCGAGCTTGCTGACGATCATCACGCCGAGTTCGCCGGGTGCGTGCTCGGGGAAGGTCACCGCGTAACCGGCGGCGGTGAACGCCTCGGCGAGGAACTTGCTGCCCGCAGTGGCTTTGGTCTCCGTGAGCGCCAGCACGTCCTCGGGGCGGTCGGCGAGCCAGCGGAGCTGGCGCCGGGCGCGGTCCAGCGAGGGGGCGCCGACGTTGACGGTGATCAGGCTCAGAGACATGCCGGGCTCTTCTCGGTCAGCACCTGGTGGATCAGGGACACGATTCTGGCGGCGATCGTCTCAGCCGGATCGGTAGTGGCCTCCACGGTGGCCACCGGCCAGCCCTTGGCTTGCAGGTCGACCACGGGGTCGCCGGTGAGGATGACCGACAGGTCGGGCCGGTAGACGCCGTGGTTGAGCTGCCACACCACCTCGGCGGCCAGGCCGTCGAGACCTTGCAGCACGAGCGAGGAGGCGACGTAGCTGTCGCACACGACGATCGTGCCCTCGCGCAGCGCGGGCACGATCTCGGTGGCGAGCTGGTGGTGGCGGTCGGCGGCGCACAGGCAGGCCAGGGCCATGCCTCGGTAGGTGTCGGTGCCGTGCCGGGCCAGCTCGCCCAGCGGGGCGCGGGACGGCTGGGTCGTGGCGTGCAACCGGCACCCCGGCTGCGGCCAGTGTCTGGACGACCAGGCGCGCGCGGCGGTGGACTTCCCGACGCCGCCGGGGCCGTCCAGGGTGATCAGCACACCCGGCAGGCGGCGCGGCTCGTCGAACACCAGGCCGCCGGTCATGCGGGCATCAGCGGCAACAGCCGACGCCCAGCGGTGTGGGTGTCGGTGGTGACCGGGCACTGCTCGGTGTCGACGTCGCCGATCCGGCCGCCGGCCGCGACCACCGCGGCCGGGCAGCCCTTGCCGCAGCCGGAGTTCATCGAGCACGCGCCGCAGGTGGTGTTGTCGCCGACCTGGTAGCGGTCGTGGAAGCGGTAATCATCCAGGCGCTGCGCGATATCGGGGTCGGTGAAGATGTTGCCGACGATGAACTCGGTGTCGGCGTGCCGCGAGGCCGGGGTGCGGGCGGCGAACACCAGGTACGGGCACACGGTGACCTCGCCGGGAGTGAACACGTAGATGATTGTCCCGGCCTCGCACCCGGCCAGTGGTCGGCCCTCGGTGTTGGGGAACCGGATGTGCGCGATGTCCAACTCCGGTCCGTCGAACGGGGCGGTCAGCTCGAAGATCTCCCGCATGTGCAGGGTCGTCTTCGCCAGTTTGTCCTTGGATTTGACGCCGCGGCCCATGCTGCCCAGCGGGTTGAGCAGCACGTAGCGGGCGCCGTTGTCGCGGGCGAACGCGCACAGCCGGGCGTACTCCTCGTTCTGGGCAAGGGTGTTCGGCGTGCACAGCAGTCCTTGCAGGATTCCGGCCGCGCCGATCTTTTCCACGGTGGCCACGGTGACGGCGAAGCTGGCCCGGTCGCCGCGGAACTTGCCGTGCGAGTCGGCGGCAAACCCGTCCAGCGAGACGTTGCAGTGCACACCCAACTCGGCCAGCTCGGCGATCTGGGCATCGTCGAGGGTGGTGGCGTTGGTGCAGATCCCGACATCCATCGCGGCGGCGCGGAACGCCCGCACGATGTCCAGGAAGTCGGGGTGGATCGTTGGCTCCCCGCCGGTGAGGGTGACCCGCTGGACTCTGGCCTCGGCCAGGCGCGGGATCACCTTGTCGACCACCTCGTCCAGTGGCATCTGCTTGCCGATCCGCGTCGCGGACACGAAACAGTGGGCACACCGCAGGTTGCAGTCCTCGTTGATCTGCACCAGCGCCTTGCGGAACGGCTGCTCGACCGTAGTGCGGAAGTAGCAGGACGTGGCCACACCGTCGGTGGCGATGCTGCGGGCAGTCACCAGCGGAACCTCCGCACCTTTCACGGCGCCTGTTCGTCCGGCGCCACCGTAGGCGCACCCTGCCAGGCACACCACATAATATGCTCGGTCGAACAGTATCGTGACTTGGGGTGTTCGGACGAACATTTGTGGGACATCTCGGCTGGAACTGCGATCAACGACAATCCCACTGTCCGACCGGACAATTGCCATGTCAGGGTGTGTACCAACCCCGCAGAATCAGCAACGAGGAGGAGCGGTGCCGGACATCGAAGACGACGCCAACGCGGTGGAGGTCCTGGCGACGCTGCTGGGCTGCCCGCCCGAGATGCTCGACGTCAGCCTCGACCAACTGCGCACCCTGGCCGTCGTGCACGCCACGGGCACCGCGCAACGCGCCGCCCGCGCGCTGGGACGCGAGCAGTCCAGCGTGCAGAAGCAGCTCGACAACCTCAACAAGGCCGCGACCCGCCTGGTCGGTGAGGCACTGGTGGTCAAGCAGGGCCGCGGCAAGGACTTCCTGTTCACCCCCTCCGGCGAGGAGATCGTCGCGCTGGCCCGGCAGTCCCTGCTGTCCTGGACCGACAACCTGCACCGCAGCCGCCGCCGGGTCGGGTCCACCGTCACCTTCGGCACCACCGAGTTCACCGTGCAGTTCCTCGGCGCGGTGTGGCCCGCGCTGCGCGGGGACTTCGAGCGCCGCGGGGTGCACCTCAACATCGAGCACGTCCGCACCCGCGACCTGTGGCGCAAACTCGACGCCAAGAAGGTCGACCTGGTGTGCGGCAGCTTCGCCGCCGAACCCGGCCGCCCGCCCACACTGGACTACGACTTCCTGGAATGGCACCGCGAACGCGTCGCCCTGCTCACCAACCTCACCGCCCGCGAGCTGCCCGGCACCCCGGCCACCGCCGCCCGGCTGCCCGGCCTGCCGCTGCTCGCCCCGACCGCCGGGCTGCTCTCCCAGTTCCTCAGCCGCTGGTACGGCCCCGACTACCGCGGCGTGCTGCACGTCATCGCCGACATCGACTCCCTCAACTACGGCCTCAACCTGCTCACCAGCGACCTGCTGCACGGCTGCCTGCTCACCACCGAACGTGTCGCCGACGCCGCCCTCGACGGGCGCCTGCCCGGCCAGGGACTGCGCAAGATCGACCTCGCCGACGACTACCAACCCCGCCTGGAGATCGTCACCGGCATCTTCGCCCGCAAAGGCGAACGCGCCCGCTACGCCCCCGACCACCCGCTCAACCTGCTGTGGAACGCCTTCGCCGACGCGACACCACCTCGCGCGGTCCCCGCCGTCCTGCCCGGCTGACAGCGACCGGCTCCCCCGCCCGGCCCTCTGGTCTGGACAGCGCCCACAGACCGGCGCAGGCTGGCATCGTGGACGAGGCCGAACGGAACCGGCTCATCGCCCAGGTGGCCGCCCAGCAGCACGAGATTCTGGTGCTGGCCGCTACGAGCGCGAGGAACGCCGCGCAGCCGAGCAGGACACCGCCTGGCTGGACGAGCTGATCGTCGGGCTGGAACAAGCCCAGGGCAACCTGCACGACGTCGAGATCCTGCGGGCGATCCACGCTGTGGTCGAACGCCATGGCTCAGGCACCGGTCCGTGGACCTGGGCGACATCCGCTCCATCTGGTACCGCGACCCCTCGGCGTTCGTGTTCCCGCCCGAGTTGACCGAGGTCGAGCGCGCCTGCGCGCACCGGGAGGCCCGGCTCGGGTTCGGCGGGGTGCTGGCCGCGCTACCGGACGTGCTGTGGGTGAACCACCCGAACCGCGCGGCGGACGCGAAGCCTACAAACCGGTGCAGCTCGTGACCGCCGCGGCGTGCGGACTGCACGTCGTCCCGACGCTGGTCACGAACTCACCCGAAGGACTGCGCCGGTTCGCCTACACCCGCCGACTCGACCCGGCCGACCTGGAGGACCTGCGCGGGGTCGGGTCCACGGCGTTGCAGGCGCAGGCGTGGGTGGACAAGATGGATGGTTGGAAGCGCAGACCGGGGCGCCGATCACCGCGGCGCTGGCGGACCTACTCGCGGGAGCGTGCTCGTGACGACCACCCTGGACGTGCGGTGGCGCGACCGCGCCACCGAACTGGCCGAGACCCTGACCGGGCTGGGCAAGCTCACCGACCCGGCTTGGCAGGCCGCGGTCCGCGCCGTCGCGCGGCATGAGCTGGTGCCGCGCTTCTACACCCAGGACTCCACCGGTGCCTGGACCAAATCCGACACCAGCACCGACGAGGGCCGGTGGGCCTGGTTGGACGCGGTCTACTCGAACAAGCCGCTGATCACGGCGCTGCGCCGCGACACCGACCCGGTCCGGGTGCTCTCATCCTCCAGCCAGCCCGGATTGATAACCCGCATGCTCGAAGCTCTCGACGTCCACAGTGGACACCGAGTGCTGGAGATCGGCACCGGTACCGGCTATGAATCGCCCCGGGTTTGATGGAGGCTGGGTTCTCCCGGGCTCAGGCCCGGTTGGTCGATGATGGCACGTGTTGGTCGGTAAGGTCCATGATCGCGACGGGCTCGTCGCAGTGCGGGCACAGGCCGCCGACGTCGATCTTGCGGCAGGGTCGCTGGCAGTCCGGGCACCACTGCTCGGCGAGGTAGCGCTGCTCGCACTCGGTGCACTCGTAGACGGTGATCTCGCGTCGAGGCCGGGCCGCGATGATCGGGCTGGTCGGGGCGGGCGGGTCGGTGTGACGGGCTCGCCAGGCAGCCTGGCGGCAGGCCGGTGTGCAGTAGCGCTGCCGCCTGGCGGAGTGAACCCGGCACCGCACACCGGACACGACAACCACGGAGTGCTGGTTGTCGTCTCGTTGTCGTTACGTGACGGGCTCACTGGGTGCCTCCCGCGGGGTCCACGCCCGCCAGGTCCTGGTAGTAGTCGGTCTCGACCTCGGCGGGGGTGCGGTAGCCCAGCGCGGAGTGCAGCCGGGTGTGATTGAACCAGTCCACCCAGGTCAGGGTGGCCAGCTCGAGATCGTCGGCGTTGCGCCAGGGGCCTTCCCAGAACACCAGCTCGGTCTTGTGGAGCCCGATCACCGACTCGGCCAGCGCGTTGTCATAGCTGTCGCCGACGGTGCCGATCGAGGCCAGAGCGCCGGCCTGGGCGAGCCGGTCGGCGTAGCGGATCGCGGTGTACTGCGACCCGGCGTCGCTGTGGTGGATCACGCCGGCGACGCTGTGCCCGGCCCGGCTGCGGTGCCACAAGGCCATGTCCAGCGCGTCGAGGGGCAGTTCGGTGGCCATGCTGCGGGCCGCCCGCCACCCGACGATCATCCGGGAGAACACGTCGATGGCGAACGCGACGTAGACGAACCCGGCGAACGTGGCCACGTAGGTGAAGTCCACCACCCACAGCCGGTTCGGTGCCGCCGCGGTGAACTCTCGTTTGACCAGGTCAGCGGGGCGAGTGGCGGTGGTGTCGGGGCGGGTGGTGCGCACCGAGCGGCCCCGGGTGACCCCACGCAACCCGTGCTCGGTCATCAACCGCTCCACCGTGCACCGGGCCACCGCAGAGCCGTCGACCAGCACGGCCTCGCGGCGCAGCTGGTGATAGACCTTCCGCGCGCCGTAGCGGCCACCCGAGGCGGTGTGCACGCGGCGGATCTCGACCAGCACCAGCTCATCGCGAGACGCCCGCGCCGAGGGCGGACGGTCGCGGGCGGCGTAGTAGGTGCTCGGGGCGATCTTAGCGCCGTGCTCGGTGAGCACCTTGCAGATCGGCTCGACCCCGAACCGAGCACGGTGGCCGTCGATGAACGCGGTCACCACGGCAGTCGCGGGTCTAGCTCCCGCGCGAAGAAACTCGACGCCGCCATGAGGATCTCGTTGGCCCGTTTGAGCTCACGAACCTCGGCCTGCAACGCCTTGATCTGCGCAGCGTCACCGGTTGTCGTTCCCGGCGTCCGGCCGGTGTCGATACGGGCTTGCTTGACCCAGCCGCGCAAGGTGTCGGGCACGATCCCGACCCGAGGGCCGATCCGTTTCACCGCGGCGTTGAGCGACAACGACGGATCCTCCGTCATCGCCTCGGCGACCATCCGCCGCGCACGCTCACGCAACTCGTTGGGGTACTTCCGGGGAGCTGGCACTGATCCACCTTCTCGTGGGTTCAGAGCCTCCACGAAACCCGGGGCGGTTCACTACCACCCACCCGCCGACCCACCGCTATCCGGTCACTCCACGACCAACTACGCGCCACCCACGCCGCCTAACCACCCACCCCCACAGTCATAACGGGACACGAACCACCGACCATCCCGATCAGCCCATCCGCCGCAACACCGCCAGAAACATCGCATCAGTACCGTGCCGGTGCGGCCAAAGCTGCACAGCCGGGCCATCACCCAAATCCGCAGACGACGAGCCCGAACCGCGTGGCCGCACGATCCAGGTTGACGCGCATCCACTCCTGAAACCGTTCGTTGGAGGACTCCATCTCCAGCTCACCGTCCACCGCCATCACCCCCTTCGACGGCGAGCAGGTGACGCAGGAACCGGTCAGGAGCCTGGAAGAAGTCGCGGGTCAACCGTACCGGCAGTGCCTGGTCGCACCCAGAACCCCGATGCCGGAGATCGTGAAGAAGCTGACCATCAAGACCGGCAAGAACACCGGCGAACACCCCTCGGTCGCCTCGCTCTACCGCGCACTCGCCGACACCGACGCCTGACACCCGCGCCCGATCGGGCCGATCCGCCTCGTGACCGGCGCGTCGCGCACACGATGAGTGATCACGCGGTGGGAGCGACTTCGCTCGTTAGGCCCTGGTGACGGGGTCGGATGCTGACCAGGCTGGAAGGTCCGACGTTGTGCGATCAAGGGGTTGAGGCGGATGGCAGCCGAGGTCGATGACCTGGTGTTGGCGGTCGAGCAGCTGGCGGTGGTGCAGGACCGCACCGAGTTCCAGACCTCCGACGGCGCTCAAGGTGACGACGGCGAAAGCCGCGACGGCTAGAGCGAAGTCCAGGCCGGGGGCTGCGCGGCGGGTGACGTCGCGAGGCCCCCGTTTCCTTGTCCGGCACCACATTTCGTCGCGAAGGATGCTTGATGGATCACCTGCTCGTGGACGGCGTGGAGAAGGCGCTGGGCTGGTCCGGGCCCGCCCGGTTGGGGAAGGTCTTCGCCCGCGGCCAGCTGCCGGACCCGGCGCTGTGCGCGCGGTTGCTGACCCCGCATCGGCTGCTGGATCTGGCGATGCGCCGCAGCCTGTCCCCACCACAGTTCCGCTGCCTGCAAGACGGCCACGAGCTGCACCCGCGCGAGTACACCGCCACCACCCGCACCCGCCGCGGGCAGGCCATCGGGATGGTCGACATGGACCGGCTCGGCCGGCTCCTCGAATCCGGGATCACCGTGGTGCTCGACGCGACCGACACGTTCGACCCGACGATGGAGGTCGCGTGCCGGGCGTTGCAGTGGTGGGCGGGCGAGCTGGTGCAGGTCAACACCTACCTGACCACGAAGGACGCCGCCGGGTTCGAGCTGCACTGGGACGACCACGACGTGCTGGTGGTGCAGCTGGCCGGGGAGAAGAGCTGGGAGGTGCGCGGCGCCTCGCGCCCGGCGCCGATGTTCCGCGACGCCGAACCGAACACCGAGCCCAGCGAGGAGATCGTGTGGGCGGGCACGATGACCACTGGGGACGTCATGCACATTCCCCGCGGCCACTGGCACCAAGCCACCCGCACCGACCGCCCCGCCGACAGGTCCGGGTTCTCCCTGCACGTCACCTTCGGGATCGTCGCGCGCACCGGCGTGGACTGGATCTCCTGGCTCGCTGACCAGGCCCGCCAGCAGGAACTGTTCCGCCACGACCTCGCTCACCACGACGACCCAGCCGCGCACGCCCAGGCGCTCACCGGCGCGGTGACCGGGCTCGCGCAGAGCCACCCGCCGGCGGAATTCCTCACCGGCCGCCGCCGCGAGCAGCGCCCGGCACGGCACCTGTCGACGTTCGCCACGTTCGGACCGCCGGAGCGGGTGGTGTGCATCGCCGAGTTCCCGCCCGAGCTCGACACCGCCGCCGACGGCAGCGTCACCGTCGTGGCCGCCGGGCGGCGGATCCGGTTCGCGGGGAAGGCCCTGCCCGCGCTGCGACTGCTGTGCTCGGGCAACCCGGTCGTCGTCGCGGCCGTGGCGGCCGAGACCGGTGTCGACGCGGCCAGGATCGCCGAGATGTTGTTGCGGGAGAACATATGCGCGGAGCTGGGTCCGGACTTGTCCTCGGGCTACACCGGTCTGGCCACGACCGGCTGATCCTCGAACACGCCCTCACCACCGGGATACGGGCGCTCGACACCGCATACAACTACCGCCGGTTCACCTCCCACCGCACCCTCGCGAGCACGGCGGCCGATCTGCTCGGCGAGTTCACGATCTCCACCAAGGTCGGGTTCTTCCCCGGCGAGCGCGGCACCCCCGTACACAGCCTGGACCCGGTGCGGCTGCGCGACGCCATCGACGAGTCGGCCACCACGCTCGGCGTCGTGCCGGAGGTGGTGTTCCTGCACAACCCGGAACGCGCCCTGCCCGGCACCGACCCGGCCGCCGAGCTCGACCGGCTCGCCACCGCGTGCCAGGCCCTCGACGAGGCGAGGACAGCCGGGCTGTGCCGATCGTGGGGCTTGTCCTCGTGGGACACCCGCCCGCTGGCCGCGGCCCTGCCGGACACGACGGCCGCTGCGGGAATCCCGGTGCCGCGGGTGCTGATGGTGCGGGCCGGGCTGCTGGTCACCGCCGACGTCCTCGACACCAGCGAGCACCTGGCCGACATCTTCGGCCTGCCCACCGGGGCGCGGTGGGGCATGAGCCCGTTCGGCGGGAACGCCGCGCACCCGGTGTGGGACACGGTCGACCCACGCGAATTCCTTGCCCCGCAGCAGAACTCCACCGTCGCGCAAGCGGTGCTGCGGGTCGCGTTCACCCTGCCCGCGGTCGGGCGGATCGCGGTCGGCACCGACAACCCAGCCCACCTCGACGCGCTGATCGCCGCGACCGGACTGGAGATCGACCACGAGAAGGTGGCCCGCTACCGCGACCTGCTGCGCGCCAGGATGGTCAGGACCGCAGCGCGGTGAGCAGCCGCCCGGCCACCGTGCGGGCCGGGTCGAGCAGCGGTCCGGGGTAGCCGGCCGGGGCGCCGACGATCCCGGCGGTGAAGAACAGCTGCATCAGCTGCCCGTCCCGGCTCTCCAGATCCTCGCGACGATGCCGGTGCACCTGCTCGGCCAGGCCGGGCACGGCCAGCGACGCCGCCCACAGCATCGCCGCGTCCAGCCCGCGCGGGGCCCGCCCCCAGTCCTCCCAGTCCAGGATCCAGCACTGCGGGCCGGTCAGGTTCGCCCAGGCGAAGTCCGCGTGCGCGGGCACCCAGGACTCGATCGTGGTGTCGATGTCCAGGCCGAACACCGCGCGGATCTCCTCGGACACCCGAGCTTGGGTGATCGGGGATGTGTGCAGGGTCGCCACCCGTGTCGTCTCGGCCGCCGCGAGCGCGTCGAGCGAGGCGTTCAACATCGACCACCACGCCGCCGGCAGCTGCGGATCGACGGTGAGGATGCCGCCCGGCTTGACCGGCGCGGCGGTGACCAGTTCCGTCTCGTCGGCCCGCCACATCAGTCCGGTCTCCGGCTCCGCCCAAGCGACGCTGGCGTACCAGGCGGGTTTTGCGATGTCGGGCAGCAGCCCGGCTGCCTCCGGGCCGTTGAAACCCTGACCAGCCATCTTCTCCAGCCGCCGCATCTCGATCCGGACCCACGTCCCGCGGTCGGTGGCCGCCCCGACCGAGCGCCGCTTGCGCACCTCACCGGCCCGGTCCAGACGCACATCCAGGGCCTTCTCCACACGGTGCAGCACGTCCTCACGAGGGTGGGCGCGCAGATCCAGCACCGCCGCGCTGTCCGGGCGCGTGCCGGCTACCTCGACCGTGGACACCCTGTTCTCCTTCGCGTCAACCCGTCGCCGTGCTGGTCAACGGTAGCGGCCCGGCCACCGCTCCGGCGAACCACGATAGCCCGCCACCTCATTGCCGATATTTCGCTTACCTTGCTCCCCCGGATACACCCGACCGGCCCCGTCCGCCGGTACGGCATGCTGACCGCGACACCGACCCCTGCGGAGCGAAGGCATGCGCGACGAGGACGACCTGGACCTGACCGACCTGGCCCAGCGCAGGTGGGTGCGCTACGAACTACCGGTGCTGGTGTGCGTGGACACCGCCGAGTCCGGCGACCAGCACGTCGTACCGGTCCTCGACGACATCGACATGGCCGCCGACGACCTGCGCGCCCCGGTGGTCTACGGCCCGGACGGCACGAAACGCAAGGCGCTGGGCCTAGCGTACGCGGCGCTGGACTTCGGCATCGAGGCCGACACGGGCCGCGTAGCGTTTTATGAAAGTAACTCCTCTGGACAAGATGGATGGTTGGAAGCGCAGACCGGGGCGCCGATCACCGCGGCGCTGGCGGACCTACTCGCGGGAGCGTGCTCGTGACGACCACCCTGGACGTGCGGTGGCGCGACCGTGCCACCGAACTGGCCGAGACCCTGACCGGGCTGGGCAAGCTCACCGACCCGGCTTGGCAGGCCGCGGTCCGCGCCGTCGCGCGGCATGAGCTGGTGCCGCGCTTCTACACCCAAGACTCCACCGGTGCCTGGACCGAGTCCGACACCAGCACCGACGAGGGCCGGTGGGCCTGGTTGGACGCGGTCTACTCGAACAAGCCGCTGATCACGGCGCTGCGCCGTGACACCGACCCGGTCCGGGTGCTCTCATCCTCCAGCCAGCCCGGGTTGATGACCCGCATGCTCGAAGCTCTCGACGTCCGCAGTGGACACCGGGTGTTGGAGATCGGCACCGGTACCGGCTACAACGCCGCCCTGTTGTCGCATCGGCTCGGCGCGGAGAACGTGTTCTCCGTCGACGTCGAGCCCGACCTGATCGACCTGGCCCGCGACCGGCTCGCCGTACTCGGCTACACCCCGGCCCTCGTCGCCGCTGACGGCGCGCTCGGGTTGCCGGAGCACGCACCGTTCGATCGGATCATCGGCACCTGCGCGGTACCGGCTATCCCGTGGGCCTGGATCGAGCAACTCCGTGTCGGCGGTGCGGTGCTGACAGACCTCAAGACCGCGCACTCCGCCGGCAGTCTCGTCCGCCTCACTCGCACCGACGAGGATCACGCGGAGGGCCGGTTCGATCCGACCTACGCGGCGTTCATGGGCCTGCGGCACCAACCGGGCGAGCCCGACCGGACCGTCACCTGGGCGGGCCGTGACGCGGCCATCGCGCATCGGTTCACCAGCGCGGTTGATCCGCAGACCCCGTGGAACGCGATGGTGGTGTGGTTCCTGGCCGCGTTCGACCTCGGCCCGGACGTGTCGATCGGCTACACCGGCATCAACACCACCAGCCCGCCCACCACGGTCACCCTGTCCACCCCCGACGGCTCCTGGGCCCAGATCACCCTCGCCGCAGTCGACGGGGCACACGAGGTCACCGAAGGCGGACCCCGCCGACTCTGGCACACCGTCGAGAACGCCCACCAACTGTGGACGTTGCTGGACCGACCCGGCTGGGACCGCTTCGGACTCACCGTCACCTCTGACACCCATACCCTCTGGCACGACCGCCCCGACGGGGAACACCGCTGGACCTGCTCAACCCCGACACCACACCTCGGGTCCTGGACCAAGGCGGTCCCGGCGACGAGCCGGTGACCCTGGCTGCCTGCATCCCAGCCGCCTCGGCCGGGAGACTGGCGTATTGCTCGAGCGCTATCTCCAGCCACACCGGGCCGTAGCACGATCCGCCCAACTCGCCCGACCCGCGGCAGGGACCGACCGACGGCATGGCGCACACGACGAGCCGCGGAAGCCTCGAAGCGGCGTTCGATCGAGCTGGACGTCTCGCCCGATCACCGATAGGTGCCGGCGGCCGGTGAGCAGCCGCGAGCGGGGATGCCACCGGTCCGAGTCAGCGGCCCCGGTGCGGTGGGCGGCCTTGGGCGCAGTCGCTGCATCGGGCCGGGCCGACGACCACCCAGATCAGCCGTTTGCACCCGGCGCAGGCGAGCTGTCGTATCCGCACCCGGCCTTTCTTGATCAGTTGGGGTTCCGGTAGTTCTCGCCGAAAAATCAACGCTAAGGGGCTACGTGCCAGCTCAGAGGCTGGATCACAGCAGCGGACCCCGGCGATGAGGTGATCACTGGGGGCCTGCGTCGTCTGGGCTCAGTCGCGGGGACTGCGGTCCGGGTGCAGAGCCCGGCCCAGCGGCGAGTCGAGCGCGTCGGGATCAACCGCGCAGAACACCGCGCCGTCGTCCGGGACCGGCGCGCGGTCGGCAGCCCGCGCATCGCGCCACAGGGAGTCGACCAGGTGGGCCAGGCGCTCGCCCTTGTCGGCGATCGTCTCGAAGTCTTCCTTCTCCGGTGCCTGGGCGAGTTGGGGAAGCTGTTCAAGGAGCTCTCCCCAGCAGCGGGCGACGGCTTGCTGGGAGCGGGTCAGCCCGTTGTCGCCGGCCGGGTCGATCCGCTTGTTGTACCGCGCCATCGGGTGTCCACTGTCAGGTGTCGATGTCCTCGTACGCCATCGCTGTGTCCCTCCCGTTGATCGCTTCGCGGACGCGTTTACCCTGCCGGACGCGGACCCCCGCCGACAGGGCGCCGTCGGTCAGCCCTGCGGCGCGAACCGGTCGAGGAGGCGTTCGCGCTGCTGGCTGCCCAGGCCGCGCACCCGGCGGCTGTCGGAGATGCCCAGTTCGGTGAGGAGCTTCTGCGCGCGGACCTTGCCGATACCGGGGAGCGAAGCGAAGAGCGAGTGGACCGGCATCTTGCGGATGGCCTCGGAGTCGCTGGCCAGCACTTCGCGCAGGGACGTCTTGCCCTGCTTGAGCGCTTCCTTCACCTCGGCTCGCTCGGTGCGTGCAGCGGCGGCCTTGTCGAGTGCGGCCCGGCGCTGTTCGAGAGTCAACGGAGGCAACGGCCCCGCCGCCATGGCTTTGACCAGCAGCTTTACGGATTCAGCGCGGCGGTCTCGTCGTGCTCGCGCAGCATGCGCATGACGGTGGTGGGGCCGGGTGCTGGCCTTTCTTCGCGCCCTTGGTGATGACGAGCCGGGCGGCGATGTCGCGCAGGCTCATCTCCTGCTCGCGCAGGTGGAGGGCCATGGAGAGCATGTGGTCGTCGGTGACGCCTGCTCGCCGATGGTCTTGCCGCGTTTGCGGGCCGATTCGTGGCCTTCGAGGGTGCGGTCGCGGATGTACTCGCGTTCCATGCCGGACAGCGCGGCCAGCACGGTGAACACCACGCCGGACGGGTCGTGCGAGCCCTTGAGTTCCCCGGACAGGAATTCCAGGCCGACGTCGCTCACCTTCAGCTCCTCCGCCAGGGTCGCCAGGTCGATGCCGCGGCCGAGCCGCTTGTGCTCGTGGACGACGAGGGTGACGCGGACACCGGAGGCGCGCAGTTCGCGGGCGAGGCTGGCGGCCTTCTCCAGCTCGGGCCGCTGGGTGGGGCGGGTGGAAATCTTCTCCGAGAAGATCCGGGTGACGTTCGCTTCGGCCAGCGAGTCGAGTTGGGAGTCGAGCGACTGGCGGGCGGTGGACGCACGCGCGTACCCCAGGCGTACGTGTCCGGCCGGTTCGGTGCCGGCGCCCGCGGGCCGGGGCAGCTCGGTCCACAGGGAGCCGGGCTTGCGCACGGCGGGGTCGGCACGTTCAGAGCTTTGGCCAGCGATGGCACGAGCCGGAAGCGGGCGGTGTGGTACTGAATGGCCACCTTGTTCTTGCCAGTGCGGCAGGGCGAGCCGGCGGGGGCGGCGCAGGTGGACATCGGGCAGGCGTGCGATTCCACGCGTTTGAAGTCGTCGCTCATGATCCAGAATGTTTCATGTGTCTGTTCCGTTTGTCGAGTCGTTTGCAACAACTCATGAAACAGAGAACCCGCAGCATGATCGCCGCGCGGCGCCGTGTTTCACAGGCGACCACCTATGAAACGCTGATTGGGCTGGACGTCGACCTTCGTTGAGGTTCCACGGTCGCCGGAACGTGTGGGGCGTCGATCACGGTTCTCAGACCAGTGCGCCCGTGCGTACGGCGAACTCTCGAAGGCCATGAACTCGGCTGGGTCCGTACAGCAGGTCCGACGTCAACGCCCGGAGGGCAGGGCGTCGCGCCTCCTGTGGTGCCTCCTGCTCGACACGGCGCAGCGCGGCGAACGTCTGGTGTCCGTCGCCCAGCGCGTGCCACATGCGAGCGGTGTCGGTCCAGGCGCGGGCGCGGCGCTCGGCCGTCGGCATGCGGTCGATGCTGAGGCCGGCTGCGACCTTCACGCCCTCATCGGGGGTGCCGAGGGTGTTGAGAACGCCGATGCGGTAGACGTCGACCTGGGTTCGGGTGGCGTCGACGGTGAACAGGCCGCCGGGGATTTCAGGGCGGCGCTCGACGTCTTCCTCGGCCTCGTCGAGCAGGGCGAGTGCCGTCACACGGTCTCCTCCGGTCGCCGCCGAGTACGCGGCGGTGAGCAGCAGCGTGGTTCGTACGGCTCCGGCGCGCGTCTCGGTGACGTCGAGTTCGGCCGCCTCACGGGTGAGGAGGTGCACGGCGGAGGACCAGCGGCCGGAGCGGCGCATGGTGATCGCCAGCACGCGGGACGCCTCTCCCACGGGGATCGGCATGCCGCTGGCGCGCGCGGCGGACAGGGCACGGTCGGCTGCGACCCAGGCCGCGTCGGAGTGCTGCTTCGTGGCGAGCTCCGCGGTCAGCACGTACGCTCGGGCGAGCACGGCGGACGCCTGTTGACGGGCCCGGCCGCTGGCGGCGTCTCTCGTCGCCTCGGTGGTGGCGAGCAGGGCGGGCAGGGCGGTGCCGAGTTCGCTGTAGCGTGCGGCGGTGAAGGTCTGCCGTGCGGCGGCGGTCTGGGACATCACGTTCGTGAGTGGCACCGGTTCGGCGCTCGGCAGTCTGAACAGGACGTCCTCCAGGTCGGTTGCCGGCAGCGCTGCCGCCGTGCCTGTGCCGACGATGGCCGTTGCCCCGGTCGCCAGTGCCCCGGTCAGTAGTTCCCTGCGACGCACCGCGTCCTCCTCGTCCGGCGTACATCCGGTTGCCACCGTAGCGATCGCCGACCCCTCGGGCACAGCAGCACCGCTCAACAGCTCCGGCGGGATGCCCAGCGCACGGGACATGAGGGACACCACATGGGAGTCGAGCCTCATCTTGTTGCCCTCGATCCGGGAGATCGCCGACGCCGAGTAGCCGACCATGAGGCCGAGCTGTTCCTGCGTGAGGCGCAGGGCGCCTCGGGCGCCGCGGATCAGGGCTCCTAAGTCCGTCGTGTTCTGGCCCACGGGGACCTCCTGCGCGTTGGCGGGAAGGACGATGGTAGCGCCGTCGTGCACAGGCCGGTAGGGCGTACAGGCGCACACGTTGTGCCGGTTCCGCACACCGTATGCGGATGCGCGCCGGGCCAATCCCAGCCCGGCCGCCCGTCCGTCACGGTGGTTCTCGCAGACGGGCGGCACACCCAGCCATCCCGCTGCTCGCACCTCCCCGGAGGCATCCATGGACAAAGTGCTCGTCACCGGCGGGGCCGGGTTCATCGGCTCGCACTTCGTCAAGCGCATCCTGCGGGCTGGCGACATCGCCCAGGTGACCGTCCTCGACACCCTCACCTATGCGGGACACATTGAGAACCTCGGCGCGGCATTCCTCAGCCCGAAGCTGACGTTCGTCCACGGCGACATCCTCGACGCCGAGCTGGTCGACACGCTCGTGCGGGAGCACACGGCGATCGTCCACCTCGCCGCGGAGTCCCACGTCGACCGCTCGTTCTTCGCCGCCGGCGCGTTCCTGTCGACGAACGTGCTCGGCACGCAGACCCTCGCGGATCCGGCCATGCGGCACGGCATCGCGAAGTTCGTGCACGTCTCGACGGACGAGGTCTACGGGCCGCTGCCGCAGGGATCTGCCACCGAGGCCGACCCGCTGCGCCCGACCGTCCCGTATGCCGCGTCGAAGGCCGCCAGCGATCTGGTCGCGCTGAGCTACTTCCACACCTACGGCGTCCCGGTGTGCGTCACGCGCAGCTCGAACAACTACGGCCCCTACCAGCACCCCGAGAAGATCATCCCCCTGTTCGCCACCCGGCTCCTTCAAGGCCGGCAGGTCACCCTCCACGGCCAGGGCCAGCATGTGCGGAACTGGCTGCACGTGGAGGACAACTGCGCCGGCATCGACCTCGTCCTGCGCGCCGGCGTGCCGGGCGAGGTCTACAACATCGGCGGCGGCACCGACTTCACGAGCAAGGAGCTGACCGACCACATCCTGCGCCTGTGCGGCGCCGGCTGGGACTCGGTCGTCTACGTGCCCGACCGGCGGTCGAACGACATCCGGTACTCCATGACCTGGGACAAGCTCGCCGCCCTCGGCTACCGGCCGGAGCGCGACTTCGAGGAAGGCCTCGCCGAGACCATCGACTGGTACCGGCGTAACGCCGACCGGTGGGCGCCGCTGATGCGCAACCCGCACGCGGCCCGCGCCACCACGGTCACGCTCGCACCCGCCGGGGAGGAAACCCATGCCCACTGACCAGCACACCCCGCGCCGCATCCTCGTAACCGGTGTCGGCGCCAACCCGGGCTTCGGCCTGACCCGCAGCCTCACCCGCCGGGGCCACAAGGTCGTCGCCGCCGACGCGAACCCTCTCGCCCCCGGATTCCTGCTGCCCGACGTCATGTCCCAGGTGATCCCCCTCGCAGGCGACCCCGCCTACCCGGGCGCCATGGCCAAGCTGTGCCGGGACCTGGCCGTGGACGCGGTCGTGGCCGGCATCGAGAACGACATCCCGCCGCTGGTGGACATGGCACCCCAATTGGACGCCGACGGTGTGCGGCTGTGGCTCCCGGATGCCGCGTCGGTGCGTGCCTGCATCGACAAGGCCGTCTTCCACGAGGTGCTGACCGAGCACGGCATCGCGACCCCTCGCACCTGGCGTCCCGAGGCGATCGACCAGGTTCCCGACGGAACGGAGCTGGTCGTCAAGCCCCGGCGTGGCCATGGAGCGCAGAACGTGCACTTCGTGGACCGGCGCGAGCACGCGCGCCTGCTGTGCGAGCTCGTCCCGGAGCCAGTGGTGCAGGAGCGGCTCCACGGTACCGAGTTCACCGCGGACTGCCTGGTCGACCGCACCGGATACGCCTCGGCCATCCTGCGCCGCCGGGATCTGGTGAAGGCCGGCCTTGCCGCGGTCTCCAGCACGTTCGACGACCCCACCGTGAGGGACCTGGTCGTGAAGACGCTGGACGCCGTCCGGGCCCAAGGGGTCTGCTGCGTCCAAGGGTTCATCTCCGACGACGGCACGGTCACGATCACGGAACTGAACGTCCGCATCGCGGGCGGCTTCCCCCTGACCGAAGCCGCCGGAGCGGATCTCGTCGGCCAAATGGTCAACGGCCTGTTCGGCCTGCCGGTCGACCACGACCGCCTCACGTACCGGACCGGTGTGTTCCTGACCAACTACGTCGAGACCCTGGCAGTCGGCGATGCCGCCGAGCTGGGGCTCACGGCCGATGCGAAAGGAGGAGCAGTGGTGCCCGCATCGCCGAGGCCGGACGCGGGGCGCAACGCCTGCCCGTACCTGTACGGGCAGGAGGTCGCAGCGGTAGCCCGGGTCCTGGAGTCAGGGCAGTACGGACACACCGACGTCACCGAGGAGTTCGAGCGCCAGATCGCCGGCTTCCTCGGCGTGTCCGACGCCGTGTCCGTAGCCTCCGGCACCGCGGCCCTCCACGCCGCCCTGCTCGCCGCCGGGGTGGGCCCCGGTGACGAGGTGATCGTGCCGTCCATGACGTTCTGCGCCACCGTCCAGGCGATTCTCGCCGTCGGCGCCACCCCGCGGTTCGTCGACATCGACCCCGCCACGCTGTGCGTGAACGGCCAGCTCGTCATGGAGGCGGTCAGCACTGCCACGGCCGCCGTCGTCCCTGTCCTGTTCGGGGGCAGGGCCATCGACCTCTCCGCCGTCCAGTACGAGCTGGACGCACGCGGGATCGCCGTCGTCGAGGACGCCGCGCATGCCTTCGGCTCCCGCATCGGCACCCGCCGGGTGGGGGCGACCGGCGTGTTGACCTGCTTCTCGTTCGGGCCGATCAAGAACCTGACCTGCGGCCAGGGCGGCATGGTCATCCCCCGCTCTCCGCAGGAAGCCGACAGCATTCGTCGGCTGCGGCTCCTCGGTGTCGCCCAGTCCCAGGGCGAGCGCGCGAACACGACCACCTACCGCGTGGACAGCTTCGGCCTGCGCTACCAGCTCTCAGGTATCAACGCGGCTATCGGCCTGGCCCAGCTCGACCGCTTCGACACCACCGAGCACACCCGCCGCAGCCTGTGGCGCACCTACCGGGATGCCCTCGCGGCCCTGGACGGCGTGCAACTCGTCGATGTCGATGTCGACCACGCGGTGCCGCACCTGTGCCAGATCCGCCTACCGGCGCCCCACCGGGACCAGGCGTTCGCCGACCTGCGGGCCCACGACATCGGGGTAGGCGTCCACTACCCGCCCAACCATCTCCAGCCCGCCTTCGCCACCTGGCGGCGATCCCTCCCGGCCACCGAGCAGGCAGGCACGGAGATCCTGAGTTTGCCCTTCCACCAGCACCTCACCGAGACGGACATCCACCACGTGGTGACCGCCCTCGACCAGGCCCTCAAGTCCGCCGGAGGCTCGTGATGCGCAAGCTGCTGACCGTGTGCCTGGGAAACTACTGCCGCAGCCCGTTCGCCCAGATCACGCTCACCCGCCGGAGCGGCCCGGCCGTGACGGTCCGCTCCGCCGGCCTGATCGGCAGATGGCAGGACCAGCCCGCCAACCCGTCCATGATCAACGCCGCCCGCCGCCTCGGACACGACCTCACCCACCACCGCGGGCAGCAGATAACCCTGGACATGCTGGACTGGGCGGACGACGTTCTGGCCATGGACGCCGCCGTCCTCGAAACGCTCCATGCGATCAGCGGCGAGCGATACGCGCACAAGCTCGGCCTCTACCTCGGCGATCGCGACGTCCCCGACCCGATGGGCCAGGACGACGAGGCGTTCAACGAGTGCGCCGTACTGATCGAGGCCGCCACGGCGCTCCATACCGGCGGAAGCCGCCTGTGACCCCTTGCGCGGGTCAGCCGGATGCGGCGGACAGGATCACGTCCACGAGCCTGTCCGCCGCGTCCGGCCTTCCGTGCTCCCGGGCCCGCTCGGCCATCGCCTCCCGCCGCGCGGGGTCGGTGAGCAGCGGGCCCACCGCGTCCTTGAGCCGGTCGGCGGTGACGTCGCCGAGCAGGGCGACGGCAGCCCCGGCCTCTTCCAGGTGGCGGGCGTTGTGCGCCTGCTCGTTCCCGGCCGATGTGGCGAGCGGGATAAACACCGCGGGCTTGCCCAGCGCGGTCACCTCGGCGAGCGTGCCGGCCCCGCTGCGGGAGACCACGACGTCCGCGAGCGCCAAGACGTCGGGGAGCTCCGGGCCGACGAATCCGGTGAGGTAATACCGGCCGAGCAACTGCGCGGGCAGCACGGCCGCATGCACCCGCAGGCCCCCAGCGTTGTCCGGGCCGCACTGATGGATCACGTTCGCGCGTTCCAGCAGCCACTCCAGCGCGTCACGGACGACGCCGTTGATCTGCTGGGCACCCTGAGCGCCGCCGGTGACGTACACCGTCGGCAGCCGCCGGTCGAAGCCGTGCAACCCCAGCACCTCGACTGCCTTGTCCGCATGCCCGGTCAGCATCTGCGGGCGCACGGGGTTCCCGGTGACCACCGCATGGCCGCGCACCGCCTCCGGCAGCATCAGCAACGTCGACTCCGAGGCCACCGCGATCCGTGTCGCCGAGCTCGCCAGCTTCCGGTTCGCCAGCCCCAGGCGCACGGTCTGCTCGTGTAGCACCAGCGGGCGACGGCACAGACGGGCCGCCAGGCCGGCGGGGACGGCCACGTACCCACCGGTGGCAAGCACGACGTCCGGCCGGAAGTTGGCAACCAGTTTCCTCGCCTGCGCCACGCCGAGCGGGACCCGGGCCATGTCCTTCACGTTCGCCGCGGACATCATCTTGAGCGGGTTGCTGGACCTGCGGACCTTACCCGTGGCGACGGTGGCGAACGCGATCCCCTCGGCCGGTGCGACTCGCGCCTCCAGGCCGTCAGCCGTGCCGATCCACAGCACGTCGAGGGTCCCGCCCTCGGCCGATAGTCGCTCCTGAAGCGTGCGGATCGCGGTGAGCGCGGGGTAGGTATGGCCCCCAGTGCCTCCCCCGGTGATGATCAGGCGGAAGGCGCTGGCAGGTCCAAGTGCACTGTTCACCCGGCGCAGCCTACTGACTGCGCCCGTCGTTTGTGGTGCTCTCTCGGCACGTCCGACAGCGCGCATTTTTCCGCGGGGCGCGACACAGACGAGGACCTGCGTCGGTACTCGCTTCGTCCGCGCCTACGTCCCCGTGGGCTGGCCCGCCCACCGCCGCCCAGCCGCTTCTCCTCTGAGTGCGGCCATCACCGTACCCACCGCCGGGACCGGCTGCGGTTACAGGCCGGCGCCGGGCTCGTCCACCACCACGGTCCGCAGCGGCCGGTGCCCCTGGTCGTCGAGCTGGGCGAGTTCCCGCTCGTAGTCGACGGTGATGGAGCCGTAGTAGTTGACCGCGGAGCTGCGGGCCGGGGAGATGTGTGCCAGGACCTCGGCGTCCACCTCGCGGCCCGCTTCGCGCAGTTCACCGACGGCCAGGCCCAGATACTCGGTGTGCCAGCAGATGACCGCATTGGTCACCAGCGTCAGGCACCACGCCTGCGCGTTTTGCTGCTCGGGCTGACGCCGGGCGACCTTGCCCTCGCGGGTGTAGTGGAGCTGGCGGCGCAGGGCGTGGATGGACTCGCCCCGGTTCAGCTGCCGGGCGATCTTGCGCCGGTACACCGGATCGGACAGGTACTTCGCCGCGTAGATCGTCCTGCGGATCGCCCCGTACTCCTTCAACGCGGCGGCCAGCGCGTTCTGCCGGGAGGACGCGGAGAGTTTGCCCACGATCAGCGAGGCGGTGGCATGCCCGTACTTCAGCGACCCGGCGAGGCGGAGCAGGTCGTCCCAGTGGTCGGCCACCAGGTCGAGGTTGGCCTTCTTCGTCAACAGCGGCCCGCCGTCGGGAACCGCTCCTCGTACTCGGCCTTCGCGCCCATCCGGTACAGGGTGATCTTGCCCAGGTCGCGGATGCGTGCATCTTCGGAGTTGAGTCCACGAGAGATTTTCGAACGATTCAGCGATGTCGCTCCAGACGGTGACGGCTACGGGCTCGCGATCGGCGGGTGGCTTGATTCTGCCCGGTACGCGAATGTCACCCG